>NZ_JAEMNZ010000009.1:0-166564 GCF_016461625.1 Devosia sp. MC532 | reverse complement strand
ACTTGCATGTGTTAAGCCTGCCGCCAGCGTTCGTTCTGAGCCAGGATCAAACTCTCAAGTTTAATCATGACTATTGTCGCTAGATGCACGTTTGCGTTTTGACGAGGACACACATCAAATTGCGCTATTAAAGCGCTAAAAGAGTGTACCTCTAGAAACGTGCACCCATCGAAGTCTTGTATAACTTCCACCGGAGTAAACCCCGGATCAGTTCGCAAGAACCTCGCCGTCCACGTTTCTCTTTCTTCTTGTCTTCACAATGTCAAAGAGCTGACCCATCGGCGCAAACCGGACACGTCACTTTGGAAGCAGAGCTTCCTGAGTTCTTAGAGACAAAGCTTTTCGCGCCGTTACCGGCCAAACTGCCTGATCTTTCAGATTTCTGTGCCGCTAGAACTCAGTGCCGGAAGGCGCTGTGCTCTGCAGCGATGACCGGGTTATAGGGGCAGCCCCTTTTCCCGTCAACAGGGTCTACGGAAATTTCGGCAGAAAAATCACAGCCGTGAGAACCCGTTGTGGATTACTCCCGTCAAACCCGCGGCGCATAAGGGCTCGCGGCTATGAGGGATAAATAGGAGATTCCGCGCGGCACGCAAGACCTTATGGTTAATTTTTCTTTGAGACCGCCGCAACCACCACTGCGCAGGCGCTTTCCGGGGTGAAATACTCCTAGTTTGGCCGCATTTAGACATGATGAGTGCTCAAGCATTGATCTCAGGGCAAGCTCTGACTAGGTTAACGCGCGTTAGGGAATGCAAATGTCGGCTCTTTGGGCACGGCACTCCCCACGCGTTTGAATAAACTAAGGATGGTGCGTTGAACGCAGCGCAAAGACGACGTCAGGTTTCGCTTCTCCGCTCCGCTGGCTTTGAAGACAGCCCGGCCTTAACGGTACAATCGACCGACGGCGACATTCCGCAAGGACGTGAACTCAGCTTTGCTTGGCTGAGCGGCACCGTGCTGACTGGCCTGACCAGCGTCCTCGTCATGGGTGCGGCTTTGTTCGTCTCCTTCCAAGGACAAGACACATTCTCGACGGCCTATGCCGCGCTGAAACTCGCAGCACCACGCATTAATCAGCCGGTCGCGACCGATTTCGTTTCCAAAACCTCGCGACAGCGCCCCGTGGCTGCGACGCGTTCGGATAAAGAAGTCATTGAAGCCTCTACCCGCCAAGTGGTGGACGGCCGTGAGGTGATCCGCAACCAGCCGTTCATTCGCATTCGCGCGACCTTGGCCACGACAGCCACGCAGCTGTCTGCCGGTGTCCCCGATTATGATCCAGTGGCTATTCTCAATAAGACCCAGCCCCTGCAGACCGCCGTTCTCGATTTGGCTAAGGACATCTACGGCACCGATATTGAAGGCGAAGTCGCGGTCCAACAGGCCGCCCTACCCGACAATCTGGTCCCCGCACCCGCCATCAGCGATGAACTGGCCGCCGATTTCGTGCGCGGCATCACCCAGATGAGCGTTAGCGGCGACGACTTTCTTCCCGCCCTCGCCTATGCCTCCATCGCTCCATCGGTGCAGAGCTTGGCAACGCCCGGCGCGACCTCCGAAAACATCGTCACCGGCATTGCCGAAAACGTCACCGCTGTGCCCAAGACCACTCTGGGCAGTGACAGCGAAGCGGGCCGTACCGAGCGTTTCTTGACCGTGCGCGCCGTGGGTCCATTGGCAGACACGCTTGTGCGCAATGGTTTCACCCGCAGCCAAGTGGCCATGGTTGAGCAAACCGTCGCCAATCTCATTCCCTCGAGTGGCCTTCCGGCAGGCATTCGCCTGCGCATTCTTTATGGCCCATTGTCCAACGAAGCTTCCAGCCTCGTGCCCTATCGCATGTCCATCTATATGCCGGATGGTGCGCCGGGTGACCGACACGTCGCCACCGTAGCGCTGTCGGACAACGGCAAATATGTGGTCGGCCTGCAGCCTGACTGGGTCGAATTCCCCAAGGAAGACGTCGAGCAGATCAACGTGGGCAATCTGCCCACCGTTTATCGCTCTATTTGGGAAACCGGCCGCAAACACGATTTGGACGACGAAACCATCGAACGCATCATCGGCATGTATGCCTATGATATCGATATGACCCGTCGCATCACGGCCGGCGATACGATTGAAATCCTCAAAACCGGGGAAACCGCCGAAACCAAGCCAGAGCTGCTGTATGTGGCGCTGAATTTGGGGGGCAGCAAGCGCGAATTCTATCGCTTCACCTCGCCAGAAGGCGCCAATGATTTCTACGATCCCAATGGCGAAACGGGTAAGCGCTTCCTCAATCGCCGTCCGCTCGAAGGCGGCGGCACGCTACGTTCGCGCTTTGGCTATCGTATCCACCCTATCTTTAAGACCCGCCGTCTGCACACCGGCGTTGACCTCGCCGCGCGGACGGGTACGCCGATTTATGCCGGTGGCGACGGCGTCATCACCTATTACAAATGGCAGTCCGGCTACGGCAATAAGATCGAAATTCAGCACGTTAACGGCTATGAGACCGCTTACGGCCACCTTTCGCGCTTTGTCGATGGGCTTAGTGCCGGCAGCAAGGTGCGTCAGGGGCAGGTCATTGGCTATGTTGGCTCAACCGGTCAGTCGACTGGGCCACACCTGCACTACGAAATCTCGATCAACGGCAATCTTGTCGATCCTCTAAGCGTGAAATTGCCTAAGGACAATGTCCTGCCAGAACGCAACAAGCCGGACTTTGAGCAGACCATTGCTCAAATCAATGAGCTGATGCAGCGCCAACCGGCGGCTGTGTCAGTGGCGCAAGCCCAATAGGCTTTGGTGTTGAGCGCCGTTCAGAGGCGCTCAACAAACACCGCCAATTCGCATCCGCCCGGCTCCCGAAAATGAAACCGTCGCCCGCCCGGAAAATCAAATTGCGGTCTGGTGATAGTGCCACCCGCAGCCAAAACGCGCGCCTGAGCGGCATCCAGATCGTCGGTTTGAACAATCGCCAGCGGCGCTGATACGCGCTCGCTCGAAGCATCGATCCCAGTGTCGATCCCGGCCTGATCAAGCCCTTCGTAGGAAGGGCCATAATTGATCCGCCCCCAGCCAAACGCCTGTTCAAAGAACGCCCCGCTCGCGTCGCGGTCGGCGCTTGGAAATTCGATGTAGGTAATTTTGTCCGGCATTCTCGCCTCCCACTCTCAAGCCCATGTCGGGCGGAAGTGTGCGGTTGCGCAAGACAGAAAAAAGGCCAGCCCCTGCGGACTGGCCTTTTATCGTCTCTCGATCGGCGTTTTTAGTGCACCGAACCCCCATTGGGGGTGATGACAATGCCGGTGTCGTTCGCGTCAATCAACACGCGCGCCCCGTCGCTGACGGCTCCAGTGAGAATGGCGTCAGCCAGCTCATCCTGAACCGCACGCTGAATGACGCGCTTGAGTGGACGCGCACCATAGGCAGGGTCATAGCCTTCGTTCGCCAACCACGCCCGAGCGGCATCAGTCAGCTCGAGAGTAATGTCGCGGTCAGTAAGAAGCTTTTCCAAGCGTCCGAACTGAATGTCGACAATGGCGCCCATGTGCTCACGACCAAGGCGATGGAACAGCAAAATCTCGTCGATGCGGTTGAGGAATTCTGGACGGAAGGCAGACTTCACCATGTCCAGAACCTTGCCCCGCGCCAATTCGACAGACTCGCCGTCCTTCAGTTCAACCAGGAACTCAGCCCCAATATTGGAGGTCAGGATGATCACCGTATTGCGGAAATCAACCGTACGCCCCTGGCCATCGGTCAAACGCCCATCGTCGAGCACCTGCAACAGCACGTTGAAGACATCGGGATGCGCCTTTTCGATTTCGTCGAAAAGGATCACCTGATAGGGCCGACGCCGCACAGCTTCGGTGAGCACGCCGCCTTCATCGTAGCCGACATAGCCCGGAGGCGCGCCGATCAAACGAGCGACCGAGTGCTTTTCCATGAACTCCGACATGTCGAGGCGGACCATTGCTGTCTCATCGTCGAAGAGGAATTGCGCCAAAGCTTTGGTCAGCTCGGTCTTGCCCACGCCGGTTGGCCCGAGGAACATGAACGAGCCAATCGGACGGTGCGGATCCTGCAGACCAGCACGCGACCGCCGTACGGCTTTGGAAACCGCCCGCACAGCTTCGGCCTGCCCGATCACACGTCCACCCAGCGAGGCCTCCATGTGCAGCAGTTTTTCCTTTTCGCCCTCGAGCATGCGATCAACAGGAATGCCGGTCCAGCGGCTCACCACGCCAGCAATGTCGCTCGCGTCCACGGTTTCCTTCGCCATCAAGGGCGCAGCGCCGCCATCGCCAGCCTCGGCAGCGCCAAGGCGCTTTTCGAGATCCGGAATAACGCCATAGGCAAGCTCGCCCGCTTTGGCGAGATCGCCCTGCCGCTGCGCAATTTCCAGCTGACCGCGTGCGGTATCGAGCGCTTCCTTGAGCTTGGTCGACCCCTGCAAACGCTCTTTTTCCGCCAGCCACTTGGCCGACAGTGTTTGCGCTTCTTCTTCCAGCCCAGCCAAATCCTGCTCAAGCCGCACAAGGCGGGTCTTCGAGCCGTCGTCGGTTTCCTTCTTGAGCGCTTCGCGTTCAATCTTGAGCTGCATGATCTTGCGATCCAGCTCATCGAGCGCCTCGGGCTTGCTGTCGACAGCCATACGCAGGCGCGCCGCCGCCTCGTCCATCAGATCGATGGCCTTATCGGGCAGAAAGCGGTCGGTAATATAGCGGTTCGACAGCGTTGCCGCGCTCACAAGAGCCGAGTCCGAAATGCGGATGCCATGATGCAGCTCGTATTTCTCCTTGAGCCCGCGCAGGATCGAAATCGTATCTTCGACGGTCGGCTCGGAGACGAACACTGGCTGGAAACGACGGGCGAGCGCGGGGTCCTTTTCCACGTGCTTACGATACTCGTCGAGCGTCGTCGCGCCAACGCAATGCAGCTCACCGCGCGCCAAGGCGGGCTTGAGCAAGTTGGACGCGTCCATTGCGCCTTCGCCCTTACCCGCGCCGACAAGCGTGTGCATTTCGTCGATGAACAAAATGATCTGCCCATCAGCCGCCGTCACTTCGTTGAGCACGCCTTTGAGGCGCTCTTCAAACTCACCACGATATTTCGCGCCCGCGATCAACGAACCCATGTCCAACGCCAGAAGGCTCTTGTTCTTGAGGCTTTCCGGCACATCGCCATTGACGATGCGAATAGCCAAGCCTTCGGCGATCGCGGTTTTACCCACGCCAGGCTCACCGATCAGCACCGGATTGTTCTTGGTGCGGCGGCTCAGCACTTGGATCGTGCGGCGAATTTCTTCGTCACGACCGATGACCGGGTCAAGCTTACCTTCGCGTACATCGGCGGTCAGATCGCGCGCATATTTCTTGAGCGCATCATAGGCGTTTTCAGCCGAGGCGCTGTCTGCCGTGCGACCCTTTCGAATGTCTTCGATAGCTTGGTTCATGCCAGAAGCGGTGACGCCGGCAGCCGACAGCACCTTGCCCGCATCGGTGTCTTTTTCGATCACCAGTGCCAACAGCAGTCGTTCCACGGTGACGAAACTATCGCCAGCCTTGGTCGCCGCCTGTTCAGCGGTTTCAAAGACGCGCGCCAGTTCGCGGCCCATGTAGAGCTGACCATTGTCGCCCGAAACGACCGGGATCTTTTTGAGAGCAGCTTCAACGCCTGCGCGCGCTTGCTTAGGGTTGCCCCCGGCGCGTTCGATCAGGCCATTGGCCATGCCCTGGTCATCATCGAGCAGAACTTTGAGCAGGTGGAGCGGCGAAAACTGCTGATGGCCCATGCCCAGCGCGCCAGTCTGCGCACTCTGAATGAAGCCGCGCGCACGCTCGGTATATTTTTCAATATTCATTCAACTCTCCTGTTCTCACCCGCACCCCGGCCCAATTGGCACCGCAGCTACGGAGGAAGCGTCGTTTTGTTGGATGCCCATAAGCGGCGCATCCTTCGAATGGAGATGTAGGGTGTTTTGATCCGATCAAAAGGGACTGATACGCAATATTTTTAGCCAACCATCAAACCACGGATATTGGGCCTGGCGCGCACCAAACGAAAAATGCCGGACCATCGGCCCGGCATTTCAAAACTCTATTCTGCTGAGAGCCGAAGCTTATTCAGCGCTGGCTGGTGCGCCAGTCAGAAAGGCTGGCAGTTCACTACCATCGGCAACGCCTGCATCCTTCGGCGCAGCATCACCTTCACCGGCAACCGGACGACGGCGACGTGGGCGACGCTCACGCGGCTTGCGCTGTGCGGCTTCCCCGTCCTGCTCAACTGGAGCTGCCGCCGCTTCCGCGGGTGCAGAACCAGCGTCGCCACGAGGCTGTTCGCTCGAGGTGTCAGCAACAGCTTCAGCTTCGCTTTCTGGCTGATGCACGGGCTGAACCGGCTGCGGCGAGGCGAAGCGCGAATTCAATTCGCTGACGTCATCGTCGTAGTCGTTATAGTCGCCGTTCTGCCCGTCACGCGTGCCCTGCAGGGCCTGCTGTGCAGAAGAAACGATGCGGAAATAGTGCTCAGCATGCTGCAGGTAATTTTCAGCCATGACGGAGTCACCGGAGGACTGCGCATCGCGGGCCAACTGCAGATACTTTTCGGCGATATGGGCGGCGTTACCGCGCACCTTAACGTCCGGACCGGTGCTTTCGTAATTGCGCGAGAGCGGATTAACGTGCTTGCGTCCGCCGTTACGGCCACGCTGCCGGTTCTTGTTGTTCTGGTTGTTAGGTCTCATCGGGTCGCTATGTCTAACTCTAAAAGTTAAGCGTCACATCATGGGGCGGATTGGCTAACCGCTCTGGCCCCTACCCCACGGTGACAAATAGCGCACCGAACGGGATCAAAACTGGCTTCATGAAGACCGGGCGCTTTCGGCAACGATCCAACGGAAATCCGTAAAACTCCCTCGCGTCGCTCTGATCACCAGAGCCGCGCTGTCTTAAGACAGCTTCGCGTTTTGGAACTTTTGAGATCGCTGCGGCGCCCATGATGCGCCATTGACAGCACGCTCAAACTATCCGGTTCCCGGCGCTTTGGCCAGCAGAAAATCGCATCTCATGCCCAAAGCGCCTGCTTGTTCAGGCTTTATGATGCGCTTCCACAACACGATCCAGCCCACCATAGTCCTTGTGGACCCGCACCTGAGAGAACCCTACATTGGCAAAAAGTGCGGACACTTCATTGGCTTGGTCGTAGCCGATCTCGACCAGAACCACACCATCTGCCTTCAGATAACCGCCCGCCTGCGCCGCAAGAATACGATAAGGCGCAACCCCATCAGGGCCCCCATCGAGCGCTAACATCGGGTCAAAATTCTTCACTTCGTCCGCAAGCGTGTTGATAACTTCGCTCACAATATAGGGCGGATTGGAAACAATGAGGTCAAATCGCGCCGCGCGATCCACCCCCTCAAGCGCCTCAAACCAGCTCCCAGCCGAAAAGCTCAGCCGCTCCGAAACGCCATTGGCACGCGCATTCTCTTGCGCCATCGCCAAGGCCTCAGGATTGATGTCGGAGGCATGCCCACGCCCGTCTGGTCGATTGGCGAGAATGGAGATTGGGATGCAGCCCGTGCCCGTCCCCAAATCGAGCAGGCGCCCGCCCTTCGGCAGCGCTTTGATCGCCAGATCAACAAGCAGTTCAGTGTCCGGGCGCGGCTCAAGCGTGGCCGCGCTCAGCTTGAAATTCAGCCCATAAAACTCGCGATAGCCGATAATCCGCGCAACAGATTCCCCGGTCAATCGACGCGAGATCGTTGCGTTAATCGCCTCGCGCTGCGCCTCGCTCACACCGTCCATTTCGCGCGTCATCAGCCCGAGCGCATCAAGCCCCAGCGCGTGCCCCACAAGCAATTTGGCGTCGAGCGTTGCTGTGGCCACATCATGCTTGGCCAGTACGTCACGGCAAGCGCGCCAAACAGCGCCGATGGAGAGCGGCGCTGTCAGTTCGACTGCTCCATTGCCGCCAGCTGTGCCGCCTGATTTTCGGTGATCAGCGCATCGATCAGCTCATCCACAGCTTCCCCGGAGATCACCTTGTCGAGCTTATAAAGCGTCAGATTGATCCGGTGATCGGTCACGCGGCCCTGGGGGAAGTTATAGGTGCGGATGCGTTCAGAACGATCGCCCGATCCCACCTGCCCCTTACGCTCTGCCGAACGGGCGCTGTCGCGCTCTTCGCGCTGCATTTCATAAAGGCGCGAGCGCAGAACAATCATAGCCTGCGCGCGGTTCTGGTGCTGCGACTTCATCGCTGACGTCACCACCAGCCCGCTTGGAATATGGGTAATACGCACCGCCGAGTCGGTCGTATTGACGTGCTGACCACCCGCGCCCGAGGCGCGCATGGTGTCGATACGAATATCCTCATTGCGGATTTCAATATCGATGTCTTCCACTTCAGGCAGCACCGCAACTGTCGCCGCCGACGTGTGGATACGACCCGAACCTTCGGTCGCCGGCACACGTTGAACGCGGTGCACGCCGGACTCATACTTCATGCGCGCATAGGCGCCCTTGCCCGAAACATTGGCGATGATTTCTTTAAAGCCGCCCATTTCGCCGGGGCTTTCTTCCATCACCGTGACTTTCCAGCCCCGATTCGCGGCATAGCGTTCATACATGCGGAAAAGGTCACCCGCGAAGAGGGCAGCTTCGTCGCCCCCCGTACCGCCACGGATTTCCAGAATAATCGACTTTTCGTCGGCCTCGTCCTTGGGCAGCAGCAGGATACGGATCGACTGCTCATAGGCTTCGATCTTTTCGTCCAGCTCGGAGATTTCCATCTCCGCCATTTCGGCCATTTCCTTGTCGCCGCTTTTCAGCAGCGTTTGAGCTTCGGCTCGGTCGCGCAGCGCTTTTTTATAAGCCGTGATCTCGCCAACGATGGGCGCGAGATCGAAGTGCTCTTTCGAGAGCTTAGCCAACTCGTCAGGGCTCGCTCCTCCGGAGAGCGCAGCTTCAATATATTGAAACCGCGTTTCCAGAACGTCGAGCTTATCCTGGGGCAAAGATGGCATGGGCAAGGTCTTCCGTATGGTCGGTGCAGACAATCATTGGTGCCCTGCCGTACCTGTTGAATGGGGTTTTCGGCAAGAGCCAAGCGCAAATGTGGCAAGGAAACGCACACCCTGCCCGCCCCGATCCGTCCAGACTTAGCCCACTGGGATGTTTTGTCTCTCGACCCAGGCGGTCAAAAGCTGACGCACGGTCAGCCCGTTCGCACCGACACTGAGCGCCTCTGCGATCTCGTCCTGAATAGGCTTGAGATCTAGATTGAGGATCATCTCTTTGATCGGCCCGATCGAGGCCGGGCCCATCGACAAACGATCCATCCCGACCGCCATCAAGGCCAGCGCTTCAATCGGCTTGCCCGCCAACTCCCCACACATAGTCACCGGCTTGCCATGACGCTTACCCGCTTCCACCACAAGGCGAATAGCGCGCAATCGCGGCAGCGCAATTGGATCGTAAGCCTTCGAGACACGCGGGTTGGCGCGGTCCGCTGCGGTCAGGAACTGCACCAGATCGTTCGAACCAATGGAGACGAAATCGGCTTCCGGCAAGAGCTGGTCAAGTTCGAACAGCAGCGATGGCACTTCCACCATCGCGCCCACTTCGATCTGTGTCGACACCGGAATACCGGCCCGCTTTACGCGGTCGATTTCCTTGGCGATCACCCGCTTGGTCTGCAAAAACTCAAACGTCTCTGTCACCATTGGCACAAGGATTTTGAGTGGCCGCCCATTGGCCGCCTGCAACAGCGCGCGAACTTGCGTGCGCAACAATCCTGGACGATCCAGCCCCAATCGAATGGAGCGATAGCCCATGGCCGGGTTCTCTTCCACGCTTGAGCGTAGATAGGGCACGACCTTGTCGCCACCGATGTCGAGCAGGCGGAATACGATGGGTCGCTCGCCCGCAATGGCCATGGCCTCTGCGTAAAGCTCAATTTGCTCAGACAAACGCGGCAAGCGGCTCGCAATCATAAACTGCAGCTCGGTCCGGAAGAGACCAACGCCACTGGCCCCCGTGTCGTCGAGCATCGGCAGATCAGCCACCAGCCCCGAATTATGCAGCAGGGTGATTTCCACCCCGTCCTTGGTCACACTGGGCTTGTTGCGCAGAGCCGCATAGTGCGCGCGACGCCGCGCCGAAACCCGGACCTTGTCGATATAGGTCTGCTCGACTTCGGGCGTGGGGCGCAAATGCACCTGCCCAGCGGGACCATCTATAATGATGTCGTCGCCGGTTTCGCACATCGAGGCGATGGATTCCGCCTGGCCGACAGCCACGATCCCGAGCGAGCGCGCCACGATGGCGACGTGCGCTGTCGCGCCGCCTTCTTCGAGAACAATGCCGCGCAGCTTGTTGCGGTCATATTCCAAGAGTTCGGCCGGACCCATATTGCGCGCCACGAGCACGGCATTGTCCGGCAAGTCACGCTGCGCATGGAGGCCCGAATTGGTTAGCACCCGCAACAACCGGTTCGCCAGATCATCGAGATCATGCAGACGATCACGAATATAGGGGTCGGTCTGGCGCATCATGCGCGCGCGGGTGTCGTTCTGAACCCGCTCCACCGCCGCTTCCGCCGAAAGACCATTGTCGATGGCCTCGGTCATCCGGTTCACCCAACCACGGTCGTTGGCGAACATGCGGTAGGTTTCGAGAATTTCGCGATGATCCGACCCGGTGAGCATGTCGCCCCGGTCGAGCATGGCGTCGATAGACACGCGCATGCTAGCCAGCGCCGTGTCCAGACGCGCCTTTTCCACCTCAGTGTCTTCAGCTATAAAATTGCTCACGACGACGCGCGGATCGTGGAGCACCACAGTCCCTAAAGCGATACCGTCGGAAAGACTGACACCAGAAAACATACGCGGCCGCCGCAGATCGATATCCGATCCAGGCTTGATCAGATTGTCGAAATCGGAGGTAGCCACCATCTCGGCCAAAATCGTGGCAGTGGTCAGCATCGCCTCGATTTCATCTTCCCCGTAGTGGCGGTGATTGGCGTTTTGCACAACCAAGACGCCCAGCGTCTGGCCCGAGCGCAACACCGGCACCCCAAGAAACGAGCTATAGCGCTCTTCGCCCGTTTCCGGACGATAAGCGAAAGAGGGATGGCTGGGCGCGTCTTCTAGGCTCAGCGGAACAGCTTCCGCAGCGATCAGGCCAACAAGGCCTTCGCCGAGCCGAAGCGTGGTCATGTGGACCGATTCGGCTTTCAGGCCATGGGTGGCGAAAAGTTCGAGCGCGCCGTCGTCGCGCAAAACGTAAAACGAGCAGACGTCGGCCTGCATATTGTCGGCGATGAGGGATACGATTTTGTCTAAGCGATCTTGCGAAGCCAGCGGCTCCGCCATTGTTTCGCGCAACTGCCGCAGCAGCCCACGTGCGCTGCTTGAGATCGTAACCATTGCCTCACCTGGATAGCCCCGGGCTACCCCCCTGCATGGAGGAGCCCGAAGCTTCAGGACAAAGCGATCAGGCTTCCTTCTTGTCCAAACCGTAATAGGTGTGCAGAGCGCGAACCGCAAGCTCGGCATACTCTTCATCGATCAGAACCGAAGTCTTGATTTCTGAAGTGGTGATCAGCTGGATGTTGATGCCCTTGTCAGCAAGAGCCTTAAACATGGAGGATGCAACGCCTGCGTGGCTACGCATGCCTACGCCCACGACCGAGACCTTTGCCCCGCCCTTCGAGCCGGAAAGACGGTCATATTCAAAGCGACCGCCGTTATTTTCCAGCGCCTTAACAGCCTTATCATATTCGCTGTCGGGAACGGTGAAGGTGATGTCGGTGGTCGCGCCATCATCGGCGATGTTCTGCACGATCATGTCGACGATAATGCCTTCGTCGGCCAGCGTGCCAAAGATCGAAGCGGCAACGCCTGGGTTGTCCTTGACCTTGCGCAACGTGATCTTGGCTTCTGCCTTAGCGAGCGTCACGCCCGAAACGATCTGCTTTTCCATGATCTCATCCTCATCGCATACGAGCGTGCCGGGTACACCGACAGAACCGTCAGGCGCGATCTGGGGCGCATTCGGGTCATCAAAACTAGAACGAACGGTCAGGCGCACCTTATGCGCCATCGCCATTTCAACCGAACGGATCATCAGCACCTTGGCACCGAGCGAAGCCATTTCCAGCATTTCTTCGAAAGAAATCTTGGTCAGGCGCTGCGCCTTTGGCACGATGCGCGGATCGGTTGTGTAAACACCGTCAACGTCGGTGTAGATATCGCAACGGTCGGCGCCAACAGCGGCCGCAACGGCCACTGCCGATGTGTCCGAGCCACCGCGACCAAGCGTGGTGATGCGGTTATGGGGCGAGATGCCCTGGAAACCCGTGATCACCGGAACCCAGCCGTTGGACATGCGCTCATTGAGCTCGGTCGGGTCGATTTCGACAATACGCGCCGCCGCATGGGAATCATCGGTGCGGATTGGCACCTGCCAGCCGGCGTAAGAGCGCGACTGAATACCCATTTCCGAAAGCACGACAGCCATCAGGCCAGCGGTCACCTGCTCACCAGACGCCACAACAGCGTCGTATTCACGCGCGTCATGGAATTTTGAGGCTTCATTCACCCAGCCGACCAATTCATTGGTCTTGCCAGACATAGCGGACACGACAACAGCGACTTCGTTCCCTGCTTCCACTTCACGCTTCACATGCAGTGCGGCGTTACGGATGCGTTCTACGGTCGCGACGGAGGTGCCACCAAATTTAACGACGATGCGGGCCAATTGCTTCCCCGGTCATCCGCCGAACCCGGCGGTACGCTTAATGATTGGCCCGGAAATGCCACAAACTACGCTGCGGATCAATGGGAAAGACCCAGGCCCTACCCAAAGCCGAGGCTGAGTGTCCGTACTGCTTCACCTTGCCCACACGGCCCTCTCTGTTGCATAGGTGCTGTAATGGAGTGCCCGATATGACCAACACCACCGTCAACGATGCTGAAATCGCAAAATTCACGGCCATGGCGGAAGAATGGTGGGACCCAACGGGCAAGTTTAAGCCGCTGCACAAATTCAATCCTGTGCGCCTCTCCTATATTCGCGACAAGCTGGTCGCCCGCTTTGGCCGCCATGCAAATTCCATCCGTCCGTTTGAAGGCATCCGCATTCTCGATGTCGGCTGTGGTGGCGGCCTGTTGTGCGAACCGCTCACTCGGCTCGGCGCCACCGTAACCGGGGTCGACGCGGCCGAGCGCAACATTGCCATTGCCAAGATCCACGCCGAGCAAGGCGGCCTCGACATCGATTACCGCGCGACCACATCGGAAGCGCTGGTTGCCGCCGGCGAAAGCTATGACGTGGTCCTCAATATGGAAGTTGTCGAGCACGTCGATAACGTCCCGCTCTATATGAAGAGCTGCGCCGATCTCGTCGCGCCGGGCGGTCTGATGTTCACCGCAACGCTCAACCGCACTGCCCGCGCGCTGGCGCTCGCCGTCATTGGCGCAGAATACGTGCTGCGCTGGTTGCCGCGCGGCACCCATGATTGGAACAAGTTCCTTACGCCCGAGGAAATCATCGCCGAGCTGCGCCGCAACGGCCTCAATGTCACCGACCAATCAGGGGTCAGCTACAATCCATTGAGCGGCGAGTGGCGTCTGTCGCGCGACATGGCCGTCAACTACATGGTTGTCGCTGAACGTCAGAAATAGTGGCCACTATTTCGGTTTCAGTGAACGCGCAATTTGGGGAATTGCTCGGGCCAGTGCGCCCCACGTTCTAGCACCACATAAAGTGTTTCAGGCACCGGCTTAACGCCCATCAGCCGCACTATAACCCGCATTAAGTCATTGGGGTCCGGACGGGGCGAAACACTGCGCTCCATCCGCCCATCATGTCGGCGGGTCAGTGTGCCCGCGCACAAATTTCCATCTTGAACGAAGAGGAGCAACGCAGCGTGTCCGGCTGGCAAGCGGGTCTCACTGACTTGAACATATTCGGTCATTCTGAAAATCACCTAAGAAACCACTAGGTAATTATACGCGGGAGCCAGCACAGAGGTTCCCGGGCTCCCCTGGGCGACCGGATACAATCTCGGCCCTATGCTTAACTCTTCCTCTACCACGCACTGTCGCCCTAACGATCACGCATTCGTGGTCCACTGCAACTTCAGACTTCGCTGTTCATTGATCCGGTGTCGTTCTCCCAACGACCGCCAATGAATTGATGAACTGAAGCAATGCGCGTTAGCTCCAAGCCGACGCGCAAGGAAGTGCTATAATGCGTCTGCGTACCGTCCTGCCCGTCACCGCCGTGATTATGATCACCGCGTCGCCGCTCGATGCTGCCGAAACTGCAGCTCTCTCGCCGGTACCCGATCAAACAGTCTTCGCTTTTGCCGGCGTCATGCACGCGGGCCATTTCAGCGACAGCTTAGAGTTTTGGAACGGCCCCTATGAAGCCAATGTTGCGATTGGCGCGGGCTACCAAAACTTCTTTTATTCTTATGGCAGTTTCGGCCTCGGCGTCGAAGTTGGCGCTGCCCTCAGAACTGGCGAAAGCACATCCGGAGAAATCTGGGCCGGTGGTGTTGCGCGCCTCACGACCTTCGAAGTTGGCCCCCTCAACATTACGCCATCGCTGACCGCAGGGTTTTCGGTCGTCACTGATCCAATTGGGGTAGAAGCCGTCCGGGCGCGCGAGAATAACGCCTCGCCCTATTTCCTCTACTACCTGTCCCCCGAGATTGCCGTCTCCCACGACAACGCGCCCGAGATTGAAGTTTTTGGGCGGATCCACCACCGCTCTGGCGGCTTCGGCACGATTGCCCATCTCGATGGCTCAAACGCTGCGGTCCTCGGCATCCGCTATCGCTTCTAATCGCCTTTCATCGCGGCATTCTGTGCGGAATGCCTCGCTATGTGCAACCAAGCGCGTGTAAGAGTATTTCTATCATTTGCGGGGCCTTCCTCCGCACACGCACTGGCACTGTCACGCCAATCCTTTTCCGATCCAGCGAGACGCAATGAGCTTAATTTTCGGCCTAATCCTTATCCTTCTGCTCATCGCTATCAGCGTCTACATCGCTCTGTCGGAAATTGCCTTTGCTGCCGCCCGTGAGATCCGCATCCGCGCCCTAGCCGAGGCTGGCGATAAGCGCGCCCTTCGCTTTATTAACTTACGAGCCAAATCCGGAACAGTGATCACGGCGCTCCAGATCAGCACCAACGCTGTCTCCATCCTTGCCGGTATCGTCGGCTCTGGCGCCCTCGGCCCTCTCATCGCCTCGGGTTTGAGCACAGTCCTGCCCACCGACGTCGCCACCATCACCGCTGACATCGTCGCCTTTATTATCATCACCTCGGCCTTCGTCATGTTCGGCGATCTCGTGCCGCGCCGTGTCGCCATGATGATCCCCGAGCGCTCAGCGCTTTTGGTCGTCGGCTTTGTCGAAATGCAAATCCGCCTCCTGCGCCCCATCGTCATGGTGTTTTCGAGCATTTCGGAATGGATCATTTCTTTGCTGCGCATCGAGCCTGATCGCAGTGACGAGATCACGACCGAAGATTTCCGCATGATCCTAGCCGGTGGCGAAGCCTCGGGCGCTTTGATGAAGCGTGAGCATCAGCTCATCAACAATGTTCTGGCCCTAGAGCTGCGCTCCGTCACCTCAGTCATGACCGTGCGTGATGACATCGTCTTTCTCGACATCAACGACAGCCGCGAGACGCAGCGCGAGAAGGTCAAGTACCATCCGTTTTCGCGCTATCCACTATGCGATGGTGGTCTCGACAATGTCATTGGCAGCGTGCGTGCCGAAGACGTCCTTGCCGACGCTTTCGATACCGCCAGCGAGCTCGAACTCAAGAAAATCCGCCGCGAAATGGCCTCCGTCCCAGACAGTCTCAACGTCTGGGAAGTTCTGGCCGAATTCCAGGCACAGGACACCGGCGTGGCGTTGGTGGTTTCCGAATACGCCAATGTTGTCGGCATCGTGACCTTCAAAGACCTCATGGCCCCTCTGGTTTTGGGCCTCGCCAATCCCTTTGAAGAACGCCAAATCATGCAACGCGATGACCAGTCTTGGCTGGTCGATGGCGTCACTCCAATTGTTGACGTTATGTCGGCGCTGAGCCTTCATCACATCGGCTTTGAAGGCTCGTTTGAAACCATCGGCGGCTTCGTCGTCCATCGCCTGCGCCGCGCCGCCCGCAAGGGGGATCGCGTTGAGGCCGAAGGCTACCGCTTTGAAGTCGTGGACGCCGACAAGATGCGGCTCAACCAATTGCTGGTGACTAAAATCCCTGCTGCCAAAGCGCACACGAGCTCCAAAACCCCAACAGACGCCTAATCCTCCGCGCAAACGCCTGCCAGTCTATGGTTTTCCACCAAGCAAGCTAGCAAGCAAGAAACCCAAGACAAAAATCTGCGCCGCAACCGTACCCATCGGTACGGTTTCTAGTTGTCGGCCGCCGCTAATGGGTTTATTGACAGGGGAGATATCAAACCGGCCCCAACCGGCTTCCCTGTTCGAGGATGTGCCAAATGCCTGCCTATCGTTCCCGTACCAGTACCCATGGCCGTAACATGGCCGGCGCGCGCGGCCTCTGGCGCGCCACCGGTATGAAAGACGGTGACTTCGGCAAGCCGATCATCGCGGTCGTCAACTCCTTCACCCAGTTCGTGCCTGGCCACGTGCACCTTAAAGACCTCGGCCAGCTCGTCGCGCGCGAGATCGAAAAGGCTGGCGGCGTCGCCAAGGAGTTCAACACCATTGCCGTGGACGATGGCATCGCCATGGGCCACGACGGCATGCTCTATTCGCTTCCAAGTCGCGACATCATCGCTGACTCGGTCGAGTACATGGTCAACGCCCACTGCGCCGACGCCATGGTCTGCATTTCCAACTGCGATAAGATCACCCCCGGCATGCTGAACGCTGCGATGCGTCTCAACATTCCAGTGGTCTTCGTCTCCGGCGGCCCGATGGAAGCTGGTAAGGCCATGATCAAGGGTCAGTTGCAGGCGCTCGATCTCGTCGACGCCATGGTTATGGCCGCTGACGACAATTACACCGACGAAGAAGTCGAACTGGTTGAGCAGAACGCCTGCCCAACCTGTGGCTCGTGCTCGGGCATGTTCACCGCCAATTCGATGAACTGCCTCACCGAAGCCCTCGGCCTATCCCTGCCGGGCAATGGCTCGACCCTTGCCACCCACTCCGATCGCCAGCGCCTCTTTGAGCAGGCCGGTCATGTCGTTGTTGACCTCTGCCGTCGCTATTACGAACAGGAAGACGAAAGCGTTCTTCCGCGCTCCATCGCCACCAAGGCGGCATTCGAGAACGCCATGGCACTCGACATCGCCATGGGCGGCTCGACCAACACGGTTCTGCATATTCTTGCCGCTGCCCATGAAGGCGGCGTCGATTTCACCATGGACGATATCGACGCGCTCTCCCGACGCGTTCCAGTTCTGTCCAAGGTCGCCCCAGCCAAGAACGACGTCCATATGGAAGACGTTCACCGTGCCGGCGGCATCATGGCGATCCTGGGACAACTCGACCGCGCCGGCCTGATCAACCGCGACGAGCCCACCATCCACGCCCCATCCATGGCGCATGCGCTCGACAAGTGGGACATCTCCCGCACCAATTCCGAAGAAGTACGCGAGTTCTTCAAGGCAGCGCCGGGCGGCGTCCGCACCACACAGGCCTTCTCCCAGTCCAACCGCTGGAACGAGCTCGACCTCGACCGTCAGAACGGCGTCATCCGTTCGGCCGAGACGCCGTTCTCCAAGGATGGTGGCCTCGCCGTTCTCAAGGGCAACATCGCGCTCGACGGTTGCATCGTCAAAACCGCCGGCGTTGACGAGTCGATCCTGAAATTCAGCGGCCCAGCCCGCGTCTTTGAAAGCCAGGATGCGACCGTTAAGGCTATTCTGTCCAACGAGATTAAGGCTGGGGACGTTATTGTCATTCGTTACGAAGGTCCCCGCGGCGGTCCGGGCATGCAGGAAATGCTCTACCCAACGAGCTACCTCAAGTCCAAGGGCCTCGGTAAATCCTGCGCTCTCCTCACCGACGGTCGCTTCTCGGGCGGCACCTCAGGCCTTTCCATCGGCCACGCCTCGCCAGAAGCGGCCGAAGGCGGCGCTATCGGCTTGGTGCGCGAAGGCGACATCATCGAGATCGACATCCCGAACCGCACCGTCAACGTGCTGGTCAACGATGCCGAAATGGCTGCCCGTCGCGTCGAACAGGACAAGCTCGGCTGGAAGCCTGCTGAAAAGCGCAAGCGCAAGGTCACGACAGCCCTCAAGGCCTACGCCATGCTCGTCACCTCCGCCTCCACCGGCGCCGTCCGAGACGTCAGCAAGCTCGAAGACTAAGCCTCCGCGCCACAGAGTTACAAAGCCCCGGTCTCACCACCGGGGCTTTTTTTATGCCTCTGAGCAAGATAAAAGCTGTGTCTAGCAATTCGACGTACAGCAAATAATCCGTTGGAGACGACGTTCCCGCATCAGCTACTGGCAGTGTTCGCGTGAAAATCTACTACATTAATCTTGATCATCGTACAGATCGGCGCGAGGCGATGGAGCGCAAACTTGCCGCTCTTGGCCTACCAGCCACTCGCATCCAAGCGGTTACACCCGCAGGCATCGCGGCTGACCTAGTTGTCGGCCACACGAATCTAGCCAATGTAGAGCACGTACGCATTACCGAGCTGGCCTGCGCGCTCAGCCACCATCGCGCGCTGGAAGCGTTTTTGGCGACCAATGACACCTACGCGCTCATCCTCGAAGATGACGTGTTGCTCTCAAACGCAGTCGCCGATCTGCTGCAAACGCCCCTCTCCGGTTTCGACATACTGCGACTTGAAACCTATTTGGATCCGCAGCACTTCTTCAGCACAAAACCGCTCCAATTAGGCGCGTTCGAGGCCCA
This sequence comes from Devosia sp. MC532, assembly GCF_016461625.1. Classification (NCBI taxonomy): domain Bacteria; kingdom Pseudomonadati; phylum Pseudomonadota; class Alphaproteobacteria; order Hyphomicrobiales; family Devosiaceae; genus Devosia; species Devosia sp. MC532. The sequence continues at coordinate 147,649 of NZ_JAEMNZ010000009.1, read as the reverse complement.
CGAAATCGCCAGCCGCTGCGCAGGCGCGGCCGCCTACATCGTCAATCGCGATGCCGCCAGGGCAATTTTGGCAGAGCGCTCGGCGCTGTCGCGCCCTTATGATTTTGTGCTGTTCTTCCCATTCCGCAAACCCGGTACCGCGCTGCGTGCCATGCAACTGGTGCCCGCGCTCGCTATCCAAGAAGATCGCTTCTTTGGCACGCCTTATGAGGGCGATGTCCAGTTGAGGACAGGCAAGATGGGCATGAAGCCCCGTCACCTCGCAGTGCCGCACGCGATCGCTTACTTCTGGCTCAGCGATGCGCAGATCAACCTCATTAAATTCTGGCGACGTCTATGGGGTAAAACACGTCGTGCCTTTGTCGAACCGGATGCGCTTTTGGCGCGCCAAAAGAACGACTAAAAACTGCCGGGGGACAGATGAACATCTACTACATTAACCTCGACCGCCGCACCGACCGGCGCGAGGCGATGGAAAAACGTTTTGCTGATCTAAAGCTCAACGCAACCCGCATCTCCGCCTTCACGCTTGACGACATCACTCCAGAACTGGACGCAAAATATTGCGCACCCCATCTGTTCGAGCCCATGTTGCGCGTTGAATTGGCCTGCACCTCAAGCCACTTCCGGGCCATGCGCGCCTTTCTGGCGTCCGACGCCCCTGTCGCCGCCATTTTCGAAGACGACGCCATTCTGGCGCCGCAACTGAGCGCGCTGTTCGAGCACATCGACGCCAATGGCCTGCCTTGCGATCTGCTGCGCTTGGAAACCTTCCTCGACCCAAAAAGCCAGATTTCGGTTACGCCAGTTGGCTCCCTCGGCGGATACACTCTGCACGACATGCAGCACTTTACCTGGGGGGCGGCAGGCTATGTCCTCACCCGCAAAGCCGCCGAGCGCTACCTTGCCAACCACACACTGCATCACACCATCGTTGACCGGGTGATTTGGCGTGACCTGCCTGACACCACCAATTTGACCATACGCCAGCTCGTTCCCGCGCTTGTCGTCCAGGAAGATCGTCTCAATCCGACCTTGCGTGTGGGGTCAGACCTCCACGGCGAACGCGCGCATGCCGCCCAACATATTCACACGCAAAAGCGCTCGCTCGCTTACGAACTCCGCCGCTTCTGGCGCTATGAGGTCAAAGTCGCCCTTCCGGCCCTTATCCACCGCACGCTCAAACTGTCGCACCGTACAATTGTGCCTTTCGCCGGTTCAGGGGTTGCGCCGGAGAGCAACAAGGCTTAGACCCACATTCAGCTACTCAACGGCCTGCCAAGGTTGTTGTTTGGTTAGGTTCGATAGCGGGGATTCCACCCTCCCTATCGGACCGACCTAAACCTTCCCAACATCGTCGGTAATGCCCAGCTCCAAGCGTAGCTTCTTGGTCAGCCCTTTGGCGACTAGCGTGTAGGATTGGCGCGCATAAGCGAGCAGATCGTCTTCGCTCAACGGCGCTATGTCAAAGACCTGCACCCAGGCGCGTTTGGCGAAATACGGCGCTTGGCTGATCCCCTCTAGGCCGGTCAGCATCTCAAAGCTCATTTCTGTCACTTTGAACACGATCCGCGGCGAGCCATCGCTCAAAAGGCAAAACACCTTGCCGCCCACCTTAGCGATGTGACTGTCCCACTGATCGACAAAAGTCACGCCCGGCCAAGAGCCCAATAGCTCATCGAATTTTTCGCGCTGAAACATGGTCATGCCTGCCCTCACTCAGACAAGCCTTAGCACAGACTGGGCCAAAATCTGTCAGCAGCGACACCCCCGCTTCAGCGCGGCAGGCAGCAGCACTTTCTAGCGCCTTGAACGCAGCGACTAAAACGGCCCCTCAGTCTGCCACGGTCTTGCCGTCCACCACCTTGATCTGGCGTTTGCACGAGGCAGCAATCTTTTCGTCATGGGTTGAGATGAGGAAGGTCGTCTTCTCATTCTCATTGATCTCGTGGATCAGCTCCATCACCTGACTTGCCGATTCCCGATCCAAATTCCCGGTCGGTTCGTCAGCGAGAATAAGCTCCGGCTGGTTCATCAGCGCCCGCGCAATCGCCACACGCTGCTTCTGCCCGCCCGAAAGCTGGGTGGCCCGAAAATCCATGCGATGGCCGAGACCCACGCGTTCCAGCAGCTCTGCTGCGCGTTTTTTGTCCTTAGCTGTTTCCCGCCCCGCGCCAAGCGCCGCCGGGAACACCACATTCTCCAGCGCCGTGAAATCGGGCAGCAAATGGTGGAACTGAAACACAAAACCGATGTGCTTGTTACGAAACTCAGTGAGTTCCGCATCCTTGGCCGTACTGAGGTTCTCCCCAAGCATAAAATGCTCGCCACTCGTCGGCTGCATCAGCGTGCCCAAAATGGTAAGAAGCGTGCTCTTGCCCGACCCCGATGGGCCTAGCAGCGCCGCCAGATCCCCTTCGGCAAGCTCCATATTGAGCCCCTTGAGCACGCGCGTTTCCGCCTCGCCCTCGCCATAGGTCTTGATCAGATTGCGAATTTCAACCAGCGCACTCATTGGCCAATCACCGAAACAGGGTCCACCTTCGCCGCTGCTCGCGCCGGCAGAATGGACGCCAAAATCGCCCCCAGCGCCGTCAGCGCGATGGCAAGCCCATAGGCCCCCTGCCGCACGTCAATCGGCAGACCGCCCGAGGTGGCCTCTTCCGGAACAGGGAAGGGCGATAGCGTCAAATACCCCAGCCCAGCCCCGATCAACGCACCGAGCACACCAATCAGCGTGCCCTGAATAACAAACACCGCCACCACAAAGCCGCGGCTCGCGCCAAAGGCCCGCATAATCCCGATCTCCGGACGGCGACGATAGGTCGAGAGCAACAGCGCCGATGCCACCCCAATAACGATCGTCACCAGAGCAAAGCCCTTAATCAGATTGCCCGAATTGGCCTGCGCCTTAAGCCCATCGAGCAAGCTGGCATTCCCCTCCGTCCAAGACGTCGCCTTAAGTCCAGTGTCCGCACCCAATTGGCGGGCATAGGCGTCCGCTTGATTGAGATCGAAAAGCTTGACCTCAACCTTGCTCACCCCCTGCGGCAGCTCCATCAACACCCGCGCCGTCGCAGTGCTCACATAAGCCGCCCGCGCATCAATCGCCTCAACGCCAAGCTCGAAAATCCCGCCGATCACCAGCGAGCGTTCAACATTGCGGTCCGATTGCAGCCGGATCACTTGCCCCACACTCACTCCGAGGTCGTTGGCGAGGGTTCGTCCCACCAATACGCTGGCGTTGGACAAAAGCGTCGTCCCCGCCACCAGTGCCGACTCAATATCGGCGATCGAGGACACCTTGTCCGCATCCAGCCCAGTGATAGAAACCGGCGCACGCGATTGCCCCCGAATGACAAAGCCATTGCCCACGATCTGCGGCGACACCGCGCGCACACCCGGCATGGCCTCAATGGAGGGCATGAACGCGTCAGCGGTGCGCAAGGTCTCGCGCTGCCCCGTCGCCTTTTGCTGCACGACCTGGGCTTGCGCGTCTTCCGGCAGTAGAAGCCCCGCGTCGCGGCTTGGCACTTCCAGCGTCACATGGGCGATATTGCCCACTGTCCGCTGCACCAGATAGCTCCCGAGCCCACCGATCAGCGCACTCATAAAGATAAACACGAACACGCCAACCGCCACACCGGCGATCAGCAACCCCGTCTGGGTTTTGTTAGAGGTCAGATAGCGCCAGGCAATTTTAAAGCCATAAACCATGGCGCTATTCCGCGACCAATGTGCCAGCCTCAACCTTGGCCGGATCGAGGATCACCACATCGTCCTGGTTAAGCCCGCTGGTCACAATCACGCGCTCCGCTGGCCAATCATTGAACTCAATGGGCCGGGCCTCTGCGACGCCAGCATTGGCCAGCATCACATGGCTCTGCGCGCCTTCCGTGATAATCGCGCGGCGCGGCACAGAAAGCGCGCCACTCACCTCTTCAACAATCACATTGGCATTGACCGTCAGCCCAACGGGCAGGTCCACCGCCTCATCAAAGCCAATCTTGATCGCCCGACCACCGGTAGATGCATCCACGGTCGGCGCTGCAAAGGTGACAGTGCCATGCTGGGCGACGCTCGCGCCCACAGGCTTGAGCAGAACCTTCAGCCCCTCGGCAACGCGCGAGGAATAGAGCTCGTCAACATCGGTCTCAACCACGAGGTCGGAGAGATCGGCGATGCTGAAGAGCTCGCCTTGCGTATCCACCAACTGCCCCAAATCAACACCACGGCTCAGCACTACGCCCGAGATCGGCGCAGTAATCGTATATTGCTTGAGCTGCGCATCGGCCTGCTCCAGCGCTGCCTGCAGGCGCGCCGTCTCAGCAATTGCTGCCGACAATGAAAGTTCGGCGTCTTCGCGCGTCGAGCGCGAAGCGTTTTCGCCCAAGGCCTGAGCCCGCTCAGCGGTCGCCTTGGATTGGCTTTCTTTCACCTTTTGCGCATTGAGCGCAGCCCGCGCCTGCTGCCACTGCGCATCGGCCAGTGCCTTATCGAGTTCGACCAGCACCTGGCCCTTTTCCACCGTATCGCCGGTGTCCGCCGCCACAGTCAGCGCCTTAGCCGAAACCGCCGCGCGCACCGTCACCGAGTTTTTTGCCGCGATGCGCCCGTTGACCGCCAACACTTGCGAAATATCCTGCGGCGCGATGGTTTCCAGCGCCACTTGCACCCGCTTTGGCTCCCAGGGGCGAGCAATGGCTCCATAAGCCCCAAGCCCTACCAGCGCCACCAAACCGAAAATCAGCATCCCCTTGGGACGCTTCCGCTTCGTCTTCTGTTCCGGGTTGGGCTTGGCCACTGGTCTCATCCTAATGCGGTTTCTGCCTAAACGCCGGCAGAGGCGGAAAGAGTTCAAATAAACGCGAGCATAAATTCAAACGCGCTATTTAACCTTGATATTACGATAAAAGGCCACCAGCAGATCACTGGCGGCCTTTGAAAAATTCAACACGCTGAAGCGGAAAGCCTCAGTTCTCCTCGCCCACATCAGGCAGGGGCAGAAACTCAACACCCTCGTCGACCAGCGCTGCAACCTCATCCTTGGTCGCTTCGCCATAAATGCCGCGCGGTGCAACTTCCTCGAAATGGATTTTGCGCGCTTCCTCGGCAAATTTATCGCCAACATAGTCCGCTTCGTTGACCACCTTCTGGCGGTACTGGCGCAAAAATTCACGAACCTTGGCCGCTTCCGGATGAGCAGCCGACAGCGACACACGTTCACTGTCCTTGCGCGCCACAGCGGGCGCCATCATCGCTTTTTCTACGGAGCGTCCGCCACAGATCGCGCACAGCACAATGCCACGCGCCTTCTGCTCGTCATAAGCCGCTGCGCTCTTAAACCAAGCGTCGTAGCTATGCCCTTCGGCACAATGCAATGAATACTGGATCACGGTTCAAATCGTTCTTGCAGGGGCAGTTTTGGTGCCATCCCGGTCATATAGGGGGTTTTACCCCTCATGCAAAGCCGGAGCGGCAAAGCTGCGGGCATTGGCCAAGGCCGGCACACGTTGGCGCGCCTCGCCCACCGCCGCCAAATCAACATCAGCGATCAACACGCCGGGCCGATCATGGTCCAACTCCGCAATTACTTTCCCCCAAGGGTCAATAATCAGCGAATGCCCATAAGTGGCGCGGCCATTGGGGTGATGCCCGCCTTGCGCCGCCGCAATCACATACGAGCCTGTTTCAATCGCCCGCGCGCGCAAAAGCACATGCCAATGCGCCTGCCCTGTCGGCACCGTAAACGCCGCTGGCACCGCCATCAGCTGCGCTCCGGCATTAGCCAGCGTGTTGAACAGTTTTGGGAAGCGCATGTCGTAGCAAATGGCAAAGCCAAGGGTGAACGCATCCACCTGCGCCACCACAGCCTCTTCGCCCGCCTTATAGGTGGCGCTCTCGCGATAGGCGTTGAGCCCGGCAATATCGGCATCGAACAGGTGGATCTTATCGTAGATTTTCACCTGCTGCCCGTCGGGCCCAAACAGGACTGAGCGATTGGCAAAGCGCCCATCCTCAAGCGGGATCGGCAGCGAACCGATATGCACATACATGCTGTGCTGCTTGGCCAATTCCCCGACGCGCTGGAGTTGTGGGTGCCCTTCAAAATTCGCCGCCACCGAGCGCAGCTGATCCCGGTTTTCCGGGAACAGCAATGCAACCTCCGGGGTCTGCGCATACCGCACCCCAGCGGCCGAAGCCTCCGCCAACATGGGCTCCAGCGCGGCCAGATTGGCCTGCGGATCAAGCCCGGAACACATTTGAATGGCGGCGATCTTCATGGTGAAACGCTCAGCTCGGCTAAATTGGGGTCTGCTTAGTTCGCCAACAGCAGGTCGAGCCCACCCTGGCGATCAAGCGCCGACATATCGTCATAGCCCCCGACATGGGTTTCGCCGATGAAGATTTGCGGCACGGTGCGACGACCATGAGCGCGTTCCATCATCAGCTCGCGCACCGCCGGGTCCACAACACTGATTTCCTCAAAGGCAACGCCCTTTTCAGTGAGCAGCGCCTTAGCGGCGTGGCAGTAGGGGCATGTCGGGGTCGTATAGATTTCGACCTTAGCCATTTGAATTCTCCGTCACTATTGTGCCTCTTATATGGGGTTGTCGTCGCCAATGACAACGCGGGCAAAGCTGAGCACCTCAATCTTCTCAACACCCGCCCGCTTGAGTACCCGCGTCACCGCCTTAACCGTCGCGCCTGTGGTGTAAACATCGTCAACAATCACCACCCCGCGCCCTTTCAAGCGCTCCAAAGCGTGTGGATGGGCGGCAAAGGCCCCCTGCACGTTTTTGAGCCGCCGATCGCCACTGAGCCCAACTTGCTGCGCCGTTTTGCGTTTGCGCCTCACGACGAACGCATCAACCTCCAGCCCCACCAAGCGCGCAATCTCCTGCGCCAGCATCATGGATTGATTATAGCGCCGAAACCGCAAGCGGCTGGCATGAAGTGGCACCGGAACCAACACCGGTTTTGCGCTCCAAAACTCTCTGCCCGCGCCAACCATCAACCGCGCGCATAGTTTTGCCAGCTCCGGCCGGTCGCCATATTTGAGCTTGGCGACCAGCGCCCCCGCCATTTCATTGTAGTTAACGCTTGCTCGGGCCCGCGCAAAGGGCGGCGGGTCCGCGATCGCCTCAGCGGACAGAAAGTCTCCCCCTTCCGCTTCCACCGGAATGCCCATTACCGAACAGAGCGGGACGGTGATCGGGCGCAGCTTTGCAAAACACGCCCCACATAACCCTTGAGCCTCGGCCAATGGCGCCCCGCAACCGCCGCAACAAGGCGGATACAACTGGTCGAGCAAAGAAGCGCCCGCCCACGCGAGCCCCCCGCGCACACGCCTCCAAGCTCCGGCTTTGACTTCGCTTCCGCCCCTCTTCATAAGGGACATTCTGTCACAGCCCCAATTTGGCGAAAGCCCCTCTTATGTCTGCCCCGCCCCGCCTCTTCGACGCCGCCCAGATCGCCCGCAATTTGGCGCGCCGCGCCACGAGCGAAAACTTCGTCCGCGATCTGGTGCTGGATGATTTGGCGGAACGCCTCAGCGCCTATAAGCGCAGCTTTGCCCGCGCCATCATCATCGCGCCCGACGCATCGACGCTTCCGACAACCCTCTTCACCGCCGATGGCCCCGTCCCGGTCACGCTCATCGAAGCCTATTCTGGGGCCGAATTTCCCGACCTGCCCGAAGGCGAGCAAGACCTCATCATCTCGCTCCTCCATCTGCACACCATTGACGATGTCCCCGGGCACCTGGTTCGTCTCCGCCGCCGTCTCAAACCCGATGGTCTTTTCATGGCGGCCTTTTTGGGCGGCGATACACTCACCGAGCTGCGCGAAGCTTTTCTCTCCGCCGACCTCACGATTTCCGGCGGTTCCTCGCCGCGCGTTGCCCCCATGGCGCAAGTGCGTGATGCGGGCGGTCTTCTGCAACGCGCTGGCTTTGCCCTGCCCGTCGCCGACGTCGAAACCCATCGCGTCCGCTATTCCTCCCCCTTCGCCCTCATGGCCGAAGTCAAAGCCTTGGGCGCATCCAACCCCTTGCTCGAGCGCCCCAAACGCTTTGCCACTCGCACGCTCCTCGCCGAGGCGGCGCAAGCCTATGCGAACCGCGATGCCGACCCCGACGGCCGCATCCGCGCCACTTTAGAAATCATCTGGCTCGCCGGCTGGGTACCCCACGAAAGCCAACAAAAACCCCTAAAACCCGGCAGCGCCACTGTCTCCATGACCAAACTTTTGGGCGACAAGGCCTAATCCTCCAAAAGCTCCTTCCCCAAAGCCCCCTAAGCACACCGCCCCAATCCCTCCCCCGCTTCCGGGGGAGGTTAGGTGGGGGCTTATGCGACCACCCCATACCTGCCCACACCGTCATCCCTCTGGATGGCCGGGTCCATCTCCCAAGCCCCCCCCCAAAACACTAGACCGCCTCCCTCCCTTCGAGGCGAGGGATTGAGGATGGGGGCAACATCCCCAAAGCCAAAACAGCAAAATCCCAAAAACAAAAAGGGCCGGTGTTGCCACCGACCCTTTTAATCTCAATGCGTCGTCGAAACTTACGCGGCAGCTTCTTCGTCGCTATCAGCGTCCGCGGCATCAGCCTTGGTGCGCTTCGGGCTCTTGGCGAGCTGCTTTTCGATCAGTTGCACAGCTTCGGTCAGGGTCAGCTTACGCACCGAACCGATTTCACGGCTCATGCGATCCATTGCCTGTTCAAACAGCTGGCGTTCCGAATAGGACTGCTCTGGCTGTTCTTCCGAACGATAGAGGTCACGAACAACTTCCGAGATAGCGATCAGATCGCCCGAGTTGATCTTGGCTTCATATTCCTGAGCGCGGCGCGACCACATGGTGCGCTTGACGCGAGCGCGACCGGTAACGGTGTCGAGCGCCTTCTTCACTTCTTCGTCTTCGGCCAGCTTACGCATGCCAACAGACTTGATCTTTGCTGTAGGGACGCGCAGTGTCAGCTTGTCTTGTTCAAAGCTGATAACGAACAGCTCAAGGGTTAGCCCGGCGACTTCCTGCTCTTCGATCGACACGATCACGCCGACGCCATGTGCTGGGTAGACGACAAATTCGCCCGTCTTGAACCCAAGCCGCTGCTGCTGCTTCTTGGCTACCATATGCTGGAACTCCTTGTTGACGCCCCACAATGGCCGGTTCCTTGCGGCAAGGACCTGCCATAGATACTCAATTACTCAAACGCCGAAGCGCTTCAGGCAGCAGAGCTTCACGGTCGCCCGGATCCGCTTTCCGTGCGCCATTCACCAGATGATGTGTGTCAAAAAAATCGTGCCTAAAGGCACGGTGCTGACGGGCTCAACTGCTTATGGGAGTACCATAGCATAAAATTTCGGCAGAATCAAAAGGTACTAATCAAAGCGCGAATACTGCGCAAGCGCGCGCGCGTCACAGTTTAGCCCTTTCCCAACAAACCCTTGCGCCGCCGAGAAAAACCGGCGGCGGCAAGTTGTGTACGTAGCTTTAGTCGCCTTCGCCGGGCGTCTCAGAGAAGTACTTTTCGAGCTTACCTTCTTCGCCATCACGTTCCTTTGCTTCCGCCAAAGGATCGCGACGTTCGGTCAAATTAGGCCAAGCGGCTGCATACTTCCGATTCAGTTCAAGCCATGAGTCGAGGCCTGGCTCGGTATCTGGCTTGATCGCTTCGGCCGGGCATTCTGGTTCACACACACCGCAGTCGATGCACTCGTCCGGGTGAATGACCAGCATGTTCTCGCCTTCGTAGAAGCAGTCTACAGGACAAACTTCAACGCAGTCGGTGTACTTGCAGGAGATGCAGTTGTCGGTGACAATGTAAGTCATATTTGCAGGATTTCCCGTGGGGAAGCGACCCTAGCCTTGGGCAGGACCGGGCCAATCTCAACTGGGTTTGGTGCTAACGTGTTTTTGCCGAGGCCGCAAGGCTAGCAAGGGAGACTGTTTGGCGCAGAACAGCTCTTGGTGAATACGTTATTCTATTCCTCGAACCCATCGCGCAGACGATCGGTGTCGCGCCGCTCTTTTTTCGTCGGACGCCCTGCCCCCGGTGCCCGCTCGGCAATCGCCGCCTCATAGGGGCTTTTCTCGGATTTCGGCAGAGGTGGGGGTGATAGATCCTCGTAAAGCCCTTGGGCTTCGGCTGCCGGTCCCCGCCGCACGCCCGGATCGACAATGCGCCAGACGAGCACGCGATTGTGCAGCGCCATCGTCAGCACATCGCCTGCGCCGACCTTATGGTCACTTTTATCCGTCTTTTCGGAATTTACCCGGATGGCGCCGGTTTCGATGATCTTTTGCGCCAGAGTGCGTGATTTTACGGCACGCGAGAAAAAGAGGAACCGGTCGAGCCGCTCCTTGCGGAGCGGTACCTCGCCCGGTCCCAATTTGTCTTACTCGGACTTGCCGCGCAGCGCGGCAAGCTTTGCGAACGGGCTGTTCGGATCGAAGGCCACCTTGCGCTCTTCGCGCTGAGGAGGACGGCGATTCTCCGGACGTTCGGTCTTTTCTGGGCGGGTCTTGCCAGCTGGACGCGTGTTGCGTTCTTCGACTTCAGGACGGCGTGGGCCCTTATTGCGCGGACGCTCGTTTGGACGACGTTCCTGCTGCTGCGCACCTTCGCCTTCTGGGCGACGGCCACGGCCTTCAGGACGACGATTCTGGTTGTTCTCATTGTGGCGACGGCCACCCGGGAACCACACTTCGTCAAACTCAGGCTCTGCTGGGGCAGCCGGCGCAGCCACTTCCGCTTCAGCAGCAGGCGCTGCCTCTTCGGTTGCAACCGCGTCAGCAGCATCAGCCGCTGGTGCATCCGCGACGACTTCAACCGGCGCCGCAACCTTTACGGTCTTGCGCAGGCGATAGCCCAGCGAAGAGAGAATCGAGGCGAAATCTTCGCCCGAGCAACCCAGCAGCGAGGTCATCTCGACCGTGACGCGGAAGCCATTGGCTTCGGCAGCACCCACTGGCAGCTCACCCTGGTATGGGCGCGATGCATCGAGCGCGATCAGCGGACGGATGATATCGGCAAGGCGTTCGAGAATATCGATACGCACAGCGCGCTTACCGGCAACCTTAAAGCCTGCAACCTCATAAAGGCGCGTATCGACTTCAGGATCGACGAGGAAGGAGGTGCGGCCCGACAGCACGATGTGCGGAATATCGGTCACGCCTGCCTGACGCACGCCACCGTTCTTCAAAGCGAAGAGAATCAGTGCCAGCTCGCGAGGCGCGGGCTTGAGCGATAGCGGCAGGTAGATGTGGTAAGCACCAAATTTGATGCCCAGCTTACGCAGCTTGCCGCGTTCGTCCTGATCCAGACCCTTTACATCGTCGGCCATAGCCGCGCGTGGCATGACGCCAAGGTTTTCGAACAGGCGATAGGCGATGCCGCGAGCGGTGCCTTCGACGTCGGCCGGCGCTTCCAGGCTCATCACCTGCTCAAGCACGGTGTTGATGTGGTGGCGGAGCCAGAGCGACAGACGATCCTGCACGCGGTCCAAATCAGGACCGGTCAGGCTTTCGTCAGCCAGAGTGATGATACGCGGACGATAGAGGCTATCGCCTTCTGCTAGTTCCGCCACAACTTCACCGCGCCAGCGCAGACGGCCATCGGTCGTCAGCACAAATTCTTCGTTCGGCGCACCCGCGAGCCGGTCGGCTCGGTGGTGAATCTCCGGCGCGACCACAGACTCGGCCGCGGTACGAACGCCCTTGGCGTCAGTGTCGCCTTCTGTTCGGGCAAGGGTGAAGCGGAAGCCTTCGAGCGTGCCGATGAGGTGGCCTTCCAGCCGCACTTCGCCACGTTCATTGATCTCGGGAGATACCATACGTTTGTCTTTCAGATGGCGGAGCAGTACGCTGGTGCGCCTGTCGACGAACCTCTGTGTGAGCCGTTCATGTAGAGCGTCACTCAGTCGATCCTCTATGTCTCGCGTCTTTTCGCGCCAATGAATTGGGTCTTCAAGCCAGTTTTTACGATTTGCGACAAAGGTCCAAGTCCGGATTTGCTTAATCCGGTTGCTCAGAGTGTCAATGTCGCCCTCTGCATTGTCGCAAAAGCGCACCTGCTCGGCAATCCAGTCTGCGTTGACAGAACCTTTTCGCCTTAAGTCCGAGTAAATGCGCGTTACGATCTCACCATGCGCAGCAGGTGAGATGCCCTGATAATCAGGTATCTGACAACATTCCCAGAGGAGTTTGACGCTATTCTGGCCTTTTACGAGGCTTGCCGCCTCATTTCTGGCCAGAAATTCTAGCGCCAATTGGTCTGTAGCCACAGGAACTCTGGTTAAAGTTCTGTCGCTAGGCGCTTTTTCTAGTGATGCATGCAGACGCTCTAGAGATGAAAAATCTAGCGCGCTGTTGCGCCATTGCACCACTTTTATCGGCTCGAAGTCGTGTGTTTCGAGCGCAATAACCAATTCTTCGTCGAATCCCTCGGTCCCACCGGTCACGCCAAACGTGCCGTCACGCTTGTGACGACCGGCGCGGCCCGCGATTTGCCCGAGTTCGGACGGCGTCAATGGACGGCTCTGCCGCCCATCAAATTTGCTATCGTCGGCAAAAGCGACGTGCCCAATATCCAAATTGAGCCCCATGCCGATGGCGTCAGTCGCCACGAGGAAATCCACATCCCCGTTTTGATAGAGCTCCACCTGTGCATTGCGCGTGCGGGGCGATAGCGCCCCCATCACCACCGCCGCGCCACCGCGTTCGCGGCGCATCAATTCGGCAATGGCGTAAACCTGCCGCGCCGAAAACGCGACAATGGCCGAACGCGCTGGCAAGCGGCTCATCTTCTTTGAGCCCGAATATGTCAGCTGCGAAAAGCGCGGACGCTCGATAATCTCAACATGCGGCACGAGCTTGTAGATCACCCCGGCCATGGTCAGCGACCCCAGCAGCAAGGTTTCCTGCAAGCCGCGCGTATGCAAAATGCGGTCGGTGAACACATGTCCGCGGTCAAAGTCGATCGCGGTTTGGATTTCGTCGATACACACGCAATCGACGTGAATATCGGTGGGCATGGCTTCAACCGTCGCCACCCAATAGCGCGGCTTTTCCGGCACGATGCGTTCTTCGCCCGTCACCAGCGCCACCGCCTGCACGCCCACACGCTCGACCACGCGCTGATAGACCTCGCGCGCCAGCAAGCGCAGCGGCAGACCAATCATCCCGGTGGGATGGGCCAACATGCGTTCGATGGCGAAGTAGGTCTTGCCAGTGTTTGTTGGGCCAAGGATTGCCTTGACCGGGGCGTTAGGACGGAAACTCATTAGGGCCTATGTAGTCCGTCCTTGCGGCAGTTGCGAGTACCTTCCGCACGCGTCTCGGAAAAGCACACTGTCTTCCCTGTGATCGCTGGCATTTTAACGCTCAGAACAAAATTGGAACGAAGCAGAACCGAATCGACGCCAACGCATAAATCCGCTTTTGTTCACGGCTATATATAGCGGTTTTATCCCCACAACACACAAGCGCCTGTCCACAGTGCCCCTCAATCTCCCCGCAATCCCCAAAACCCGTTCAGCTTGGTGAAAACTTCGTTAATCTTTGGGGTTTGGTAAGACTTCTGACCAAGAGGTAAACTGCACAGTCGCCAAACTATTTTAGCCCTTCACACCGTCAAACGAGGGATTGCAGGCGTCTCAGGTTTGAAATTGATAAAGCAGACCATTGACGTTCCAAAACGGGACGCCTCTCCACAGCCCCCACCAACACCGCTCTTCCTCCCTCCCCCTGGAGGGGAGGGACTGAGGGTGGGGGGCAACAAGCCCAAGTCTCTTCACCTCTCCCTTTGGGGCTTCGGAGCGTGAAGGGATCGGTCCAGTGGACCGATCCTAGCGGAGAAGGCCGTGAGAGCTATGCTCGAATGGCTTGGTCGACGCGCAGCGTCGGGTGAGGGGGCCTTCCACCAAGCCAGCGTCATTGCCCGCTGAGTGGAGCCACCGGCCAAAACCCCCACTTACCCCCGGCTTTCAGCCTGCAGTTTCTTCCAGCGTTCAAGGCGCTCTGGATCAAGCTCGCCAGCGGCGACTGCCGCCCGCACGGCGCATCCGGGCTCATGGTCATGGCTGCAGTTGCGGAATTTACACGAGGGCGCAAGTTCAGTGATCTCGGCAAAAAGCGTATCGAGGCCCTGCGCCACATCCTTGAGGTGCAAGCTCCGGACGCCCGGCGTGTCGATCACCCAACCACCGCCTGCCATGGCATGGAGCGATCGCGAGGTCGTCGTATGACGGCCTTTATCATCGCCCTGCCGGACGGCGCCGGTTAGCTGGGGGTGTCCCCCGTCAGAACCAACAAGGGTATTCACGAGAGTAGACTTGCCCACCCCCGACGAACCGACGAGCGCAACGGTTGCGCCCGGTCCGCACCAGGGGCGCAGCTTGGCCGCGGCGTCTTCTTCGCGCGCATTGAGCGAGATGACAGCTAGGCCGCGCTGTAGCACCGAGGCTTGCTGCTCCAGTGCTGCGACATCCTCTGCCAGATCGGCCTTGGTCAGCACGACGACAGGTTCTGCGCCAGCCTCATTGGCAAAAGCCAGATAGCGTTCGAGGCGCGCGAGGTTAAAGTCCGCATTGCACGAGGCAACGATGAGCATCGTGTCGACATTGGCCGCCACCAGCTGCATCGGCTTACGCCCTTCAGCGCTGCGCTCCAGCACGGTTTTGCGATCGAGCCTGCGCACGAGGAGAGAGGTAATGGGCTCGGCCAACACCCAATCCCCCACCGCAAAATCACCAGTATTGGTGTGCGGCGGCAGCTCAAGCTGGATCTGACCGGCGTCTGACAGTCCCGTCAATCGCCGGCGATGCACGCCATCGATCCGCAATGGCACAAGGTCATGCTCATCGCCCGCGAGCTGATCTTGGAAAAACGCTGACCAGCCCAAGTGGTTCAAGACCTCAGCTCCATCGTTTTCGATCTGGCTCATCATTGCCCCATCCAATGGCAAAACAGCACCAAAACAGCGCACATACTGATTTCGACGCCCTTCACTCTCAAGCGGACGCTTCGTCGGAAGCCACCGTCTCGTCGGCCTCGACCACAGGCTTGAGCTTGGCTTGCGCCTTTTCAGCCTTCTTAAGCGATTTGAGCCTGTCGCGTTCTTGACGTTCGAAATTGTAGTTTGGAGTGCGGGCCATGGGTCCTCGTCTAATATGAACCCAAGTTCCTGATCCTTTTTGCCTTCAAACGCAAGCCGCTGCGCCGATCTCTCCTCCACGCGCGCCGTCATGCACTGGACCGACAAATTCTCTCCCTACCCAGCGCCGGGTCGCCCGGGGCAATCTTTCGATTATAGTTTTAGAATTCGTCGCCTTGATGAAATTTGGTCCGTTCGGCGCCGAATTATCCGACAAACGCTAGAAATAAATCCCAAAAAAACATTCGTCATTGTGCTTTCTGGGCGTATCTGATATACACCTATTTACTCGTTTTCAGCCCAAGTCGGCTGCCGTTCCCCGGTGTAAACTGGGCCTTGGCTTTCTGATCAACTTTGCGAACGTTTACAACTCCATTGCATGTCGCGATGGGGTAATAGCTCGTTTTGTAGTGATCTCGAGCACTAAGGATATTCCCATGACCCGTTTGAACGGTACCGTAAAATTCTTTAACGCCACCAAGGGCTTTGGCTTCATCACGCCAGACAATGGCGGCAAGGATCATTTCGTACATATCTCCGCAGTTCAGAACTCCGGCGTTGATGGTCTGTATGAAAATGACAAGGTCAGCTACGAAGCTGAAACAGGCCGTGACGGTCGCGAGTCCGCGATCAATCTCGTTCTGGACAAGTAAGCCTTATACGGCACTTGAGGGTCGCCTACGGGCGGCCTTTTTATTTATCTGGCCCACACCAGCGCTGACCATCGGGCTCAAGCAGTCTGCCGATGCAAGCGGCCCCTCTCGCGAACAGCAATAGCGTGCAATGGTGGACGAACGCCGTCACCTGATCTGCAGCGCGGGCGCCCGTCGCCAGGCCGAAGCGTAACGCCCATAACTGCCTTAAACTCTTGGAGATCTCCCATGTTGCACCGATATAAAGTCGGCGATTTGCTCGATATGCGAACCGATCTGCGCCGGAGCAATCGCCCCGCAGGAACGTGCGAAGTCTTGACATGCTTGCCCCACGAAAAAGGGCCGCTCATGTATCGGGTGAAGTCCGTGAGTGAGCGGAACGAGCGCGTGATGGAAGAGGCAGATCTGTCCCCCAGCGACAGCGCCAAGTCCCTCCGTCAAGCCAATGAGAGCTTCTTCAGCATTGCCGTGTCCAAGCGCTAAGCTGAACCTGCCTAAAGCCGCGCAATTATCTCCAAGCCTAGCTGACCGAGCTCTCACCGGATCGACGGGCCGCGCCGCCTAGCGCGCATAGGCGTAAAACGGATTATCGTGCGTCAGAGCCCGCAGCGCCTCCGCGCTCACCCCCTGCTCGCGCAATTGCGGCATCATCACATCGCTCAGATGCGTAAAAGGCCGCTGCTTGCCCCCGCGCGGCTGGGCGGGGTCATACCAGCCAAGGTCATGACTGACCAAAAGCTGGTCCCATTGCCCCTTTTCGTGGGCTCGCAAAATGAGCGCTCGCACCGCATCGTCCGGCTCACGCCCGACGTGGTCATATTCAATCCAAGCGCCGCGAGCGACCGCTTCATCATGCAGTCCGAGATCAGCCTCGCTCTGCGTATGGATCCAGATAAAGCGATCGGCCGAATACCCTTCCTCCTCGATAATATCGATCTGCCGCAGGGCCACGCGCCCGCGAATAGTGTGGCTGCCAATAACGGCCCCGGTGCGCGCCCCTGCCCGCGCCGCGGCCCGCAAGATGCGCTCTTCGAGTGGCGAAATCCCATCGTCCCCCGCGCTGATCTTGATCCATCCGGCGCGGAAATCGGCTTCCTCCAGCCGAATGGTCAGCTCCGCAACCATCCATGCTTCCAGCGCCGCATCATCGGCCGTGGCGACAAAGGGCGTAATCCAGGGCTCACGATAACTGCCTGTCGGCACCACGATGGGAAATTGGGTCGCCTGTGAAACCGCCAGATCCAAATCCGCGCGACGCCCTACCCCTGTTGTCGAACATTCCACCAATGCCGTCACGCCACGTTGTTTGATGGCCTCAATATGCGGGGCCATCACCGCAACGACATCACCTGCCTCAGCCTGCGCATAGCCGGGTTCATCAGGCGTCCGTAAATCAACAAAGACATGTTCGTGGGGCAAGATCATCCCCAACTGCTCGCGCCGCATCGGCCCCATGCTCGTATAAAGCAAGCGCTCGCTCTGCGTGTCTCCGTGTGACGATTCCGTCATGTGCTTCTGAACTCCCCCCCGAAGTGACCCAAGACTAGCCGCCCGCGCCGCTTTACGCCAAGTCCGCAAACGGCTCTTTCCAAGCTGGAACATCCATCAGCTGATCATGCCAGCGCCGGATATGGCTATAGTCTTCCAGCGGCAACTTGCCCTGCACCGCAAAAGGCAGCGCGGAAGCGACGCGAAAATCGGCATAGCTCATACGTCCGCCCACCAGCCATTCCCGTTGGCTCAGTTCGGCGTCTAAAATCGACGCAAAACGATGAAAGTCGACGACCAGCTCCTCGACCACCTTAGGGTCAGGCTCCCCCTGCCAAGCCACTGCCGTATAATTGTAAAAGACGATATCGCCTGCGATTTTGGTAAAATGGTGCGCGCTCCAGCTCACCCATTTCATCATCTCGACCCGATGTTCATCCGGCCAAAAATCGCTGCCGGTCAGCTCAATCAGCCGCATCGCAATAGCGTCCGTCTCCCACAGCGCCACGCCATCTTCCACCAAAAGCGGCGCGAGCGAATTGGGATTGAGCCCCAAAAACGCGTCTTTGTCTGCCCCCATTGGCGCATAGCGCTTGTATTGGACCTGTGCATTGAGATGCCGCGCGACAGCCACCGCCACGCGCGGGTTCAAATTCGGCGTATAATACAAAACCCTCTCTGCCATCGTCTCCTCCCAAGGACTATCCGGCGATCCTCACCCCATCTTCCACGAAAAGCAAAACAATGCTTCCCAACGCCCCGTGGCCACCCGCGCGATGAGCCAACGGCCCCACAGCTTTCGAAACTGACCACGAGCCCCTATTCACCCTGCCGCCGCCGCGCATAGACTGCCCGTCTCACTGCCGCGCAGGAGCGCCCTATGCCCACCATCACAGCCTTTAAAAGCTCTCCGGATAAAGGCGCAGGCTTGGCGCGGGACATGCGGGTGCGCTGGGCGCTCGAAGAGGTCGGGCAGCGCTATGATGTGCGCTTGCTAACCTTCGCCGAACTAAAACAAGCGCCCCACGTCGCCTTGCAGCCCTTCGGGCAAATCCCGAGCTTTGAAGACGGCGATATTGCCGTTTTTGAAACAGGTGCGATTGTTCTGCACATCGCCCAGCATCACCCCGGCCTGCTGCCCGAAACCCCTGCCGAGCGCGCCAAGGCCATAAGCTGGATGTTTGCGGCACTCAGCACCATCGAGCCACCCATCCTCGAACGGGAAAGCGCCAAATTCCTCGAGGCCGATAAAACTTGGCAGGTCGAACATTTTGCGCTCATCGACGCCCGCATCACGACGCGCCTTACCCAGCTCGCCGCCGCTCTTGGCGATGCCCCGTGGCTGATGGGCATTTTCAGCGCCGCCGACATCTTAATGGTGCATACCCTTAGCCGCTTAGGCAGCTCGGGCCTGCTCGAAAACCACCCATCTCTGGTTTCCTACATCGCCCGCGCCAAATCCCGCCCGGCCTACCAACGCGCCTTCTCCGCCCAATACGAAGTTTTCGCCAGCCTATCCAATTAACCGGTCCCTTTTTCGCCTCCCTCACCTTGAGGGGAGGGATTGAGGGTGGGGTTACAACCAAGCCCCAAGCATCAGGCGAAAAGCCCTCCACAAGCCGCTCTATAGGACATGAGGAAGCCAACGCCCGATGCGGCAGCGCACTTAGTAAGCAGCGGTGAAGCGCTCGCGGCTGTGCTTGTGCTGTTCGAGTTCATCGACCATCGCAATGGCATAGTCAGCAAAGCTGATCTTGCTCACCCCTGCTTCATCCGTGACCAGCGTATTGCCCCCCAGCCGGTAGTGTCCGAGGCGCGGACCGGCGAAAAAGTCCGCCGCCGGGGAGAAGAAGATCCAGTCGATCTCTGTTTCCCCCTTAAGATCCTCAAGGAAGGTAATCCCGCCCTGCACAAAGGGTCTGGCTTCATCAGGAAAGCCGGGGGCATCGATGAGCCGGACCCCTGGCGCAACCTCAAGGCTCCCCGCGCCACCGGTAAACAGAACCCGCCCTATACCAGCCTGCTTGGCCGCCGCCAACAGCGTGGCTGCGGGCACGTCAAAGCGTAACGCGCTAATCACCACGTCACAGACTTCAATCAGCTTGGAAAGTGCCGCAGCGTCGAATGCATCCCCCTTAACCGGCGTGACGCCCGGCGCCGTGGGGACGGTGTCGGGATTTGTGTCGACCGCCAGAACAACATGCCCCCGGCGGGCCAGTTCTTTGGTGATTTCCGAGCCAGCGCGGCCGCTCGCGCCCAACATTGCAACTTTCATATTTGATCTCCGATGGTTTCTATGGGAGACCTAGTGCTCGATAGGAACCAAGCATGCAAGACGGCACTTTCACCCTACCAGGTTACCCCGAGGGAACCCGCCCCGCACGCGGCCGCGTCTTTGACAGTGATTGCCCGACCCGCAAATTGCTCGATCGGATCGGCGACAAATGGAGCGTGTTGATTCTTCTGGTGCTCGGCGATGAGGACACACGCTTTAATGATCTCAAGCGTCAGATCGGCGGAATTTCGCAAAAAATGCTGAGCCAAACGCTGCAGTCTCTCAAGCGGGACGGCCTTATCACCCGCGCTGTCGAGCCAACGACGGCGGTCACCGTCACCTATTCGATCACGCCACTAGGACGCGAATTGCTGGCTGCATTGCGCTTCATGATTGATTGGGCCGAAGTTCGGCTGCCGGACGTAGAAAAAGCCCAGCGCCTTCATGACGCTGCCCTAGCCACCGATTGACAGCGCCAAGCTACAAAAATCGCTCTGCCCCTGCCCCATCGCCTCCCTCCCCTTGAGGGGGAGGGATTACGGGAGGGGTGACGACCAAGCCCCTACATCGGGCAAAAGCACTCCACACGCCGCCTCGAGCAGACCTGTGCGACCCAATCCGTCGCCGCTGTGCGGTGCCGTGGGATCACGCCATGCGGTTATAGCCGACGACGGCTCACGCCGCAGCCGTATGTGTGATGAACGCAAATGCTTCGCTCGCGGGAAGCGGCTTGGAGACGAAATAGCCCTGAATGGTCTCGCAGCCTGTCTCCAACAAAAACTTCATCTGCGCTTCTGTCTCTACGCCCTCTGCCACAATCTGCAGGCCCAATTTATGGGCGATGGCGATGATCGCCGAAGTTAAGGCCTCACCATCACTATCGTGCGGGATGTCAGCAATGAATGACCGGTCAATCTTAAGCTTGGAAACAGGAAAGCGTTTCAGCGCGGTCAAGCCGGAATAGCCCGTCCCGAAGTCGTCAATGGCCAAGGTGACACCCATGGCCCCAAGTTGCCGCATCAATTCAAGCGCCAGCGGCAAATCTGGCATCATCAGGCTTTCAGTTATCTCGACTTCGAGATTCTGTGGGCTCAAACCAGCCTCTGCGAGCGCGTCTTGCACGTCACTCAGGACAGTGCGCTCTTTGAACTGTCGTGGAGAGACATTCACGCAGACCTTAAAATCAGGCCCGAGCGTATCGACCCATTGTTTACACTGGCGACACGCCTCGCCGAGCACCCATCGCCCCAGCGCGACGATCAAACCATTGTCTTCGGCAAGCGGTATAAAATGCGCTGGTGCGATCAAGCCGTGCACTGGGTGGTTCCAGCGCACCAAAGCCTCGACACAATTGATCTGTCCGGTGCGCTGGTTGAACTGGGGCTGATAGTGCAAAACGAATTCGTTTTCGCGCAAAGCACGCCGCAGTTCCTCGGTTTTGGCGAGCTTTTGCTTACTACTATCCAGGATGTCCTGGGAGAACACCATCAAGCTGTCGCGACCGGATTCCTTGGCGTGATACATCGCGGCATCAGCATGGGCCAACAGTGTGGTGGCGTCAGACCCGTGTTCCGGATGCATGGCGACACCCACGCTGGACGTCATTTCGAGCATCATGTCATGAACGGGGATCGGCTCCGCGACCGCCGCCCGCAAGGCTTCCAGCCGGCCGATCACATTCTCTTTCAGCTTGCTCATCAGGATGACAAACTCGTCGCCGCCAACGCGGGCAACGATGCCGTCTTCCCCCACTTCGCGCTCAAGCCGCATCGCGATAACCTTGAGCAGCTCATCACCCGTGGCATGACCAAGCGTGTCATTGACGTGCTTAAAATTGTCGAGGTCTAGGAAGGCCAAAGCGAGCTGACCACCGACGTCTTTTGCCGATGCGAGGGTCACCTCAAAGGCCAGCTCCATGGAGCCGCGGTTCAATAGCCCGGTCAATCCGTCATGCGTGGCCAGAAAGCGTACGCGTTCTTCCGTTTGTCGGCGTTCTATGGCGATACCGGCAAGATGGGCCGCGATCCCGATCAATTCGTTGAGTTTGGCGTCAGGGGGGCCGCGTTCTGGCGAGTACAAGGCAAAGGTCCCCAAAACCTCCCCGTGGGAGGAGCGGATTGGGGTGGACCAGCAGGCTTGGTAACTCACGCCTTCAACCAGATGGAGGAAGTTGCTCCACCGGTAATCGCTGGCAATATCGGAGACGACAACTTGTTCATTGAACCATGCCGCTGTGCCACAGCTGCCCACCTCGGGGCCAATTGGCACGCTTTGGATGCGTTGCTTGTAGATCTCCGGCATGGACGGACCTGACGCCAGCAATAGGCTCTGCCCGTCCTCCGACCGGATCATCACCGAGCCCGAGACATTCACGGTCTGGGTCTCGATCATCAAAATCAGTTCGTCGAGAACTCTGTCGAGTTCAACACCTGTCGCCACGAGTTCAAGGAGGCGCGCCTGCGCCTGCACCAATTGCTCGGCCATTTTGCGAGAAGTGATGTCGCGCGACATGCCAATGACGCCGACCGTGTGACCGTTCTTATCCCGCAAAGGGGCTCGCGACATCATCAGCCAACGGTCGCCATTGCCGCCAAGAGAAATCTCCTCGATCCCGAGGTCGGGTACTCCCGTCGCGATCACCCGGCTCTCAACATCGGCAATTTTCTTTGCATCAGCGTAGGGATGCAGATCAAAATCTGTTTTCCCAAGGATTTGGTCGATGCTGTCCAGACCATTCGAGCGAACGATCGCCTCATTGGCAAAGATCAAGCGCCCCTCCAGATCTTTCATATAAATGTAGTCTGGAAACTGGTTGATCATCGCTTCCAATCGCTCATACCTGCCGTGGTCGGCCGACAGTTGAAGCCCTTGACTGGTGTGGCGATGCTGGTCTGACATGTTCGTTCGGTTCCGACCAAGGCCTTAAGTCGGCCAGTTGGGGTCATGCTCTCGGGGCAGGTCTCAATATACAACCAATCACCCGCTAAATCGAAGTTAAGAAGCCCAGCACTTTCTGAAGGTGCAAGCAGACCCAACGTCCTCAAAATCTATGAGCGACATTGGTTTGCGTAGGGCCATCAACGCGCTAGGGCGAGGCGCACTGGCGCCACATTGATGCAATTTTTCGTCAACACCACTAAGGTCTTGCGCCACGGCCTCTTGCTCAAATGTCCCCTCCCCGCACCCGCCACTAATCCCCGCACGGGAAACTTCCCGCATCATCTCAGCATCCACGCCCGTGCGCGCTTCTCGCCCCCCAAAAATTTGCCTCCCACCTTTGATGGTGCAAAGTTTTTCGCCCTGGCGTCACGACCTCGCGCGCCAAAAGGCCACGCCCCGGCCCACGCTCGCGCCCAAAAGTGCCAGCGTCATGCCCAAGATGAGCCAATCCGCGCCCATAAAAAAATCGGGGCCAAAGCCCCGATAATTTTGATGATCACAATGCCGTGAGCTTTGCGTCCAATTAGGACTGCATCTGGGTCAGAACCATCGACAGATCGCCCATGCTGGTCCCCACGATTACGCGATAGGGAATAAAGTACCCGCTTTCCGCCAGCGGCGCATACCAGATGATGATGCGCGAGCTGTCAGCCAAATAGCTCGTCATTTCCGAGCTGGTGAAATGGCCGGACACAGGCTGATATTCCAGTGAGCAAGCCACCAGCGGCCCCTGATAGCCAGTGCGTGGCGAGGTCGCTTCATCCTGCTTGAGATAGCCGGTCTTGATGTTGAAACGCTCAACCCCGGTAAAAATGGGGAGCGTCTGGTTGCACAAGGATTGATCGAGCGCCGTGCCCTTGAGCACGAACGACGACAGAAAGTCTTGCACACCAGTGAGATGGCGGCGCTCTACAGCAACGCGATCATAGCTATCGAGCACAGGTGGCTCGACAGTGAAGGCCGTTACATTGCGATTGGCATAGTCCACATTGACATTAAACCGCTCGCCATTGGCGCGGGTCTCTAGCTGGAAATTATCGCTCAGCAGACGCTGCCCATTGGACGGACCACGCGACTGAGCTGTCGCCGTACCGCTGGCTACAACGGAGCCAAGCCCTGTCACATTTGCCGCCAGGTCGAGGTCATAGCGCGCGCCATCGTCCTTGAGTTTAACGTCGAGCAAGGCCACATTGATCCCGCCAACGGTAATCACATAATTGGCTTTGGCTTCGACGGGCGCTGCGGAAATTGGCAGTGCCGTCATAGGGATAAGGGCAGCCAGCAGGGCAAAGGCAGGACGGATCATGGGTTTCTCGGCCACACTAACCCGCCGGAAAAGCTGCCGGACGGGACGAATCAGGGATATCACCCAACCTGCCGTTCCGATGAGTCCTAAGCAAGGCGCTCACGACGCTTTACCCCGGCCTCGCCTTGACGCAGCCAGACTCTTTGTCTAAAGACCGCGCTATATCTCTTCACAAACGAGGCCCGTTGCAGGCAAGCCTGCCACGAAGGACCTTTACACAAACAGGATATTGAATATGGCACGTCGCTGCGAACTCACCGGTAAGGGCGTTATGGTTGGCAACAGCGTTTCGCACGCTCTCAACCGCACCCGTCGTCGTTTCCTCCCGAACCTGGTCAACGTGACCCTGCTTTCCGACGCGCTGAGCCGCCCGGTTAAGCTGCGCATTTCTGCTGCAGCTCTCCGTACCGTTGAGCACCGCGGTGGTCTCGATGCCTTCCTGCTCAAGCAGGCTGACGCTGACCTCTCCCCACTCGCTCTGGGCATCAAGAAGGAAATCCGCGCCACTCTCGCTGGCTAAGCGGTTTCTGTTCTGACAAGTTTTGACCGCGTGGGGCTCAACCAGTTCCGCGCGGTTTTTTATTCCGCCTCGGCCGATTGCCGATCAGTGGATCACATAAGGATAGTCTGATGCTGTCTCGCTTTTTGGTGGCTATTGCCGCCATGGTGGCCTGTGTGGCCGCCTCGAATATTCTCGTCCAGTTTCCGGTAAACGCCTCTATTGGCAATGTAAACTTGGGTGACCTCCTCACATGGGGTGCCTTCACCTACCCAATTGCCTTCCTCGTTACCGATCTGTCCAACCGCGCCTTTGGCCCCGAAAAAACCCGGCTCGTCGTGGTCGCCGGCTTCTGCGTTGCGGTTGTTCTCTCCATCTGGCTCGCGACCCCGCGCATCGCCATCGCCTCGGGCTCGGCCTTCCTCGTCGCTCAATTGCTCGACGTCTCGATCTTCCACCGCCTACGCAATAGCGCTTGGTGGAAAGCACCTGTTTTCTCATCGCTTTTCAGCTCGGCGCTCGACACGATCATCTTCTTTTCCCTTGCTATGGCCCCCGCCTTTGCCGGGATTGATGCCTTATTCGGGTTGGAAGATTCCTCGCTCGCCTTCCCGGCTCCTCTCCTCGGTGTCGGTTCCGAGGTCGAGCTTTGGCAGTCGCTGGCTTTGGGCGACTTCCTCGTCAAGCTATTGATGGTTGTACTGCTCCTCGCCCCCTACAAGGCGATCCGCGATCTCGTCCTGCGCCGCATGCCGGCCGCTGCCTAACGCGCGCTAATCTCTTGTAAAAATGCTTCTGCCGGGGATCATTCCGGCAGAGCAAATTCCAACAGCAGCGTGCGCTGCCAATCGTTGAAATTATTGTCCGAGCCGATGACAATTCGGGTTTCCCCATTGGGGGCCTGATGGACGAGCAAGCTCTCCATATTGTCGATCTCGCCGCCCTGCGCCGAGAGCAACACCTCGCCCCCCATCAGATTTCCGGCCTGCACATCCTCCGCTTTCACACGCGTTAAGCGCATGACAAAGCTGATCAATTGCACACCCCGCTCAAGCACCAGCAAATCGCCATTGGGCAGGAATTTGCAATCGGTTGGGTTCACGACTGGCGAGTTGACATAGCTCACATCACCCTTGTCGCGATTGCCCAAAATGGTGCCACGGTGATTACCGTCGCCGTCGAGAACATCTTCCATCAGCAACAGGGTCGAGCCCCCAATCGGGGAGGCTGGAGGAGCCACACAGATGGCCTCCAGCGACCGATTGGTTCGTGCTTGGCTGACCCACTCAGGAACGGCCACTTCCCGTGCGGCCCCGCCCGGACGGCCATCGGTGATGGCAAAATCAGCGACCCGCGTCAGGTTCTCAAAGCCCACCCGAACGGCCGATGGCACACCATCGCGCCAGACCGTGTCGACGCCTTCGGCATCGCGCGCAAACTGGCGCGGCAGCACCTCGCCTTTGGAGTTGCGCATGGGCTCTATGCTCACGCCAATAAAGCCAAAAAGACGATTGCTTTGGTCGTAAGCCAGCTGACCAGAAACGAAATTGCCCCGGTCTGAGACGAAGGCAACGCGCTGGTTCGCGCCCGTCAGCGTCAGCCCCGATAGGCCGCCAAAAGTGTCGTCTTGGCTTTGCAGCGTTACCCCGCCGCGAAAGATCAGCCCATCAACCCTCTGGTCAATTTCTACCCCTTTGAACCGCAACACCGGCGCTGCCGAAACCGTCACATCCACTGCGTTGACCGGCATGGTCAAAGCAAGGATAACAGCAGCAGCGCCTAGGCTTCGGATCATCGGCGTGTCCGTCTCCGCGCTTGGGCGGGGAGCTCTTCATCAAACAGCGAGGCCAATTCGTCAGTCAGCGCGCCTGCCAGCTCTTCAGCATCGAGCAGGGTGACCGCCCGGCGATAGTAACGGGTCACATCGTGACCGATCCCCACCGCTACCAGCTGAATTGGCGAGCGTGTTTCAATATCTTCAATCACTTGGCGCAAATGCGCTTCGAGGTAATTGCCAGCGTTGACCGACTGGGTGGAGTCATCGACCGGCGCACCGTCCGAGATCACCATCAGAATGCGACGCTGTTCAGGGCGCGCCATCAGGCGCTTGCGGGCCCATTCCAGCGCTTCGCCGTCGATATTTTCCTTGAGCAGGCCTTCGCGCATCATCAGGCCAAGGTTGCGGCGTGCGTGACGCCACGGCTCATCGGCCGCCTTGTAGATAATGTGGCGGATGTCGTTGACGCGACCCGGGTTCTGCGGACGATTAGCCTCAAGCCAAGCCTCACGGCTCTTGCCGCCCTTCCAGGCGCGGGTGGTGAAACCAAGGATTTCAACCTTGACGCCGCAACGCTCCAGCGTCCGCGCTAAGATATCACCACAGATCGCCGCAATGGTAATCGGGCGACCGCGCATCGAGCCAGAATTGTCGATGAGCAGCGTCACGACCGTATCGCGGAAGTCGGTGTCGTTTTCGACCTTAAAGCTCAGCGCCTGCATCGGGTCGGTGACAACACGGGTCAGGCGCGCGCTATCAAGCAGGCCTTCTTCAAGGTCAAATTGCCATGAGCGGTTCTGCTTGGCCATGAGGCGACGCTGGAGCTTGTTGGCGAGGCGCGCAACGGCACCAGCAAGGTTCTCAAGCTGCTTGTCGAGCAGCGCCCGTAGCTGATCAAGTTCATCAGGCGGGCACAGTTCCGCCGCCTTGACGATCTCGTCATACTTGGTCGTAAACACCTTATAATTGAAGGTGTTGGAGAGCTTGGTGTCAGCGTCCTTAGCGGGCGGCGGCATCGGCGCGTCTTCGCCCGACTCCGCTTCGGCGTCTTCGTCCACGTCAGCCATATCGGCTTCCATGCCTTCAACGTCGCCGGTCTCTTCGCTTTCCCCGCTCTGCTGATCCTGATCGGAATTCTGCTCTTCGTTTTCCCCTTCGCCGTCTTCTGGCGATTGGTCAGAACCCTGCGCCTGCTCGGGCTGGTTCTCGTCGGCATTATCCTCGTCGTTTTCCGAAGGATCGTCCAGCTCGCCTTCGGCCAGTAGGTTGAGATCGCGCAGCACCGAGCGCGCAGCTTTCGAGAAGGCGTCTTGGTCTTCGTAGGTGTTCAGCAGCGCCTCAATAGAGGTGCCGGCCTTGGCTTCGATCTCGCCGCGCCAGAGATCAACCAGCGCATGGCCTGACGGCGGCACAGGCACACCAGCAAGCTTTTCACGCAGCATCAGGCCAAGGGCCTCCGCGAGCGGCGCATCGCTTTGCTCGGACACTTCTGCAAAATTGGCACGGAACAGGCGGTCTTCCAACATTTCGTGGATGTTGTGACCCATCCCCTCCATGCGGATACAGCCAAGAGATTCAACGCGAGCTTGTTCAAGCGCATCAAAAGCGGCGCGGGCCTGCGGGTCCATGGGAACGCGCTTGCGGTGCGTTTCGGGGTTGTGGCTGGCCAGACGCATCGCCATGGCGTCGCCCTGCCCACGGGCAATAGCAATGTCGCGCTTGCTCGGCAGTCGCGGCAGATTGGCAATCCGCGCCTTATCCGAAGTCAGAAGGGGACGGTCAGCGGTGAAGGTGACTTCCAGCTCAGCAGTGCCAGCAATGGCGCGCACAGTCGCGCCCATGGCGCTTTTGAACACCTGCGTGTGGTCTGGCTTATTGGCTTTGCTGCGAGGAGGAGTTGCCATGGTTTCATCCGGTGTGCGGACGCCGACGCACCGTTCTATTCCGGCGTCATTCCTGCCAGTGGGCAAGAACCTCGTTCCATGACCTTTTTAGAACACCGCTCTTGAGGAGAACCCCAAGAGCGGTGTTTCAAAAATTAGGCCGACACTGCCAGATTGGCAGAGCTTTCCGGCAGATCTTCGCCGAAGACGCGCTGATAGAACTCCGCCACAACCGGGCGTTCAAGCTCATCGCACTTGTTGAGGAAGGTGAGACGGAAGGCAAAGCCAACATCGCCACCAAAGATCTGCGCGTTCTCAGCCCAGGTGATCACGCCACGCGGGCTCATCACGGTCGAGATATCGCCATTGATGAAACCGGAACGGGTCAAATCGGCCAGACGAACCATGTTCGACACGGTCTTCTTGCCCTTTTCAGTTTCGGCATAGACCTTGTTCTTGGCCAGAACGATGCCGACTTCCTTGTCGTGTGGCAGGTAGTTCAGCGTAGTGACGATCGACCAACGGTCCATCTGACCTTGGTTGATTTGCTGCGTGCCGTGATAAAGGCCCGACGTATCACCCAGACCAATGGTATTGGTGGTCGAGAACAGACGGAACGCAGGGTGCGGAACGATAACGCGGTTCTGGTCGAGTAGGGTCAAACGACCCGATTGTTCCAGAACGCGCTGGATCACGAACATCACGTCCGGACGACCAGCATCATATTCGTCGAACACCAGAGCCACATTGTTCTGCACCGCCCACGGCAAAATACCGTCGCGGAATTCGGTGATCTGCTTGCCGTCCTTGAGCACAATCGCGTCCTTACCGACGAGATCGATACGCGACACGTGGCTGTCGAGGTTAACGCGCACCAGCGGCCAATTCAGACGCGCTGCAACCTGCTCAACGTGGGTCGACTTACCCGTGCCGTGATAGCCCTGCACCATCACGCGGCGGTTGTAGGCAAAGCCTGCAAGGATCGCCAGAGTGGTGTTGCGGTCGAACAGATAATCGGGATCGAGCGGCGGCACATGATCGGTGCGCTCTTTATAGCCCATGACCTTCATATCGGTGTCGATACCGAAGAGTTCCCGCGCGCTGTATTCAGTGTCGGGCAGGTTGGCAAATTCAGTCATGGTCTGGGCTCGTCGATTATCTGAACTGGCAAATTAGGCACAGCGTCTATAGCAGCTTCGTCTCTAGGCGGGTAGGTGTTCGATCACCCCTATTTCCCCCTAGACTTAGCGCACCACGAGACCTGATTTCTTGAGTTGAGAATAGGCTGCAATAACCGCACGAAGACGTTCTTCAGACGAAGAGTCGCCGCCGTTAACGTCCGGGTGGTGCAGCTTTACAAGGTTCTTGTAGGCGGTCTTAATCTCGTCAGAACTTGCACGGGCGGCAAAGCCCATGGTTTCCAGCGCACGACGATCAAGCTCGCTCAGCGGCTTAACGCGTTCCGAGGCTGGCTTCTTGCTCTGCTGATAGCGGTAGCGGGCGAAGACACCAAACGGATCGCCATATTTGTCGCCTGGGCGGCCCGGCATCTGTGTGCTCGCAGCGCGTGCAGCCCCCGGATTGCCGGTGGCAAAGGTCGAACGGCTTTCCGCCTTGGGCGGCGTATGCAGCGCTTCGTCGAGCTCTTCCGGGCTCATACCAGCAAAATAGTTGAACGCCTTGTTGTAGTGACGGACGTGTTCGAGACAGAAGGTATGGTACTGACCTTCAGAGCGCGGGCCCTTAGGAGCCTTATATTCGCCGGCCTCTTGGCAGCCTTCCCAATCACACGTGATCTCGATCGCGGCAGGCTTATCATCCTGACGCTTACTAATGCGGATACTATCGAAGAGCTTAGATTGCGGTTTCATTGCACTCATTTGTTGCATCGGAGCGGTTGAAAAGCGGTTTCCCTCTTTCAACCCGATGCTCTAGTTACGTCTTCAAACCAAAGCGGAGCCGACCCAATGTCCATGGTGGACACCATTCGAGCCAAGCTCACAGAACAATTCGACCCCACCCATCTTGAGGTCATCGATGAATCTCACCACCACGCGGGCCACGCCGGCTGGCGCGAAGGCGGTGAAACTCATTTTCGTGTCAGAATCGCGACCCGCAATTTTGACGGGATGACACGGATTGCGCAACACCGCGCTGTTATGGGAGCACTTAACGATGAGTTGAAGACGCAAATCCATGCGCTCAACATCCAAGTGCTGAAATCCGAGTGACGCCTAAGCGCGCATCTCGTTGAGATAATCTCTGACCACCGTGGGGTCGACATTCTTTTCGATGAAAGAGCGTCCGATCCCGCGGGTCAGAATGAATGTCAGAGCACCCCGGCTCACTTTTTTGTCCTGCGCGATGGCGGCCATCAACGTCTCGGTCGAACCGAGAGTTCCGGGAATATCTGCCAATGTGGTGGGCAAGCCGACGGCCTTCAAGTGCGCCTCTACCCGGGTTTTGTCCTGCCCCGGCGCCAAGCCGAGCTTGGTCGAAAACCCATGAGCCAAGACCATGCCGATGGCAACGCCTTCGCCATGCAGCAGCCGATCAGAATAGCCCGTGTCTTTTTCCAACGCATGGCCAAAGGTGTGCCCAAGATTGAGCAAGGCGCGCACGCCGATTTCTTTTTCGTCTTCGATGACGACCCGCGCCTTATGCGCACAGCACCGCGCAATGGCTTCGCCACGGGCGACGCCGCCATTGAAAATCTCCACCCGGTTGGCGTCCAACCAGTCGAAGAATTCAGGGTCATCGATGAGGCCGTATTTGACCACTTCGGCATAACCCGCCGCGAACTGGCGCGCATCAAGCGTATCGAGTGTCGAGAGATCAGCGAGTACAAGCTTTGGCTGATGGAAAGCGCCGACAAGGTTTTTGCCGTGCGGGGAGTTGATCCCGGTCTTACCGCCCACCGAAGAATCGACCTGCGCCAGAAGCGATGTCGGCATCTGGATGAAATCCATGCCGCGACGGGTGATCGAGGCCGCAAAGCCTGCCAGATCACCAATCACGCCGCCACCGAGCGCAATGACGAGGTCGCCGCGCTCGAGCTTGGCCGACAGCAATCCCTCGACCACATCTTCGAGCACCGCATAGCACTTGCTGGCTTCCCCAGCAGGAACAACCACTGTGCTGTACGACAAGCCCGCGTCTTCTAGGCTTTTGACGAGACGCGGCAGCTGCGCCCGCGCTACGTTTTCATCGGTGACGATGCCATAGCGACGCCCCGGAAATTTTTCCGCCAGAATCGCACCAGCATCATCCAGAAGGCCCGGCCCGATGAGGATGTCATAGGCGCGCTCGCCCAGCGCGACATGCACGGTGTGGTCGATTTGAGCCATTATTTCTTTGTCCTGAGGTAGTCGAGAACCGCCGACACAATGTCTGTCGCAACAGTTTCTTGCGGCACATCACGGCTCATCACCGTCACATCTGCCGCTTCATAAATCGGGTAGCGCTCAGCAATGAGCTTCTCAAGCGTTCCTCTTGGGTCCTGCGTCTGCAAGAGCGGACGATTGGAGCGGCGCGAGACGCGCTCAAACAACACATCCGCATCAGCCTTGAGCCAGACAGAAAGACCTTCGTCCTTGATCGCGGCGCGTGTTTCTGGCTGCACAAAAGCACCGCCACCGGTCGCAAGGATAATGTCTTTTTCTTTGAGAAGACGCGAGATAACGCGCAGCTCTCCAGCACGAAATTCGACTTCGCCCCTTTGAGCAAAAATCTCGGGAATGGTCATTTGCGCCGCGCGTTCGATCTCTTCGTCGCTATCTACAAAGAGGCGCCCCATGCGATTGGCCAAGCGCCGCCCAACGGTCGTTTTGCCCGCGCCCATCATGCCCACGAGCACAATCGGCTTGCCCCCAAGTCTGTTCACCAGGGCCTTCGCCCGGCCTTGCTTCGCACCGCCGCCGTCGCCGTTTTTCACCTGAGGCCCTCTGCATTCACTCTCGCTTTCAACCGATCAGCGCGCAAGCTGTCAAGCGAAGCCTTGGACCAGTTGATTAAACAGCGTGAAATCGGTCAGATTGACCACAGAAACACATCAGCAGATTTTGCGCACTCATCAGGCCGGGCGCGCGGCGCGAAGGACCAAAATGCCTACACTATTCCGGATGCTCATCACGCTGATTTTCCTTGGCGGCTTGGTCTATGCTGGCATGTTCGCCCTCATCAGCTTTGTCGAGCCAACCCCGAAAGAGGTTAGCCAGCGCGTGCCGACGCGTGACCTTCTCGGGCCAACCGGCGCAGGCACAAACGGCGGCACGGGCGCAGGGTCGATGCTGCCGCAGCCCAATGTTACCAGCCAGCCAGCTGCCCAATGAGTGGGACCCATCTCGTCGGCGCTTTTCTTGAAATGATGAGCGCCGAACGCGGCGCGGCGGCCAATACACTCGATGCCTACCGCCGCGATCTCAATGACTATGCCGATTTCGTTGCCGACCGCAGCGAGACCCTACTCACCTGCACGCGCGACAGTGTGACGGCCTATCTCGATTGGCTGCATGCCACGGGCCTGTCAGCTTCCTCCGCCGCGCGCCGCCTCTCGGCCATTCGCCAGTTCCACAAATTCCTCTGCGCCGACAATCTGCGCGGCGATAATCCTACACGCATTGTCGCCTCTCCGCGCACGGCGCGCGCCTTACCCAAAGTGCTCTCTGTGGAAGAAGTGGATAAACTGCTCTCGCTCGCCGAAGAGGAAGCAAACGCCTCCCAGGAGCCGGCAAAACAGCTCAATGCCCAGCGCCTTTATGTGCTGCTCGAACTGCTTTATGCCACCGGCCTGCGCGTTTCTGAGCTGGTCAGTCTGCGCCGCGCAGCTGTTCTGCGCGAAGCCGCCTACATCACCGTCGTGGGCAAAGGCAAAAAAGAGCGCGTTGTTCCTATGAACGACCGTGCACGAGATGCTGTGCGCTCTTGGCTTACGCAACTGCCGCCCGGTCCTTGGCTTTTTCCCGCCAAAGGTGAGGATGGCTATTTGGCCCGTCAGGTCTTTGGCCGCGATTTAAAGGCGCTGGCGGCCCGGTCCGGCATTTCCGCAAACCGAGTCGCACCCCACGTTTTGCGCCACGCCTTTGCCAGCCATCTGCTCGCCGGTGGGGCAGATTTGCGCATTGTCCAAACGCTGCTTGGCCACGCCGATATTTCGACAACCCAGATTTACACCCACGTTCTGGACGAAAAACTGCGCGATCTGGTCGAAACGCATCACCCTTTGGCCAACTCGTGATGCTCCATCCTCACGAAATTGGAACCAATTCTCTCGCTAAGCTTGACTCTGCGTTGCGTCGCCGCCACTTTCCGGCCACTTTAAGGCGCAACAGCAGCGCAGGCGCTTTTGCGTTTAAACAATGACCCCTACGGGCGGTGGGATGCAGTCTTATCTCGATTTCGAAAAGCCAGTCGCCGATCTGGAAGCAAAGATCGCTGAACTCAAATCCTTGGCGCAGACCGATCAGGCTGTCTCCATTGATGAGGAAGTGACGCGACTCTCCCAACGCGCCGACGAAGCGCTGGTGGAGATTTATCGCAAGCTCACCCCTTGGCAGAAGACACAGGTCGCGCGTCACCCGCAGCGTCCGCATTTTTCTGACTATGTGCGCACCCTCATTACCGAATGGACCCCGCTCGCCGGCGACCGCAAGTTCGGTGAAGACGCAGCTTTGCAAGCAGGCTTCGGCCGTTTCAACGGTGTTCCCGTGGCCATCCTTGGCCAGGAAAAGGGCAACTCCACCGAGACTCGCCTCAAGCACAATTTTGGCATGGCCAATCCGGAAGGCTATCGTAAAGCCGTTCGCATCATGGACATGGCCGATCGGTTCTCGCTTCCGGTTCTGTCCTTCGTTGACACGGCAGGCGCCTATCCTGGCATCGGCGCTGAAGAGCGCGGTCAGGCAGAAGCTATTGCCCGTTCGACCGAAAAGGGCCTTGAGCTGGGCGTTCCAAACCTTGCCATCATCATCGGCGAAGGTGGTTCAGGTGGCGCTATCGCCATTGCCACGGCCAACCGCGTGCTGATGCTCGAAAACGCTATCTACTCGGTCATCTCGCCAGAAGCGGGTGCATCGATTCTGTTCCGCGACGCAGCCCGCGCGCAGGACATGGCAACCGCACAGAAGATCACCGCACAGGACCTTCTGGGCTTTGGCGTCATCGACGGGATTATCACCGAGCCCACTGGCGGCGCCCATCGCCACCATCCGGCGATCATGGAATCGACCCGCCGCGCTATTGCGACCTTCCTCAAGGATTTCGATGGCAAGTCGCGCCTTGAAACCCGCGAACACCGCCGCGAGAAATTCCTCGCCATTGGGACCAACCTCTAAGGTCTGGCACCCATCACGAACTAAAAACGCCTCGGATTTCCGGGGCGTTTTTTTGTGTCTGCCCCCTCCTACACAGTCTCGTGAGCCCAAAGCGAAGAGCGGAGAATGCGCGCCTTGATAAGGCTTCGTTCACCGCGACAAGTCATAATGCGCTAACCTTGTGCGCTGTCTCCGGCGCTTCTAACTAGAGCTGACAATTGTCCACCTTCTTCAACCGTCTTGGCGCTTTCGTTGTCTTGTCGCTTGTGACTTTAGCGCTGGCGGCGTGCTCAAGCTTTGTCAAAGGTGGCGATAATCGCCACAATATTCCGCTCACCGGAGAAATGGTCCAGGCGCTGCGCAACATCAGCTCGTCGCCCAGCGACGGCATGGTCATCCGTATCTTCAAGGAAGAAGAAATTCTTGAGGTTTGGAAGAAGTCTGCCAACGGCACATATCGCCTCTTCAAGACCTATGAGATCTGCTCCTATTCGGGCGATCTCGGCCCGAAATTCAAGGAAGGTGACCGTCAGAGCCCGGAAGGTTTTTACACCATCTCGCCTGGCCTGATGCATCCCAAGTCCAACTATTATCTCGCGTTCAACACCGGTTTCCCGAACAAGTTTGACCGCGCCCACGGCCGCACCGGCTCGAACCTGATGGTCCATGGCGATTGTAAATCTGTCGGCTGCTACGCCATGACCGACGAGGGCATCGCTGAAATTTATGCGCTGGCCCGCGAAAGCTTTAAGGGTGGCAACCCCACCTTCCAGCTCCAAATCTATCCATTCCGCATGACAACGGCCAATATGGCCAAGCATGCCACCAGCCCGCATCTTGAGTTCTGGAAGAACATCAAGGTCGGCTACGAAGCCTTCGACATCAACAAAGTTCCACCCACTTGGGACGTTTGCGAAGGTCGCTACATCTTCAACCCAAAAAGCTCGGGCCCACTCGACGCCATGGGTGCCTGCCCGCCGACAAGCTTGAGCGACACTGTAAAGTCGAAGGTGGCCGCTGACGAAGCCGCGCTGCAAAAGTTGATGGACGCTCAAATGACCGCCGCCCAACGCGCCGCAGCCACCGAGGCCGCCCTCAAGCAGCGCAGCGAAGCCATCACCGGCTTCGTGTCCGGCATCGGCAGCGCCATTGGTCTTGGCAACCCCGGCCAGAACCCAAACATTCCACCGGTCTTCACCGGCAAGCCTGCTACACTGCCCACCTCTGCAGCCCAGCGCCCATAACACGCGCTGGTGCCGCATTCCGGCCCCACTATGCTGCAATGGCAGGGGACCTTAGGAGACAGACGTGGACGAGAAAAAAGCCGATACGCCGGATCGCCGAGACGAGGACATCCGTGTTGAGCCCGATATTTCGTCCACACTGATCGATGAAACCATCGTTCCAGCCGAAGACTTTGCCTCCGAGGATCATCAGCCTCCTGTGGCGCGGCCGTCCAAAATTCCGATTGTTCTCTCGATTGCCAGCATGATCGTGGCCATTGGCGTAGCCGGCGCGGCAGCGACCCTGCACCTCGCCAATCAAAACGAGATTATGCGCCTCTCGACCGAGTTGGCGCAGCTCCGCGTCAGCCTTGATCTTTACGCCCGTGGCAGCAATTCAAATACTGGCTCCCAGCAGCTCAGCGCCCTCACGGAACGCCTTACCGCGCTCGAAGAGCGCCAAACAAGCGCCCCAGAGCCTGCTCCAGCGTCGCCGCTTACAACAGCGCCTGTACCCGCTCCCCTGACTACCCCAGCGCCCACAGCAGGCGTGAGCGATGACTGCCTGCCCGCAGGCATGCGCCTCCTCGTCACCACTGGCGACAGCTATCCCATTTGCGATCAGCCCGCCACGATCGACGTCAGCCTTGTCGACAGCGGCTACATCACCCTTGTGGACGGAACAATTGTCCCCTCTGGCGTCGCGGTCCCACTACCCAATTCGACCTGCACCGTTTCGGTCACCTCCTCGGGCGACGAAGGCCTCACCGGCTACGCTGAAATACGCGTCACCTGCTAATCCCCCAATAAAAAAGGCCCGGATCGCTCCGGGCCTTTTCAATTCTGGATGCCGTTCGCTTAAGCGAAGGCACCATGGCAGTGCTTGAACTTCTTGCCCGAACCGCATGGGCAATCCGCATTGCGCGAAACGCCGACGAGCAGAGCCGGATCAATTGGCGCCAAGGGTTCGCGAGCCACTTGCGGAGCCAGCGCAGCAGACGCTGCGGCGGCAGCTGCGAGACCCTGCGCAGCCTGCGCTTGCTGCTGCGCAAGAGCCTGTTCCTGTTCAGGCGAGCGCACCTGCAACTCAACGTGGGAGAGCTGCGTCGTCACCAATTCACGCAGGTTCGCCAGCAGAGACTGGAACAGCTCATAGGCTTCCTGCTTGTATTCGGTGAGCGGGTCGCGCTGCGCAATACCGCGCCAGCCGACAACCTTGGACAGGTGGTCAAGCATCACGAGATGTTCGCGCCACAGACCATCGAGCGACTGCAGCAGGATCGACTTTTCGACCTGCTTCATCACATCGGCCGAGTATTTCTCGTGCTTGGCAGCGATGACAGCGTCTGCCGCCTCACGAATACGCTCTTCAACAACCTCGGCCTCAATCCCTTCTTCCGCAGCCCATTCAGCGATAGGCGCGTCAACATTGAGATAGGTCTTGGTCGCAGCGGTCAGCTGCTCAATGTTCCACTGATCGGGATAAGAACGCGGCGGAATGGCCTTGCCCACCACATTGCTCACCACCTCGTGGCGCATTTCTGTGATGGTTTCAGATACGTCTTCCGCATCCATGAACTCGAGACGCTGTTCGAAGATCACCTTACGCTGATCGTTCATAACGTCGTCGTACTTCAGGATATTCTTACGAATATCGAAGTTGCGGGCTTCAACCTTGCCCTGCGCGCGTTCAATCGCCTTGGTAACCCAAGGGTGCGTGATGCTTTCGCCCTGCTCAAGACCAAGCTTGCCGAGCATGGAATCCATGCTGTCGACAGGGAAAATACGCATCAGATCGTCCTGCAGCGACAGGAAGAACTTTGAGTGACCGGGGTCACCCTGACGGCCCGAACGACCACGCAGCTGATTGTCGATACGACGCGACTCATGGCGTTCCGTGCCGATAACCATCAGCCCGCCTGCCGCCAGTGCCTTGGCCTTGTCATCGGCGATCTTGGCCTTGATCTCTTCGATCTTGGCATCGCGCGCAGCACCCTCAAGACCTTCCGCATCCCGCTGGATGCGCATCTCAAGGTTACCACCGAGCTGAATGTCGGTACCGCGACCAGCCATATTGGTCGCAATAGTGATCGCGCCCGGCAGACCCGCGTCCGCAACGATAAACGCTTCCTGCTCGTGGTGACGAGCATTGAGCACGTTCATCGTACCAACGTTCTTCTTGCGCAGAAGGTCAGCGAGCATTTCCGACTTTTCAATCGAGGTCGTGCCCACCAGAACCGGCTGACCGCGATCCTGACATTCCTTGATCAGGTCGGCGATGGCATTGAACTTTTCGTCTGCCGTACGGAAAATCGCATCGTCTTCGTCGATACGCTGAACCGGCAGATTGGTCGGAACAGTGATCACGCCGAGACGGTAGATGTCCGCAAATTCTTCCGCTTCCGTCGCCGCCGTACCGGTCATGCCAGCAAGCTTCTTGTAGAGACGGAAATAGTTCTGGAAGGTGATCGAGGCCAGCGTCTGGTTTTCTGGCTGGATCTTGACACCTTCCTTGGCTTCAAGCGCCTGATGCAGGCCTTCCGAATACCTGCGGCCCGCCATCATGCGGCCCGAGAACTCGTCGATGATCACGACTTCATCGTTACGAACGATGTAGTCCTTGTCGCGACGGAACATTTTGTGGGCGCGCAGAGCCGAGTTTGCGTGGTGAACCAGCGCCACGTTCTCAACGTCATACATGGACGAGCTCTTAAGCAGGCCTTCGGCCGCCAGTGCTTCTTCCAGCTTTTCCGTGCCCTGATCGGTCAGCGTCACCGAACGTTGCTTTTCATCATGCTCGAAATCGCCTTCGCCGATGATCGCCATCAGCTTGTCGATTTTCACATAAAGATCAGAACGATCTTCCGATGGACCAGAAATGATCAGCGGGGTCCGCGCTTCGTCGACCAGAATCGAGTCGACTTCGTCAACGATCGCAAATTCATGTCCGCGCTGCACCATCTGGGCGCGCGAGTATTTCATGTTGTCGCGAAGATAATCGAACCCGAGCTCATTATTGGTGCCGTAGGTAATATCGGCCGCATAAGCCGCCTTACGCTCGGTGTCCGAAATGCCTGGCACCACAACGCCATAGCTGAGGCCGAGGAAATTATAGAGCTGACCCATCCACTGCGCGTCGCGACGCACAAGGTAGTCGTTCACGGTCACCAGATGCGCGCCCTTACCGGTCAGCGCATTGAGATACATTGGCAAAGTCGCAACCAGCGTCTTGCCTTCACCGGTGCGCATTTCAGCGATAGCGCGGTCATTCATGACCATGCCGCCGATCATCTGCGTATCGAAGTGGCGCATGCCCAAGGCACGCTTACCGGCTTCACGCACGGTCGCAAAAGCGGGGATAAGCAAATCATCGAGCGAAGCGCCCTGCTCAAGCTTTTGCTTGAACTCAGTGGTGCGTGCGCGCAATTGCTCGTCAGTAAGCTTGACCAGTTCCGGTTCCAGCGCGTTGATCGCCGCTACCTTGCTCTGATACCGCTTCACCTGTCGATCGGACGGTGACCCGAAGATTTTCCGGGCAAGAGCAGTAAGTGCCATGTGTTCTGGTCCTTTTTAATTCGGAGTCATAACGAGTTAAGGACAGCGCCTATGGCGTCTCTCAACTCATCGCGACTCATCAGAAAAAGCCTAATCAGCTTCTCTGAGCGAAGTCTTGCATGTCCACTGCGCGATTTTGGTTGGGCGCGACAGCGGGCCCATGCTTTTGGAAAAGCGGGTGAGATGTAAGAGTGAGGGGTGGTCTTGTCAACGTATCCGAAATCAGCCACACCACAGCAAGCCTCTGACTTTCCGGGCGTTGCGATAGATTTATAGTGCCAGACACAACGGAGTGCACGGCACATTTTAGCCGTCATGTCGTGCGAGCCGGAAAGAACAAAGATTCGGTAGTGCCGATCCGACATCGGCAAAGGAGAGACCTAATCCCTATGCAGAACCCTGCCTTGCGCCTGCTGCGCGCTGCTAGCCTCGCGACAGTCCTGCTCGCGGTTCCTGCTCTTGCCACCTACGCGCAAGACGCCGCTCCTGCAGCACCTGATCAGAATGCGGTCGTTGCCACCATTGGCGCGCACTCCATTACCGAAGCTGACCTGACCTTCGCCGCCGAAGACATGGCACAGGATCTGGCACAGCTCCCACCCGATGAACGTCGCGCGTTTCTCGTGCGCATCCTCATCGACATGAAGGTGATGGCTGAAGCGGCTCGCGAAGCGGGTATGGACAAGACCGAGACCTTCGCTCAGCGCCTTGATTACCTCGAAGAACGCGCTCTGCGTCGCGCCTATTTCAACGAACAGATCGTTGCGAGCGTGACCGAAGAAGCCGCCCGCGCCGAGTACGACAAGTTCGTTGCCGAGTACACGCCGGAAGACGAAGTTCACGCCCGCCACATCCTCGTTGAAGAGGAAGCCAAGGCCAATGAACTCAAGGCCGAGCTCGACAAGGGCGCAGATTTCGCCAAGCTCGCGGCTGAAAACTCCATTGATCCAGGAGCCGCCAACGGTGGTGATCTTGGTTTCTTTGGCAAGGGCATGATGGTCGCTCCATTCGAAGAAGCGGCCTTCGCGCTTGAAAACACCGGCGACATTTCGGCGCCAGTTCAGTCCCAGTTCGGCTGGCACATCATCAAGCTTGAAGAAAAGCGCCAATCGGCTCCGCCAACCTTTGAACAGGTTGCAGGCCAGATCCAGCAGCAGCTGATGATGACCACGTTTAACGACAAGGTCACCACACTGATGGATGGCTTGGACATCACCATTAACGACGAAGCGCTCAAGGCCAAGTTCGACGAACAGGAAGCCGCAGAAGCGGAAGCGGCTATCCCCGCTCAATAATCCTCGTCACACTGTGCGAAGAAAGCCCGGTCTCGCACCGGGCTTTTTTTATCTTGTGGTACTGTTCAACGCGCCGCGCAGCACGCTATCGACGACCGCCTCGATTGTCCCCATGGCCGCCTCCACGCGCCCAAGCAAAAGCTGGTGCCATGCGTAGGAGACGATGAGATCAACGATCAACTCGGAATTGACCTCGGGCGTGCACTCCCCACGCAGCTTGGCCTTTTCGATGATTTGAATAACCACAGCTTTGCGGCCTTCCTGATACGCATAAAGCGCATCGGCTGCCGCTTGATCGGTCTGCGCCTCGGCAATCAGCGCGCGATAAACCGTGGCGGCGAGGCTGTTATGCCAGAACCCGAGTAGCTGATTGTCGAGGAACGCGATAAGGTCCGCCCGCAAGCTGCCCGTGTCGGGAAACGGGCGATCGTTTTTAAACCGCCGGTAGACGTCGAGCATCAGCGCGGTTCTGTTTGGCCACCAGCGATAGATGGTTGGCTTGCCAGCACGGGCCTTTTTAGCGACCGCCTCGATCGAAAACCCAGCCACACCGCCTTCGTTTAACACGGCTTCCGCCGCATCCAGAATGGCTTCTTGGCTCGCCGGATTGCGGCGCGCGCCGATCGATTTTCGCGTCACAGCGCCGGTGGGTTCTGCCTGAGAGTCTTTTTGGTCCATCCCCCGAATATGCCCGAGGTGCCACGCAAAGAAAAGACTTGAACGAAACGGCCCGTTTCATTACATACGAAACGCATCGTTTCATTAGAGATCCCAGACATGCCCATCCCCGCCCGCGTCAGACTGGCACTCCTCCTCACTATTGCCGTTTATCCCCTCGTCACCCTTGGGCTCTATGCACTTGGCCCGCTGACCCACACTTGGGAACTTTGGCAACGAACCTTGATTTTAGTGCCAGTGGTCAGCTCAAGCCTTGCCATACTCATCTCGCCCTTCATCAACCGCCGGTTTGCCAAATTCATCACCGGGCGTAAGCCTATTGGTTAAAAACACCGCACTGCAGTTACAGTCCTTCTGCTCTACCTTGCGTCCGTCACACCTTTGAGGCAAACCGGAAAGCAATCGATTTGCCTTTGAGGTTTCGCCCATGGCCGCAATTCCGGTATCACCGCTCGCGCCGAAGACTTTCCCCGAGCTCCCAGCGATTGAAGGCGTTCGCTTCGCCACTGCCGAAGCTGGCATTAAGTACAAGAACCGCACCGACGTTCTGTTGATGGCGTTTGATGAAGGCACCTCCGTTGCTGGTGTTCTCACGCGCTCGCTGTGCTCGTCGGCCGCTGTCGAGTTGTGCCGCGAAAACCTGCCCGGCGGCATCGCCCGTGGCCTCGTCGTCAACTCGGGCAATTCCAATGCCTTCACCGGCATGAAGGGCCGCGAAAGCGTCAAGCACATCGCCGCAACCGCTGCCAAGGCGCTCGGCTGTTCCCCTTCGGAAGTGTTCATCGCTCAGACCGGCGTTATCGGTGAGCTGATCGATGCGTCCAAGTTTGATGGCGTTCTCGACGAAACCGCGACCCGCATGAACCTCATGCCGTGGATCGAGCCTGCCAAGGCCATCATGACCACGGACACCTATCCAAAGCTCTCCGGCGCTGTCCTGGACATTGACGGCACTGAGATCAAGATCAACGGTATTGCCAAGGGTTCGGGCATGATTGCGCCGGACATGGCGACCATGCTGAGCTTTGTCGTCACCGACATGCCGATCGCAGCACCGGTTCTGCAGGCGCTCCTCAGCCGTCACGTCCAGACCACCTTCAACGCCATCACCGTTGATAGCGACACCTCCACCTCCGATACGCTGCTGGTTTTCGCCACCAATAAGGCCGCTGTCGAGCCGATTGCATCGCTCGATGATCCGCGCGCAGAAATCTTCGGCCAGGCCTTGGCTGACGTGCTGTTCGAATTGGCTATCCTCACTGTCCGCGATGGCGAAGGCGCCACCAAGCAAGTGTCCGTCCACATCGAAGGCGCAGTCTCTGACGAAAGCGCCTTCCGCATCGGCAAGGCCATTGCTGATAGCCCATTGGTCAAGACCGCCATTGCCGGCGAAGACGCCAATTGGGGCCGCGTGGTTATGGCCGTCGGCAAGGCCGGCGAGCCAGCGGACCGCGATAAGCTCTCCATCCGCTTCGGCGATCTCGTCGTCGCCAAGGATGGCGAGCGCGCTCATGGTTATGATGAAGCCGCCACCAGCGCTTACATGAAGGGCGAAGAGCTTGAGCTCACCGTATCGCTCGGCATGGGCGAAGGCCGCGCCACCATCTACACCTGCGATCTGACCCACGGTTACATCACCATCAACGGCGACTACCGGAGCTAATTCGGTCGTCGCGCGGAGTACCACAATGAGCATCCCAGACGTCGAAGCGATTGAACGCGCCGGGCTATCCGCCTGGCCCGGCATCGAAGAAAAATGGGATGGCTCTTGGGTACGACGCGCATCAGGTGGCTACACCAAACGCGCCAACTCAACCCAGTGCTTTGACCCTGATGATTTCGAAGACGCCGATCTTCGCATCATCTCGGCCAGCACGTGGATGATCATTCGCAAAACCAAGCCAGTTTTCCGCATCACCCCGCTCGCGGCTCCTGAAGTGTCCGCCACGCTCGACGAGTCGGGCTGGCAAACCATTGATCTCAGCCATGTCTATGCGATGGACCTAGGCGATCATGAAGCAGACGCCGAGGCGCATTTCCTCAGCGTCACGGACCCCAAATTTGTCGCAGCTCAGCAGCAGCTTCAGTCTTATGACGACACGACGCTGACCGGGTTCACAAATCTGATGGCGGTTTTGAAGGTGCCCGCCACCGGCGTGGTGCTCACGCGTGATGGGCAAGCCGTGGCCTCAGGCCTCATGGCCATTGCCGATGGCATTGTCATCACCGGCAATGTCATCACTGACACCCAACGTCGCCGTCAGGGGCTCGCCAAGTCCATGATGAACTCGGGCCTGGCTTGGGCCAAAAAACAGGGCGCCAAATTTGCCGCCCTCAATGTCCAAGGCGACAATCCGGCCGCTATCGCGCTCTATTCAGAGCTCGGCTACACCCATCAATATGATTATCACTACCGCATCCCCGGAGCACCCAAGTGAGCGATAAGCCTATTCTCCTTGTTGTCGCCTGCGCTCTTGTCGATGCCGACCGTCGCGTGCTGATCGCCCAGCGCCCCGAGGGCAAGAACATGGCAGGTCTGTGGGAATTCCCCGGCGGCAAAGTCGAACCCGGCGAAACGCCAGAGGCAGCCCTTATCCGCGAACTGCGCGAAGAACTGGGAATTGAAACCAAGGAGGCCTGCCTCGCACCGGTTTCATTTGCATCCCATTCTTACGATAATATTCACCTGTTGATGCCACTTTACGCCTGTCGGAAGTGGCAAGGCACGCCGCAAACCAACGAGCACCAGGCCCTCAAATGGGTCCGCCCGCAGGCTCTGCGAGATTACCCCATGCCCCCAGCCGATGAACCGCTCATCGCGGCCCTGTGCGATCTGCTTTGAGGAGAGCGGCATAGGGCAAGTTTGGAGGCCCTATGCTGAGCACAACATTTTCGCGCTTTATACGTGACACCAGTGGCGCCACAGCGATCGAATATGTGCTCATTGCCGCGCTTCTCAGCCTGACGGCCCTAGCTTCGGCCTCGGTGCTCGGCCCCAGCATTGAAAATCTGCTCAAATACGGGAACGCGGCCAATATTTTTGCCGAAAAAGCCGCCAACCTCTAAGCGCTACTGCACCGCCACGATTTTATAGCGCTGACCGGCTCTGAGCTCATCGCCCGGATAGAGATTGTTCAAGATAAAGAACAGGTCGCGCCCGGCCGGAATATTGGCCATCTGCGTTGCCAAATTATTGGCCGTATCCCCAGCCTTCGCCGTCACCAAACGAATAGAGGTTTTCCGGATCGGGGCCAGATCGGCCGCCGTCGTGCGGCGGAAGCTTTGGAGCGTTGTATCAAAGCCCTGCGCAAATCGCTGACTGTCAGCCTTGGCCGCGAAGATAAAGCGATACACTTCGCCATCCATACGCATCACCGCCACGCGGAAGAACCACTGGTCCGTCTGCGCGAGGCCCGACGCCATCTCAATGCCGTTGTAATTGAGCGCTTGAACCGTGTCGGCCTTAAGGCCCGCTATCCAGCCGGACTTGAGGTACGCCGTCAGCTCCATATTGCCTTGGACCTGCGCGCTATCAAAGCGCACCGCTTCCCCGTCGCCGGCCACGCCCACAACCGCGCTCTGCGCATTTTGCAGCGCATAGTTTTGCGGCACGGCAAAGGTGAACTTACGCGCTGGATTAACGAAGCGCTGACCCACAATACTGCCCTGCGCCGGGCTATCGCCAAAAGTCATGCCGGAAATAGCCGCCAGATACCCCTCGCGATCGGTCTCACC
The DNA here is from genome assembly GCF_016461625.1 of Devosia sp. MC532. NCBI lineage: Bacteria > Pseudomonadati > Pseudomonadota > Alphaproteobacteria > Hyphomicrobiales > Devosiaceae > Devosia > Devosia sp. MC532. The sequence goes on along the minus strand of NZ_JAEMNZ010000009.1, from coordinate 102,871 downwards.
AACAGCACCCGCACCAAACAAGCGTGCCGAGCTCAACGCGGTCTCAACGCGCGCTGGCGTCGATGGGTGCGATGACAAGAAACCATCGCCCTTAGCAGCACCGGCCGAGAAGGCCGCAAACCGGCTCATCACGCCCAAGAAGCGCGCCGCAGCGGTTGGATCATAGCCAGCCTTACCGGCAAACTTGATCCCTTCACGATCGGCCTCAAGCTCTTGGTTCTGGCTAAAGGCCGCCAAGGATTGACGCGTCCGATCGGCAGCTGCATCGCTCGATCGATCGCCACCGAAAATCCCTGTAACCACGCGGTCCACAATTTGCGTCGTCCGGGTCTTGTCGGTGCGCGCGCGCGCATGGCGCAGCGTCACGTGAGCAATTTCGTGCGCGAGAACGGCCGCCAGCTCGCTCGTATCCGAGGCCAGCGCCAAAATCCCGCGCGTCACATAAATATAGCCGCCCGGTAGCGCGAAAGCGTTCACTTCCGAGGTGTCGAGGATCGTCACCTGGAACTGCACATTGGGCTGGTTTGCGGCAGCCAACAGGCGGCCCACAATCCGCGCAACCATGATCTCGGCTTGGCGGTCTTCATAGACCCCACCATAGGTTGCAACAATGCGCGGATGCTCGCGACGGCCAATGGCATCATCGCCAGTGAGCGTCTCCTGCGACACTGAAGGCGCGGGATTGTCCCCGGTCCGGCCAACGCTGATGTTGGAGCCCGTAATCGAGGAGCAAGCCGTTATAGCAAGCACGCTAACCGCCAAGGCGGAGGCACGAAGGGCAAATTTTTTAGGAAGCGTGGTCATTGCCGCCCAAGTACCTCGATCTGTTCGGGATGGGTCACCTCGATGCGTGGACCGTCCCGATCGTCCACCCATCCACGCACTCGCACCAGCGCACCCTCCAGCGCCAGCAAATCAATACTATCGTCATCAAAGAGCCGTTGAGCCGGCCCCTCGATCACCACAGTGAAGTCTTCTTTATAGAAACGGCCAAAATTGAGATAAACACGTGCTCCGCTCTTTTCGGCGGTTAACACTCTGCCCTCAACCAGTTCGTAGTCGCCGACGCGATCTGTGAGCATCTCGGGCCGGTCTGCTTGTCGCACTCGATAATAGGAGTTGGCCCAAATGCCAAGGCCTTCGACGCGCGCGCGCGCTTCTGCGGCCAAAAGCGGGCCGAGGCATTTGCGATTATCGGGGAAAGAATAGACCCGCGCCAAGCCGTTCGCGACCATATGCAGTTGCGACCAGATCAGCGTCTCGCCGTCTTCGACAAACAGATGGGCGAGCGCGCGGTCATAGCGGTCGATCTCCTGCCCGCCATAACCCAATTGGACGCGCTTGTTGAGCGCCAGTGCTTCAAGCTGCGCCTTCGCCTCTTCGGCGAGCGGCCAGGTTGGAAACCCTTCCCGACCCAATGGCAATTTTGGCGCTTGTGTCCCGATCATCCGCACCGTGATTCCACTATCGAGCACGATGGTATCGCCGTCGGTGACCTGCACCACCAGCCCGCCTTTGACCATGCGCAATTCGGCACAGCTTTCCGCCGCCGCCGGACTGACCGCCGCCAAAATTCCTGCACTGATTGAGGCCAGAGTGACGCTGCGCAATACCACCACCTTAGATCAATACTTTGTTCACCATGCACCACAACTGGGCAAAAAAGGATTACCGGCCTGCACCAGCTTAAGGCCAATCGCATCAACTTTCGTCCGCTGCGATCACAATTTCGCGCGCGACATTGCCCTATGCTTGTGGCGAAATAAGGCACACACAACAAACTTGCGCTTTGTCTGGGTTTTGACATGAATACGGGCTAAGCGCCTGCCACCTAATCGCGTCAGCAGAGAAAACTAAATGGCTCGTCCGTTCGAACGAATTGCCGCCGGGATCGCCTTTATCCTAGGCCTCGCCACCATTCTGGGAGCCCTCGGCTCCCAATACATCGGCGGTCTCCAGCCCTGCGACCTCTGCCTGCAACAGCGCATGCCCTATTATTGGGGCCTCCCCCTCTTGGCCCTGATTCTGGTGCTTTGGGGCCGCCTACCCAAGCAGGTCAAAATCGCCGGCATGGCGATTGTTGCGGCGCTGTTTGCCTATGGCGCTTATCTTGGCGCGTTCCACTCTGGCGTCGAATGGGGCTTCTGGCCCGGCCCGACCACATGCTCTGGCCTTGGCGAAAGCCTCTCGCTCGATTCGCTCAATGAGCTGAAGCCGGTTATCGGCTGCGACGTGGTGCAGTTCCGCTTCCTGGGCATTTCCATGGCTGGCTATAACGCCATCATCTCGCTGGCAGTCGCAGGCCTGCTGACCCTGTCCATCCTGCGCACATCGCGTCAGCGCTAAAGCCTAGGGCTCAAGCTCGATGTCCCAATAGAGATAATCGAGCCAGCTCTTATGCAGATGATTGGGCGGGAAAGACCGCCCATTATTGTGCAGATCATGCACGCTTGGCGCAAAAGGCGTCTGCCGAGGAAACATCTTGATCTCGCTCGGCAGGCGGTTTGCTTTTCGCAGATTGCACGGCGCGCACGCCGCCACCACATTTTCCCAAGTCGTCAGCCCGCCCTTAGAGCGCGGAATAACGTGGTCGAAGGTCAGATCGTGCGGATTGCCGCAATACTGGCATTGGAAGCGGTCGCGCAGGAACACATTAAAGCGTGTGAAAGCCGGGAAGCGCACCGGCTGCACATAGTCTTTGAGCGCCACAACACTGGGCAGACGCATATCGAAACTGGGAGAATGGATCACCGTGTCGTAGTGCGACACGATGTTGACCCGATCCAGATACACCGCCTTAATCGCATCCTGCCACGACCATAAAGACAGTGGGTAGTAACTGAGCGGCCGGTAGTCGGCGTTCAGTACCAATGCGGGACAAGTCTCAGGCGACACATGGATAGTCACTTGAGTCTCCCGAAACGGGAATCGTGTAAGTCCATAGCGCAGTAATACTACGCCGTTTGTGTCGCCTGTGTGAAGCAGATGCCGGATTTATTTTTGGCTGACTGCCGAAATAAAATTCGTCATGAAATCAAGACCATCGGGTGCAATTCCATGCCCGACGCCACGGCTCACGTGATAGTGCACGTCAAATTTTTCATCCCGGAGAATGCGGTCAGCGTCGGCGCTATGATTGGGGTCGACGACCTCATCCATATCGCCATGGACGAGGCATACCGGCGGCTTGGCCAGCGCGTCCGAACCAAACTGTTCTGGCGGCAGGAAAGCGCCGGAAACTCCGATTACCCCCATCAGCTGCTGGGACTTAGGCAGGGCCAATCCCGTGTGCAGCGCCATCATCGCGCCTTGGCTAAAGCCCCCCAAAATTGTGCGCTCGGGCAAAATTCCAGTTTGGCTCCAAAGATCGTTGAGAAACTCTTCCAAAACCGGACGGGCCGTCACCACGCCCGTCTGGCGATTGGCAAGGCGGTCTGCGCTCGGGTCCCAATCAATGGGGAACCACTGAAAACCAGCGCTGAATTGACCAACCGGTTGCGGCGCGTTCGGCGAGATAAACAGCGCACCGGGCAGCAGATGCAGCCAATGGCTCGCCAGACCAATCAGATCATTGCCGTCGCTGCCATAACCATGGAGCAAAATCACTGCACTATCGGGTGCTTGGCCATTTGCCGGAGCCACCATCGGGCCAGAGAGTTTGGTCACAGCAGGCTTCCTTCTCGATTCTTCATGGCGGCAAAATAGCGCCAAAATAAAATAGCCGCGGCGGATCGGTGCGGCGACCAATCCTGGGCAATGCCAATCATTTCTTTGATCGTCGGGCGAGCGTCAAGACCAAGCCCGGAATGGGCAGCCTTGAGTAAGGCCAAATCCCCGGCTGGAAAAATATCCGGATGCCCGGCGCAGAACAGCAGATAAACCTCGGCCGTCCAGGGGCCGATCCCCTTCAACTGTACCAGTCTGGCCACCGCCTCTTCGGCTGGCAAAATCTCCACCGCCGCCAAATCGATCTCACCCGCGCCAATCGCTTCGGCGACGCCGCGCATGGTCGCATATTTGCTACGCGAAAACCCGGCCCCGCGAATGTCGTCTTCTGACACGCCAAGATAGCCATCGGGCTCAAGTGCGCCCGGAAGCGCCGAATACCGCGCCCATATTGCTGCTGCGCTTTGCACTGAAACCTGTTGCCCACAGACAACCTTCGCGAGCCCGGCAAAGCCCTTGGGATTGACCCGCGGCTCAACAACGCCAGCCACCTCCCGCATTGGCGCCAACTGGGGCCAAAACCCCACGAGCTGGTCCACATGCCAGGCCAGTCCCTCGGGATGATCAATGCGCGGTGTTGCAAGGACCAAATCTTTGGTAAGTCTCTGCGCCATGTCTCAGCCGATCCTTCGCTTCGCTCCCAGCCCCAATGGCTATCTCCATCTGGGCCACGCCCTCTCCGCCTTCCTCACTTGGGAGGCGGCCGAAAAGCTGGGCGGCACTGCCCATCTGCGCATCGAAGACATCGACCTCAACCGCTGTAAACCCGAATTTACCCAAGCGATCCTTGAAGACTTGGCTTGGCTGGGCTTGTCTTGGCCTCAACCAGTGCTGATCCAGTCCGAACGGCTCGAGCTTTATGCGGATGCGGCCAATGTTTTGCGCGACCAAGCGCTGATCTATCCGTGCTTTTGCACCCGCGCAGAAATCGCCGAACATGCCACTGAGACCGATCCAGACGGTGCGCCAATCTATCCCGGCACCTGCCGCCACCTCTCCAATGCCGAGCGCATCGAGCGCTTGGAGCGGGGCGACGCCGTCCAGTTCCGCCTCGATACCGAAGCGACACGCGACCGCGTTGGCATGCTGACCTATACTGTCGTCGGCCCCACTGTCCTTGACCGCCCGCAAGTGCGCTACGCCCGCCCCGAACGTTGGGGCGATGTGGTGCTGCAACGCAAAGACACGCCCACGAGCTACCACCTCTCTGTTGTTGTCGACGACGCCGCAGAGGGTGTTACCCATGTCACCCGTGGCCGTGATCTCGAGGCGGCAACCGATATTCACGTTCTCCTGCAGGCCATATTGGGCCTTAATAGCCCGATCTATCACTTCCACCGACTGCTCAAAGACGAGACTGGAGCAAAGCTCTCCAAATCGCGCAATTCCAAAAGCCTGCGCGATTTGCGGGCTGAGGGGCTCACCCCAAACGATGTGCGTCGGTTGATTGGTCTGCCTGAACGCTGAGCTTGTCCCGTCCAATCCGGCCAAGGTGCGTCACCCCAAAAGCCAGTCGCGACTTGAGGCCATAGCCCAACATGCGGTCAAATCCCGTGTGAGCGAGCAGCAGCAGCCCAATTGCGCAACCAAGCGGGGCGGACAGCATCGCGCCAAGAGCGAAGACACCCGCGCCCAATCCATAATTGTGGACGCTATTATAGATCCACGCCCCCATGCGCGGGCCCAAGACATAGCCCAAAAAGCTCAGATCGGGCGCAAAGAACACCACAATTGCCGCCCAAACTGGCAAGCCATAATCCCCGCTCAGCATAACACCGAGCGCCACGGCAAACAGCACCGCCCCCTCGACCCGCTGCCATCGCTGTGTAAACCGCTCGTCCATCGCCGCCGTCCTCAATCTTGTTCGATTGAGGAATGGCCGATACAGTTCTGAATAGAAATCCGCCAAAACTGGACGATTAATATTCAAAAATGAATAGAGAGCCCGATTGGAATTTTTGGCGCAGTTTTGCCGCCGTGGTCGAGCACGGCTCGCTCTCTGGCGCCGCTCGGGCGCTGTCGATCAGCCAGCCCACCATTGGTCGCCATATTGAGGCGCTTGAGTTAGCGCTCGCGCTCAAACTCTTTGATCGCACCCTGTCGGGCCTCAAACCCAACGCCACCGCCCTCCGGCTCTACGAGCCCATTCGCACCGCGCAAGCGGCAATCGCTGAGGCCAACATCCGCGCCACAGGGGCGCAGGACACGCTCTTAGGCACCGTCCGCATTACCGCCAGCCTCATCATTTCTCACCACGTCCTGCCGGCCATTTTAGCGCCTCTCCGCCTCGCCTATCCCAATATTGCCCTGGAGATCATTCCCTCGGACACCAGTGAAAACCTGCTGCTCAATGACGCCGACATCGCCCTGCGCATGTTTCGTCCGACCCAGCTGGAGTTGATCAGTCGTCACTTGGGCTCAACAGAGATTGTCGCTCTTGCTCATGAGACTTACTTGGCGCGCCGCGGCACGCCGCGAACGCTGGACGAGCTTTTCCAGCATGATCTCATCGGATTTTCTGGCTCCACCGCCTTGATCAGCCACGCCAAAACGCTCGGCTACACCCTCACCGACGACAATTTTGCTATCCGTTCGGCCGATCAGGCCTATCTCTGGGAAGCGATCAAAGCCGGTCTAGGCATAGGGTTTGGGCAGAAAGTTCTGGCCCAAACGACATCAGGACTTGTTGTCCTCCCTATCGACATCAAAGCCCCGCCTTTGCCTTTCTGGCTCACCACCCACGAGCACTTGTTCACCTCACCCCGAATCCGTGCCATTTATGACGCACTCGCCAATGGGATAACCGCCTATATAAGAGGCGAACCCAAGACCCCATCGATCGGTTAGGTCCAAATGGAAACCCTTCTCAATATCGCCATCGGCCTCGTCATGCTGTTCGTGGTCATCGTTCTGGGCATGGGCCTGTGGAACATGCTCAAGGGCGGCTCCGGCAACACCAGCCAGAAGCTCATGCGCTTGCGCGTCATCGGTCAGGGCGTTGCCCTGCTGCTGCTGCTCATTGCCTTGGCCCTCTTCGGCGGCAGCCGCTGATCCATGGTCAAGCTCAACGCCATCTACACCAAGACCGGTGACAACGGTACCACGGGTCTCGTGCGCGGTCCCCGTCGCCCCAAGCACGATCTGCGCATCGACGCCTTCGGCACGGTCGACGAAACCAATGCCTTCATCGGTCAGGCGCGCCTGCACACCGCAGATTTTCCAGCCATTGATGCGGTGCTCGGCCGCATTCAGAACGACCTCTTCGATCTCGGCTGCGATCTAGCAACACCGGGCGCCGATAGCCCGGAAGATCCCTATCCAAGCCTGCGGATTCGCCCGGTACAGACCACCTATCTCGAAGAGCAGATCGATCTTTACAACGCCGATCTCGCCCCGCTGACGAGCTTTATTCTCCCCGGTGGCTCGCCTCTGGCGGCCCTGCTCCACGTGATCCGCACCGTCGCGCGTCGTGCCGAACGGCTGGTTGCCGAACTTCTTGAAGTCGAACCGGAAACCAGCGCCGAAACCCTGCGTTATCTTAATCGCCTCTCGGACCTTATGTTCGTCCTCTCGCGCACCACCAATGGCAATGGCGCAAAGGATGTCTTGTGGGTTCCGGGCAATTATGGTGACATCTCAAAAGGCTGACAGGCACAGCCGATCTTTTTTGGAGACCGGCTCTGTTCGTTCCTTTGCATGATAGAAACGCCATCCGTCACGTTCGTTTCCCCTATGTGACTTATGGGCTGATGGCGTTCACCATCCTCGTCTTCTGCTTTCAGGCGATTTTGCCGCCAGCCGATTTCGATCAAGCCACCATCAATTTCGGCATGATCCCGATTGTGGTGCGCGATCTCTATCCCCAGCCTGTGCCGTGGCTGCCCGATTGGGCGACGCTGTTCACCTACGCGTTTTTACACGCCGATTGGCTGCATCTGTTGAGCAATATGCTCTTCCTCTGGGTGTTCGGCGACAATGTCGAAGACGCCTTTGGGCACGTGCGCTATTTTCTGTTTTATGGGGCCTGCGCCATCCTCGCCGCCCTCTTCCATCTCGCCTTCAATCTCGATGGCAATGGCCCACTGATCGGCGCCTCTGGTGCCGTGGCCGGGGTGATGGGCGCCTATATTCTCTTGTATCCGCACGCCCGCGTCTTTGTGCTCGCCAAAATCGTCATCCCCATTCCCGTGCCGGTTCCGGCCTTCTGGATGCTGGGGTTCTGGATCGCCATGCAGTTGTTTTACGCCATTCTCGGCTCGCCCGACGCAGTGGCATGGTGGGCGCATTTGGGCGGCTTCGTCGCGGGCATGGCGTTAACGCCAATTTTCAAACGACGTGACGTGCCTTTGTTCGGTGGACGGTAAGCTTGTCTTAAGCACTAAGGCCTAGCCTTAACCCACCATACAAGAGGTCTCAGGATGAGCGCCGAACTGGCATCGACAGCCCTAGGCATGCGTCAGCAGCACATGCAGCAACAAATCAGCGTCGCGCTGGTGAAAAAAGCTCATGACATGCAGACGGAAACGCTCGAGATGCTGATGCAGGTGGCGCTCAATGCGCCACCGCCCGGTCAAGGCATCTCGGTCGACAAGATCGCCTAAATTAGCTGCGCAGGCTCAAAAGCGCCTTTACAACATTCTTGCCGTCTTCGGTCTGCCACTCGGCAGGGCCCTGCAACACGGCCAGCTCGCACCCTTCTGGGTCCAGCAACAGCGTCGCTGGTAGGCCAATCGCTACCGCCTGACGCTTCAACCGCTCAAACGCTGCAAAAGTGTTGTCGGCATAAAGCGGCAAGTTCTCGAACTGCCCTTCATCCAAAAACTGCTGCGCCTTACCCAAGCCGTCCGAGCCAATATCGAGATTGATCGGCAAGACCATAAAGCTATCGGAATTGAACTCGGTCGCAATGGCGTCGAGCGCCGGCATTTCTTCGCGGCACGGCACACACCAGCTGGCCCAGAAATTGACCAGCAGCGACTTTCCATTGAACGAAGCAACGGTCATATCCGTGCCGTCAATGTCCTTAAATGCCATATCGGCATAGCCACGACCTTCGCCGGTGCCGTTCAAAGCGGCCAATTCACCCACCGCCGCGCCCTCAATAATCTGTGCTGCAGCGGCCTGAACTGGGCATTCATTCGCTTCCCCGGCATTGCCGAGCATCAGCCATGCCGCTATAGACCCACCAACCACCACAAGTCCCGCCGCAGCTGGCATGATCCAGCGCATCGCGGTTGAGGATCGATCTGAGCGGATATTGGCCATGGTGTCTCCGGACAAGTCTTCAAGCAATAAGATGTGGGGCGGTCGGTTTGCCGAGGCGCCCGATGCGATTATGGAAGAGATCAACGCCTCGATCGGCTTTGATCAGCGCCTCTTCCGTCAAGATATTGCCGGTTCTAAGGCACACGCGACAATGTTGGAAGCCACGGGCATTTTGACGCGCGAAGATCGCGACGCCATTTTGACCGGACTCGACGAAGTTTTGGGCGAAATCGAGAGCGGCGAGTTCAAATTCTCCCGTGCGCTCGAAGACATCCACATGAACGTAGAGTCACGTTTGCGTGAGAAGATCGGCGATGCTGCAGGCCGTTTGCATACCGCCCGCTCGCGCAATGATCAGGTCGCGACCGACTTCAAGCTTTATGTGCGCGATTACATCGACCACCTGGTCACCCAGATTAAAAAGCTCCAGCTCGCCTTGGTGCTGCGCGCCGAAGACGAAGCCGAAACCATTCTGCCGGGCTTCACCCATCTGCAAAACGCCCAGCCGGTGACCTTTGGCCACCATCTGCTCGCTTATGTCGAAATGCTCGGCCGCGACGCAGGTCGCCTGGAAGACGCGCGCAAGCGTCTCAATGAAAACCCATTGGGTTCGGCAGCCCTCGCTGGCACGCCTTATCCGATCAACCGCGAAATGACCGCTTCGGCGCTCGGCTTTGATCGCCCAACCGCCAATTCGCTCGACGCTGTGTCTGACCGCGATTTCATCCTCGAAACCCTTGCAGCAGCGGCCATCTGCGCCATGCACCTGTCGCGTTTCGCCGAGGAAATGGTCATCTGGTCTTCGGCCCAGTTCAGCTTCGTAAAGCTCTCGGACAAGTTCACCACCGGCTCGTCCATCATGCCGCAGAAGCGCAATCCCGATGCTGCCGAACTGGTTCGCGCCAAAATCGGTCGCATCATGGGCTCGCTCAATTCCCTGCTCGTCGTCATGAAGGGCCTGCCTTTGGCCTATTCCAAGGACATGCAGGAAGACAAGGAAGTGGCGTTTGACGCGCTCGACGCGCTCTCGCTCTCCCTTGCTGCAATGACCGGCATGGTTGGCGACATGCAGCCAAACCGCGACAAGATGCATGCCTCGGCTTCGGCTGGCTTCTCGACCGCAACCGACGTTGCCGATTGGCTGGTGAAAGAGCTGAACATTCCGTTCCGCGATGCCCACCACATCACTGGCGCTATTGTTTCGGCGGCAGAGAAAAAGGGCTGCGGTCTCGAAGGTCTCACCATCGAAGACTTTAAGGCGGTCGATGAGCGTATCGACAGCCGCATCCATAAGGTCATCACCGTGGAAGCCTCCGTTGCCGCGCGTAAATCTTACGGCGGCACCGCCCCGAGCAATGTCGTGGCACAGGCCGCGCGTTGGAAATCCTTGCTCACCGGGGAGACCCACGAGCCGCGCGCGCTAAAAGCCAAAAAATCTGGTCACGGCGACGGCGGCATCGAATAAGCCTAAACAATAAAGCCCTCCCCTGGAGGGCTTTATTTTTGGTGACAGACTGTTCACGCCAGCGGTCTTGCAAATCGAGCCCAGAACCATAGCTTGAGCATATCCAACAGCTTATACGGTCGCGTAACATGCTCTCTCGTACCCGACAGATGCGCCTTACCCCGCGTCACGTGTCCCATCTCCAGCCCGCGACCATTGATGTCACCCTGCCCAAGCCTCCGGTGGGCATGCGCGAAGCCACGCAGGCCGATTATGATGCCGCCATCGCCCATCTGTTCTCCGAAGCGGACCACCACGAGGAAACCTGGGTCTTTGCCTATGGGTCTCTCATCTGGCGACCAGCCTGCGACTATGTCGAGGTGCGAACCGGCCGACTGCATGGTTGGCACCGTCGCTTCTGCTTGGGCTGGAACACTGGCTTTCGCGGCAGCCCGGAAAACCCCGGCCTGATGCTGGCGCTCGATCGCGGCGGCGCCTGCAATGGCGCGCTCTATCGTTTGCCGCCCGACGCGCGGGACGAGAACGTCCAAAAGCTGCTGGAGCGTGAGATGAGCTGGCTTCCGAGCTCTTTCCCCCCGCGCTGGGTCAAGGTCAAATCCGGCGACCGCACCGTGCGCGCTCTAACGTTTTGCATTGATCGCCATTCTGGGCGCTATGTTTCGGGCCTGAGCGAAGAGCAAATCGCCGACATGCTGGCCACCGCCACAGGCACCCGCGGCTCAATGGCCGATTACCTCTATTCCACCGTCAGCCATCTCGAAGACATGGGCATTCACGATCCCCATATGTGGCGGCTGCAACACATGGTCGCTGAGCGGATTGAGGCGGTTTACGAGCGCTAGAGCACACGGCCGCTTCCGTTTTCTGCGAGCTTGCCGTAGAGGTTTCCCAAACTACCGCCTTTGGGGAACTATCGTGGTCCACCACTTCCATCACCGCAACGACACCCTCTTTGCCGAGGACGTCAATCTCAACGAACTCGCGGCGGAGGTCGGCACTCCCTTCTACGTTTATTCCAGCGCCACTCTGCGCCGCCACGTCGCTGTGGTTCAGAAGGCGTTTGAAGGCATTCCCACGACCCTGGCCTATGCCATGAAGGCCAATTCCAATCAGGCCGTTCTCAAGCTCATGGCCGCCGAAGGCTGTGGCGCCGACGTTGTCTCGCTTGGCGAACTGGAACGCGCGCTCGCCGCTGGCATCCCGGCCAACAAGATCGTCTTTTCTGGCGTCGCCAAAACCATTGCGGACATGCGTCGCGGCCTAGAAGCGGGCATCAAGTGCTTCAACGTCGAGAGCGAGCCCGAGCTTGAGCGCCTGTCCATTGTCGCCTCCGATCTTGGCCTCACCGCTCGCGTTTCCGTGCGCGTCAACCCAGACGTTGATGCCCGCACCCACGCCAAAATCTCGACCGGTAAGTCCGAAAACAAATTCGGCATTCCCTACAAGCGCGCTCGTGAAGTGTATAACCGCATCGCTGCGCTATCCAATGTTCAGGCTGTTGGTGTCGACATGCACATTGGCAGCCAGATCACCGACCTAGAACCCTTCGGCAATGCCTTTGGCCTCATGGCTGAGCTGGTCAAAGCTTTGCGCGAAGACGGTCACACCATTGAGCATGTCGACGTCGGTGGCGGCCTCGGCATCCCCTATTCGGCCGATGGCGAACTGCCGCCTCATCCAGATGCTTACGCCGCTGTCGTACGAGACAAGGTCGGCCAGCTCGGCTGCTCCCTCGTTATTGAGCCGGGCCGTCTGCTCGTCGGCAATGCCGGTATTCTGGTCACCAAGGTGGAATATGTGAAGCGCGGCGAAAAGGACTTCGTCATTGTCGATGCGGCGATGAACGACCTCATCCGCCCCACGCTTTATGAAGCCCACCACGACATCGTCCCGGTCAACCACTCCAACCTAGCCCCAATCACGGGCGACATCGTTGGCCCCGTGTGCGAAACCGGCGATTACCTCGCCACCAACCGGACCATTCCGGGCGTCGTTGAAGGCGACCTTTTGGCCGTGATGAGTGCGGGTGCTTATGGCGCTGTTATGGCCTCAACCTATAACTCGCGCCCGCTTGTGCCCGAGGTCCTGGTTGATGGCAGCCGCTGGCACGTCATCCGTCCACGCAAGAGCATTGATGAGCTGCTCGCGCTCGATAGCGTGCCAGACTGGCTGTAATCAGTTTGGGGGTTAGATCGCTTGGGCCCTTTGGCCCAGCGACATCACCTCAACGGGAACACCCGCCAAGGCATCATCAACCTTAGCCAAAAGGTCGACAAGCGTAAACGGCTTTGGAATCACATCGTAGATCAGCGCCTCAAGCCCACGGCTGCGCTCGCGCTGATCTGCAAATCCTGTCATCAACAAAATCGTCAGCTCAGGATAGCTCGCCCCTGCGCGCTGCGCCAAGGCAATGCCGTCCAACACCGGCATCTTGATATCTGACAGCAGCAGGTCGAACGCGCCATTTTCGGCGTCCAGCGTTTCCGCCGCCAGCTCACCATCTTCCTCAGCCACAACCTCGTGGCCTCTCATTTTCAGAGCAGCTTCGACGAAGGCGCGGACCGATGGATCGTCCTCTGCAACAAGAATGCGTGCCATGCTGTTCTTTACCTCGTTGCCGAAATGCCGGCATGAGCAATAGGTTGAACCACTTGCGGCACGGCCGCCTGTGATGTCTGGTCTGTCCCCGGACGGACAGCGCTCCCTGTGGAGGCAAAGCTCAAGCGCACGCGTTGCGCATCAGCTGGTGGCAGCGTTAGTCGCGTGTCAAACGTCGCTGTTTCCCCAGCCATAAGGTCGGGCACGCGCGGATTGACACTCCACTCATAAATAGCTCGTCCACTGCTATCCAAGAGACTGACCACTACCGGAGGCACCGGGACAGGTTTTCGGCCAATTCCTACAATTTGCGCCGAGACTGAGAGAACGTCCTTACCCTGCGAAAGGCTCCGCAGCGTCTGCAACTTGGTAAATTCCAAACCAACAGTGTTCACGCCCAGCCCGATGCTGGAATAAAGGCCAGCCAGTCCCGGGTACCGTTCGACCAATTGTACGCGCGCAAAATAGCCAGTGCACAACACAGCGCTGAGCAGCAAAACACTCGTCAGGCGCGCACCACGGCGCATGCGGGCAAGCGGCAGGCGAGAACTTAAAGCATTTTGGCGGCGAGAAAATTCCGCCTGTCGTTGTTTTAATTCGGCGGCATTTGGCGGGGGCATAGTCAGGTCTACAGTCGTCTCACCGACAGATTCGTCGGGCATAACAGGAGCAACGGGCTCGGCAATCGCCTCAACCAATGCGGTGGTCTTTCGCCTGCTGCGCATTTTGGCCGCCTCGGCCATGGCCTCATCGAGCAGGTCTTCAGCCAGATCAGTGAACTTGATTCCCTCAGGAATTGCAGGGGCTTCATTGACTGGCACTTGATCCCAAGCTTGCCGACAATGGGCACACTTTACCTTACGGCCAGCCGACCCTATGGCGTCAAACGCCACCTGGTATTTGGTCTGGCAATGCGGACAAGAAATAATCATCGCGCCGAGTGGCTTTCACATGGAGTCGCATTGACCCTAATGCCCACTTGTTAAAACTCCTCAAACCTCGCTAAAGCGACGTCATCACCACAATTGTGCCGTTTCCCCCGTCGAAACACTTGCCTAACACCGCGTCGGCTACACGACGCTGCTATGATGGCCGAAAGGCTGATTCGCCTTTTTGGCACCACCGGACCAGCTGGGGAGCATCCGTTCTTGATCGAGTTTTCCGATGTGGGTCTGCGCTACGGCCATGGCCCGGAGATCCTGAAAGACCTGTCGTTCTCCATTGAGCCAGGCTCGTTTCACTTTCTCACGGGCCCTTCGGGCTCTGGCAAGACCAGCCTCTTGCGCCTCTTGCTGCTGTCGCTGAAGCCGTCGCGCGGCAAAGTCACCATGTTTGGCGAAGACGTGGGCAATCTCGATCAGGATAGTCTTTTGCAAATGCGCCGCCATATCGGCATCGTGTTTCAGGAGTTCCGCCTGCTCGATCATTTGACCACCTTCGAAAACGTGGCCCTGCCGCTGCGCGTTCTCGGCCAGCCCGAAAGCGAATACCGCCCCAATGTGACCGAGCTGCTCGAATGGGTTGGTCTTGGCGAGCGCATGCACGCCCATCCTACGCTTCTCTCTGGCGGCGAAAAACAACGCGCCGCCATTGCCCGCGCGGTGATTGCACGCCCCAAAATTCTTCTGGCAGACGAGCCGACCGGTAACGTCGATCCCGAACTCTCGAGCCGCCTCGTGCACCTGTTCGCCGAGCTCAATCGCACCCTGGGCATGACCATTATTCTGGCCACCCACGAATTGCCCCTGCTCGATCGGTTCTCCTATCCGCGCATGGTTCTCAACAAGGGGGAGCTGGCCATCCATGGTTAAGCAGCTTCTGCGCTTCGTTCCGCGCCGCACCGGTGCCGCTCCAATCGTGCCGGAAAAATCCGTCGCCGGGCGCACCCTCCTTCTGCTCATCACCATCATGGCCTTCCTCTCGGCCGTGACCCTTGGTGGCGTCGTGCTGGTGCAAAAGTCCGCCATTGCATGGTCCGCCGATGTTGGCCGCGAACTGACCATCCAGATCCGCCCGGTTGAGGGCGAGGTGATGGACAGCAATCTGCGCACCGCCGTGTCGCTGGCCCAATCCACCCCCGGCGTTGCCAATGCCCGCGCGCTGACCCTTGCCGAGAGCGAGGCCCTCCTCACCCCTTGGCTGGGCGCAGGGCTCGACCTGTCGACCATCGCCATTCCGCGTCTGGTTGTGGTTCAGCTCTCTGATCCAAACTTGGCCGACGTCGAACAGCTTTCGCGCAATCTGCAAGCCATCAATGGCGCAAGCCTCGATACACACGCCGCTTGGCGTCAACAGCTCAACACCATGGCCGGCACCGTCGTGTTCTCTGGTCTGCTGGTGCTCGGCCTCATTGGCGTTGCGACGGTTCTAGCCATTGTCTTTGCCACCCGCGGCGCGATGGCGACGAACCGCGAAATCGTCGATGTGCTGCATTTTATCGGCGCATCGAATCGCTTCATCGCTGGCGAATTTCAGGGACGCTTCCTCTCTATTGGCCTGCAAGGCGGCCTCTTGGGCGCGCTCCTCGCGATCGTCTTCTTCCTCCTCGTAGGCACAGCTGCCAGCTCAGTCCTACCCTCGGAAGCGACAGCGCAGATGGATGCTCTGTTTGGCCAATTCATCCTCGGCCTAGATGGCATCGGCTGGGTCATCGCCGTTGTGCCGGTTATTGCCGTCCTCACAGCCATCACCTCGCGCATCACCGTTCGTCGCTATCTCAGCGAAGCGTCCTAATCCAAATGCCTCGCCAAGTGCTGCCCGTCACGCTATGACGAGGCAGCACCAGCCATTGACAAGGCAACCCACATGTCGATCAGAACCGCGATCCAGGCCCTCCGAACCGCCCTGTTTTATGTGGTGTTTTTGGGTCAAACCGTAGTTCTGGCGCTGATCTTGGGCACCATTGCAGTCATCGCAGGGCGCACGCGCGTCGGCACTGCCATTGCCCGTTTCTGGTGCGCGTCCAACCTCGTTTATCTGCGCACCATCGTCGGGGTTAAAACCGATGTTGAGGGCGCCGAAAACATCCCCCCCGGCGGCTGCATCATCGCCTCCAAGCACCAATCCGATTGGGATATTTTCGGGCTATTCCCCCACATCACGCGGCCTGCCTTCATCGCCAAAAAAGAGCTGATGCGGATCCCCTTTTTCGGCTGGGCCGCGCGCTCCATCGACTGCATCGAGGTCGACCGTCAGCGTGGCGCCGAATCCATTCCTCTGATGCTGCAAGATTCGCGCGCAGCCATCGAGCGCGGCTGCCAGATCGTCATCTACCCCGAGGGTACGCGCAAAGCCCCCCTCGCCCCGCCGGACTACCGGCAAGGCATCGTGCGCATGTACACCCAGCTCAATGTCCCCGTCGTGCCCGTCGCCCTCAATTCCGGCCTCTATTGGGGCCGCAACAGCCTCCTCATCTGGCCCGGTACAGCCAAAGCCCGCTTTCTCGCGCCGATTGAGCCCGGCCTCAGTCCCGAGGTGTTCATGGACCGCCTGCGCTCCGCCATTGAGGCAGAAACCAATCGTTTGATCCTCGAAGCGGAAGCTGAAGGGCTCAACCGTCCCCTCGATGGTCAGCTCAAACAACGATTAGCAGCACTCCACAACGCAAAAAACACTACATCTTGATTTCCATCCGGAAGCGAACCATATAGGTAGACACATCACAGAACATGCTTTGACTTTGCGTCAAATTTGTTCTACTTTTGTTCCGTGAGTTTGTATGGGTTCGCGAAATGGCGTGTGTTGATAGGAACGAGCAAGACAAAGCGACCGTCACACATTGGCTTGGCCGGTCCGGCCGAGACTATGGCCTCGTTCCCGAAAATCTCTCAAGCTTCAGCCTCAATACCGCCGCGCTCTATGTTTTAGCCGAAGGCTCGGTCATTGCTTGGGCTGGAACGGCCGATGATTTGATCGTCGACACCTCAAGCCGCGCCAAATTCCGTCAGGCTCTTGAAAACGCTACCGACGCCTTTTCCATGGATTGCCCAGACAATGCGCAAGCCGTGGTGTGGGATCTAGTCGGCACGCCAGGTCCTGCCCACCAACACGCCGCCTAGCTTACGCCGCAGCGCTATTGGCCTCTTGCAGCTGGCGAACAATGTCCGCCAAACGCTTATCTCTGATCCCCAGCTGGCTCAGCATATTGGCGGTGTTGATCACATAGTCGACATTGCGGCCCGAAATTCCGACACCCGCGCGGATGATTGCCAATTGCTCCGCAACCGGCAAGCTGCCCGCAAACTGCTCATGCGCCTCATCGACGACATAGGCTAAGGCGCTCACCCGCCGCCCATCAGCCAACGTCACTGGCCGCCAAACATCGCGATAGACCGAGGTGACGAGTTCGCGCGCATCAAGATAGGCCCGCACCTCATCCCAGACCGTCTCACTGACCTCAAAAGCCATGCCCCGGCACGACCCACCCCGCGCCAGCCCAAACACAAGTCCGGGCACATCCGGCGTTCCGCGATGATGATGCGAGATGATAGAGAGCGAGCGATGCGCTCCGCGAAGCATGCCCAGCTGCGACGACACGAAAGAAAAACCAGGGTTCCAAATCAGCGAACCATAGCCAAAGACCCATCGTGTTTGCATTCAGTCGAACTACCATGCTTGAACTGACCATCATGGTAATCCAGACCCGCCAGCGACACAAATGCAGTGCAAGCATCACAGTGATGCAAGCGCCGTCAGCGCCAGATAAGAAGAAGATATGAAGAAGCGAATCATCATTCTCGGCAGCGTTGTCCTGCTCGTCCTGCTGGCTTGGACCGGCGTCTGGTTCTACATTTCGGGCCAACTGCGCGAGCAGATCGGCCTGCTCGCCTATAATGATGGCGAGACCGCACCGCAGCTGGTGTGCGAAACGCTCGACATCACGGGTTTCCCGTCCAGCTTTGCCATTGATTGCCGCAATGCCAGTGTCGTCACCGGCGACGTGCTAACCAAAATTCCAGCCGTCCGCGCCACAGCCTTTGTCTATAGCCCAACCAATGCCCGCGTTTCAGCGCTTGGCCCGGCCACGATTTCCGACGCCTTCACCGGCTCCGAGCAGAGCCTTGCCTGGTCCGGTCTTGAGGCCAGCATTCGCCTCAAGGATTGGCGCATTGGCCGCATTTCGCTGATCGCCGACGATCTCGTTTGGGCCGATCAGCTTTTTGGTGATCGCACTATCGCCACCAGCTCCAAGGCCGAACTGCATCTGCTCGATATTCCCGAAGCGCACAACACCGAAACCAAGCGCGCCTCGGTCGCCACCTATCTGCGCTTTGCCGATATTGAAGCCCCCGGCTTTAACGTCACCCAGACCAATGCCGAATTGGAAGCCGAACTCTCGGCCCTACCGGATGATCTGCGCAATCTCGGCGCCGTCCCCTTCCTGCCCGATTGGCAGCAGGCTGGCGGCACGCTCAAGCTCGTTGGCCTTCGCGCAAGCGATCCTGAGGGCGATCTCAACGCCACGGGCGAGCTGACGCTGGACGCTGCAGGCTATCCAACAGGCTCGATCACCATTGATTCTGAGGGTGTAGCGCAGCGCTTGGGCGTAATGCTGGAAGAACCTGTGCGCACTCTGGTTCTGGGTGTGCCGGGCGAAAACGGCCGACACACCAATGTTCTAACCTTTGCCAATGGCGGCATGTCGGCAGGGCTTGTGCCTGTCGCCGCCATCCCGCCGCTGTTTTAAGCCTTATCGTCGGTTTTGGGCGCGGCCTCATGAGCGCGCCCAAAATCGGCAGCGGCCGTTTCCTGACCCGCATTGATGATCGACCGGCGAATGGCCCGCGTGCGGGTAAAGAGCGCTTCCAGCGAAGCCCCATCGCCGGTGCGAACAGCGCGCTGAAGCGCCGACAAATCTTCTGAAAAGCGTCCGAGCATTTCCAAAACCGCGTCACGGTTGGTCAGGAAAATATCGCGCCACATCACCGGATCAGACGCCGCGATACGGGTAAAATCGCGGAAACCCGACGCCGAGAACTTGATCACCTCGGACTTCGTCGAAGCCTCAAGGTCGGCCACCGTGCCCACAATATTGTAAGCGATCAAATGCGGAATATGGCTGGTAATCGCCAGCACCATATCGTGGTGAGCCGCGTCCATGCATTCCACATTGGAACCCATGCCCTGCCAAAAACCGATGAGCTTGTCGACTTCTGCCTGTGGCACTTCCTCGCCCGGCGTCAACACGCACCAACGGCCAACAAAGAGCTCCGCAAAGCCAGCCGATGGCCCCGAGTGTTCAGTACCCGCAAGCGGATGCCCGGGAATAAAATGCACTGTGTCGGGCAGGTATGGTCCCACCGCATTGAGAACGTGCTCTTTGACCGAACCAACGTCCGAAATGATCGCGCCCGGCTCTAAGTGTGGTGCAATGGTTTCAGCCAGCTTGGCATAGGTGCCAACCGGCGCGCACAGAATAACGAGGTCTGCGCCCTTCACGGCCTCGGCGCTGTCGAGCGTATAGATATCGCCAAGGTTGAGCGCCTTGGCCTCATCCAGCGTCTCTTGCTTGCGGGTTGCAATCGCAATGGTGTCGACCAAGCCATGACGACGAGCCGCCAGCGCGATGGAAGAGCCGATCAAGCCAATGCCGATCAGCGCGAGCTTATTAAACTGCGCCGCCATTACGCCCCCTTAAACTCTTTAAGCACCTGCGCCACGGCGCGCATCGCCTCTTCCGAGCCGATAGAAATGCGGATGCCGTTCCAAATATCGTAGGATTTGCCCACTTCACGCACGACATAGCCTGCGGCCAGCAGCGTTTCAAACGCCGCCGCAGCCTCTTCCTTGGTCTCAAACAGCACAAGGATGAAATTGGCCTGGCTTGGCAGCACGCGCATGGCATTGCCGCTCAGTTCAGCGGTCAGCCAGTCGCGCCACTTGGCATTGTGCGCATTGAGCTGGGCGGTAAACTCAACGTCGCGCATCGCTGCGGCCCCGGCCATTTGCGCGGGCAGGTTGACGTTAAACGGACCACGAATGCGGTGCATGGCGTCGATGACGTGGTCAGGACCAACCATCCAGCCAATACGCGCCGCAGCCAGCCCCATTTTGGAGAAGGTGCGCACCATCACGACATTGTCGAATTCACGCACCAGCTCGATCCCAACCGAATAGTCGGCGGCCGTCGCATACTCGGCGTAAGCACTGTCGATAACGAGCAAAATGTCGGGACGCAGACCCGCATGCAGGCGGCGCACTTCAGCGTCGGTGAGATAGGTGCCGGTCGGGTTGTTCGGATTGGCGAGCCAAATCACCTTTGTGCGCTCAGTCACAGCGGCAAGGATTAGATCGACGTCAGCCGTATAATCGGTTTCCTCGACCATTACGATCTGCGCGCCGGTCGCCTTGGTGATGATCGGATAGACCGAAAAACCATAGCGGTTCATCACCGCTTCATCGCCCTCGCCAAGGTAGATCTGCGCCAACAGGTGCAAAATATCGTCCGAGCCATTGCCGCAGACAATTGCCGCTGGGTCGATGCCATGCACTTCACCAATCGCCTCGCGCAAAATCTTGGACGAGCCTTCAGGATAAATCGCCAGCTTGTCGGCCATAGCGGCAAAGGCTTCGATAGCCTTTGGGCTGGCGCCGAGCGGGGATTCATTGGCAGAAAGCTTGATCGCATGGCTCCCCGGCGCACCGGACTTGCCGGGCAAATAGGGGGCAATGTCGAGAATGCCGGCTTGCGGCGTCGGGCGCTTATTTTCGGACATATTGGTCATCTGATTAGGCAGGAAAGCCGCGCGGACCATATGCAAACACAGAGCCAAAGGCAAAGCCTCTGTGGCACAATCCTGCAATCATCCCGAGCGTGCGGTTGCCGTCTTTAAGTTGGGGACGCGCACATAGCGCGTTTCTTTGATGCGGCGCGGCACAGCTGGAAAAGCCTCCTTGCGCGCCCGCACGCAAATCACCCCACTCATGGCCGAGCCGACGACGCGCCCTGCCCCTTCCCAAAAACGCGTTGAGCGCATCATCAGCTTAGAATTAATCGGCGGCACGAACAGCGCATCGCGCCAGGCCACTGGCACAAAGCTATGGTCACGCAGCAGCTTTTCAATCTGCCCACCCGAATACGGGTTTCCCTGACCAAAGGGCGTGTTGTCCCTTTGCGCCCACATGCCCCGTCGCCTTGGCACCACCAAAATGAGATGCCCGTTCGGCGCTGTGATCCGCCACAACTCGCGCATCAGTTCTTCGGCGTCCGCCACATGCTCAAGGGCGTGAATGCCAATGGTCAAATCAATGGCCGCATCGGTCAGTGGCATTTCCAGCGGATCACACAGCACCGTGCGAGACGGACCTTCGCGCGGCCAGGATGAAGCACCCTGCCGCGCCGGCATAAAGGCCAGAACCCGCTCAGCAGGCTCGAGAGCAAAGCGCATATAGGGTGTGGCAAAGCCAAGCCCCAACACGCGTTTTCCCTTCACGTCGCCAGCCAAAGCCACAACATGCTCGCGCACAAGTGCGCGCGAAAGCCGCCCCAAAGGCGATTTATAATAAGCGATAAGGCGAGCGACATCCGAACTCATGCGTTAAACTTAGGAAACACGCGCGCTCTTGTCCAATCCCGGTTGTCATCGTGACCACGACTTCCTAGCGTGCGGCCAGTCAAATTAGGAGTTCG
Source organism: Devosia sp. MC532 (assembly GCF_016461625.1). Taxonomy (NCBI): domain Bacteria; kingdom Pseudomonadati; phylum Pseudomonadota; class Alphaproteobacteria; order Hyphomicrobiales; family Devosiaceae; genus Devosia; species Devosia sp. MC532. The sequence goes on along the minus strand of NZ_JAEMNZ010000009.1, from coordinate 81,188 downwards.
CAATGGCTTTGATCGTGGATGTCTTCCCCGCACGTGACGATAATTACGGCTATCTCGTGCATGACGAGGCCACAGGTCGCACTGCAGCCATCGACGCGCCCGAAACCGCCGCCATCGAAAAGGCGCTCAAGGCACGCGGCTGGACCCTCACCGATATTCTCATCACCCACCACCACATCGACCACGTCGAAGCTATCGCCGATCTCAAGGCCAGCTATGGCGCGCGCGTCATTGGTCCAAAGGCCGAAGCTGACAAGATCGAAGGCCTCGATGAACTCGTCGGCGAAGGCGACATTGTTTCGGTCGGCGATGCCACGTTCGAGGTGTTCGCTACCCCCGGCCACACGCTCGGTCACATCGTCTTCTACAATGCCGAAGGCGGTCACCTCTTCTCTGCCGACGCCCTCTTCTCGCTCGGCGTAGGCCGCATGTTTGAAGGCACCCCTGGCCCAATGTGGAACGGCGTTAAGCGCCTGCGCGATCTGCCCGACGCAACGCTCGTTTATTGCGGCCATGAATACACCGCCTCGAACGCGCGCTTTGCTCTCTCGATCGACCCCAACAATGCGGCGCTTCAGGCCCGCGCTGCCGAAGTCACCGCTCTGCGCGACGCTGGCAAGCCAACCATTCCGTTCAACCTCGGCGAAGATAAGAAGGCCAACCCGTTCTTACGCGCCGATGCTCCAGAACTGGCGCAGTTCTATGGCCTTTCGGGCGCAGATGCAGGCGAAGTCTTTGGCGCCATCCGCAAGGGCAAAGACACTTTCTAATCAAACTAGATTTAGGCCGGTGCAATCCACCGGCCTATTTTTCTGTCCATACGGCGCACAAAGACAGTTTTAAGCGGTTTTTAGCGAACTCCCGTCTAGCTAATTCTTAACAAATCGTTACCATCTGGCACAGCACTTGCCCCTAACTGGGTAAGGCACGCGTAAGAATGTTCCAAAATGGAACAGCGGGCCCAAAATGGAGCGATTTATGCCCGGACTGCCCGAATTCGATACAGATACGCCGGTGGTTTACTCTTTCCAGAGTGAGCTGAGCGCCCGTTCGTCTTCACCGCACTGCGCGCCAACCCCCGAATTTGTCTCGCAGCTGATCGCAGCGCGTGATCGTTTGCCGCCTCAGCGCCATCGCCGCACCAATACGGCAGAAGGCGCCGTCGGTGCCTATGGTCGCGGCATGAGCATGGCCGACCGCCGCATGCCGCTTGGCTATCGCAAGACTGTCGTCGCTTAACACTTCCACTCCGCAGACAAAAATGGCGCCCTGAGGCGCCAGTTTCGTCCAATCTGTACCGCCGTGGATTAGTGCATTTCCACGTCGCGGCTGGCGCTGGTGATCGAAACGGTAAATCCGGCGACCACGTCGATCAGGCTCATCACCATGAGCAGGAAGAACACCGAGCTCGCCGCCGCTCCGACCAGCAAAAACTCCACCAAAAACAAAATGAACAGCGCCATCGAGAGCATGTGCTCAACGATGGAAGCCTGTGCCGTGCGCGTGGACTTCAGCACCTCAAAGAACAGCAGCAAAATCCCGATCACGGCCAGAAAGTCGCCGGCGGTTATCGCCCAAGGCATGCCCGAAGGCATGGGCAGCGAGAACAGCCCAAAATTCCAATTGGCCGGGTTCCCGCCAAAGAAAATGAACACCACAATATTGTAGAGCACAAAGGGGACGACCAGCAGTGGCGGAATAAACCGTCCCTTGTGCGCCCGCACCGAACGACTTGGCATCATCACTGTTTCGCTCATCTCGCTCTCCGCGCCTTGATAGTCTTCCCTAGCAAACGCCGCGCGGCTGGAAAAGGCTTCCCACGCCGCTCAGCGACCAGGATTGATCACCCCCTCCCAGAAACCGAGTGACCAAGCCAAAAATCTTCTGCTAGCCTACAAACGCCATTCCGGCAGGAGGAGACGACAATGACGACTCCAAAAAACACTGTCTGCATCTGGTACGATACCGAGGCAGAGCAAGCGGCCCAATTCTATGCGGCCACCTTCCCCGACACCCATATCCACGCCGTCCGCAGTGCCCCCGGCGACAATCCATCGACCAAGGCCGGTGCCGTTCTCACCGTAGAATTCACGGTCATGGGTATTCCCTGCATCGGCATCAATGGCGGGTCCACCTTCAAGCACTCGGAAGCCTTTTCCATGCAAGTGTCCACCAAGGACCAGGAAGAGACGGACCGCTATTGGAATGCAATCACCAGCAATGGCGGCGAGGAGAGCATGTGCGGCTGGTGCAAGGATCGTTGGGGCGTCTCGTGGCAGATCACGCCCGATACCCTCACCCAAGCCATGCAAGCGGGTGGCGACGAAGCCCGCCGCGCCTTTGAAGCCATGATGACCATGAAGAAAATCGACGTCGCCGCCATCGACGCCGCCCGCCGCGGGTAGGGACATAAAAAACGGGAGGGACCAAAGCCCCTCCCGCAAAACTCTTAAAGCTTAACAGCTTGCCCGGTCCGCACGCTCTCGTCTGCAGCAATGCAGATATTGAGCGAAGCCACCGCGTCATTCATATGGCGCGTCAGATCATAGTCTTCCGTGATCGCACGATAGAGATAATCCTGCTCGCGATCACACAGCCCCTGATGGTCCGGCTCTCCATGCATATCGAGCCACTCGTCGGCCTTGAGCGGCTTGTTGTCCGCATCAAGCCCAGCGTGATGCACCAGAATGCGCGAGGTCTGGGTGTGGGCGTTAATATCGGCCGAGGCCGCGCCCTGATCCATGACGATGGACACCGAGCCATTGGCCGAGATCACGTCTTTCACAAAGAACGCGGTTTCCGACATCATCGGCCCCCAGCCCGCCTCATACCAGCCCACGCTCCCATCATCGAACAGCACCTGGAAGTGGCCGTAATTATACATGCCTTCCGGCAGGCCCTTGGCCAGCGGCACGCCCATGCCACGCACTTCCACCGGGGTGGCATCGGTGATCTGGCACATGACGTCGACATAGTGCACGCCACAATCAACGATGGGCGACGTCGTCTGCATGATGGAACGGTGAATGTCCCAAGCCGCCCCGCTCGACTGCTGGTTGAGGTTCATGCGGAACACATAAGGCCCACCGAGCTTGCGGGCCTGCTCGATCAGCGTCGTCCACGACGGGTGGTGACGCAGAATATAGCCCACCACCAGCTTGCGCTTATACTCCTCGGCCGCCGCCACCACGCGACGCGCATCCGCGACCGTTGCCGCCAACGGCTTTTCCACGAACACATGCGCGCCCGCTGCCATCGCCGCTACGGCATAGTCAGCATGGGTATTGGTATGCGTTGCAATCGAGACAACGTCCGGCTTGAACTCAGCCAATGCCGCTGCGTAGTCCGTACGCAGCGGATAAGAGGCCAGATCCTCCGGAAGATTGCTCGGTGCCGAGCGGTTCACCAGACCCACAATCTCAAAGCCTTCGTGGCTATGATAGGCCAATGCATGGCTACGACCCATTTGGCCTAGTCCAACCACCAGTACTTTAAGCGGTGTTGCGGTCATGAAGGGTCTCCCGAAAAGTTAAAGAGTGCGACGAGCGGCAGCAATCTGACGCGCGCCCAGAGTGGACAGCGCCACCGAGTACAATGTGGGGTTGGTTGCGGTCATGGTCGGGATCACGCCATTGCCCGCGACATAGAGATTGTCAAAATCCCACACCTTGCTGGTGGCGTCGCAAACGCTGGTGCCGTCATTGGCCTCGCCCATGCGGATCGTGCCCTGATAGTGCAGCGAGCTGCCCACTGGCAGTTGGATCGTGGCAAAGCCCGGCGCTGGACGACCAATGATATTGGCAATGCGCAAGGCGGTTTCCTTAGCATACTCGATACGCGCCAGATCCGCTGCCGATTGCTTCCACTTGATCGAGATCGACGGCAGGCCGTGCCAATCGAGATTGTTCTCGTCAAACTCAATGCGATTGTTCGCGTCGACATCGGCCGGCACAAACACGCCCATGCCCACTGGATAGCCCGAAAACTCTTCATTGACGGGCATGCTGCTTAGGCTGGTCTGCGCAATCGTCACCGAGAAGGGGAAATCCTTGGTCGCTGGGATCCAGTTCATCGCCCGCATAGGCTCTTTGCTCTGGAACTCAGCAATCTGGGAGATCATGTAGTGATCGTTGATATATCGCCCCAGCGCCGCTGGGCGAATGCCCGAGGCAAAAAGGATCTGCGGCGTGTGCAACGAATCGGCGGCAACAACCACGGTCGCGGCCGTAATAACGAAGCTGTCGCTCTCGCCCGCGCGGACCAATTCAACGCCAGTTGCGTGGCCATTTTCATGAATGACGCGGCGGCAAATGGTTTCCGCCAAAATCTGGAAGCGTTCCTTTGGCTCTTGGACCAGATCGCCCAGGATCACATCGGTGCCGTGGTAGAACAGATCGCCGTCCTTTGGCGTTGCCGCCAGCGGCATCGGGCGCACTGTGCGATCTTCGTTCCGGCCCGGATTAAATTCTGCCCCCAGGCGCTCGCGCAGTTGCGCAGCGACTGCGTCGCCTGCGCGTGGGTCCTTGTTGGTGCCCAACAGCATTTCTGCGTCGGCGACAGCCGCGTCAAACACATCGCTTGCAATGAACGGAACGCGTTCCGTTTCCGATGGCGTTGGCGTGCCGGTGGACCACTTTGTCCCCATGCCACCGACGTTTGCCGCCGAGAAGCCTGCGAACAGCCCCTGACCATCATCGCCCTCATTGGCGATGAACAGGCCCGAGCGGCGCAGCAGCGAGGCATCGAAACCACCCGCGCGACGGGCTTCCCATTCTTCCTTGGAGATCGACAAGCGACGGCTGCGATCGGCGCCCTGCGCCAGCGTTTCCAGCTCAGCGCGCTTTTCCAAATCCAGCACGTTGTCGAGGTGCCCGCCCACTTCCGGAAGGATTTGAGGGCCAGCCTCCACCATCACGATGCGGGCTTCAGGCCAATTGTTGCGGATCACGCGCGCATAGGCGCTCCCATTGGGGCCGCTACCGATGATGACGACGTCGGTGGAGAAAGAAGACATGAAACGAATTCCATCAAAACGCTGGTATGAAATTGGTATCAATTGTGCAAACTCGATGTAAAGTAGCCAACTGAAACTAATGCGATAATTTCTATTCCCGGAGCGCGCTGATGAAGATCGGTATGTCCTCTTATAGCTTCCTCCCCCTGCTCGCGAACGGCAGCCTAAGCGTCGATGGCCTGTTCGATTGGCTCAGCGCAAATGGCGCCGAGCACCTGGAAATCGCAACCTTCAGCTTCGCCCCACCCGGCGAAGGATCGACCTATGATCTTGCCAGCGATGAAAAAACTCTTCTCGCGCTGGAAGCAGCCGTTGCGCGCACCGGCATTCCCATCTCCGGCTTCTGCCTTGGCGCAGACATGTTGGGCGAAAATCGCGCCGAGGAGATCGCCAAAGTAAAACGCTATGTTGATCTTTGCGCGCGGTTCGGCGTCAACTATTTGCGCCATGACATCGTCATTTGGGGCAATCGTCTGGCCGACACTCAGGCCATTGAAAACGCTTACCCAATGCTCGCCGATGCCTGCCGCGAGATTGCCGAATATGGCGCCAGCAAGAATGTCGTCACCAGCGTTGAAAACCACGGCTTCGTCATGGTTTCGGCCGAGCGCCTCACGCGTCTCCATCATCTGGTCAACCACCCCAATTTCAAGCTCACCGTCGATGTCGGCAATTTCCTCTGCGTTGACGACAATCCCTATGTCGCCACCAAGCGCACCCTGCCGCTCGCCAGCTTCGTCCACTTCAAAGATTTCTATATGCGTCAAGCCGAGCCCGGTCCGGGCTGGCTGAAAACCGCAGGGGGCGAGTTCATTCGCGGCTCTGTTCTGGGCTATGGCGATCTCGACATTCAGGCGCTTGCCGATGCGGTCATCGCCTCCGGCTATGATGGTTTTGTCTCGCTCGAATATGAAGGGGGCGATCCAACCCTGTTTGGCTGCGAGCATGGCCTCAACAACCTCAGGCGGTTTCTGCGCCAATCACCCGCCGCCTAAAACAAAACCCCGCCACGACAGCGGGGTTTTTCTTTGAAAGAGGCAAGGCGCGTCACGAGACCAGCGCTTAAAGCGCGATCAGGCGGTCAAACCGCGCCTTCATATCGGCGAGATGGCTGCGGTCGCCGCCCGGCATTTCAACCGAAGCCCAGCCGGAATAACCGATCTTGGCAAGGCTGGCATTGACCGCTGCCCAATCGACATCACCCTCGCCCAGTTCCACCTCAAAGCCCTTCCACGGGCCTTCGGCATTCATCTTGGCAAGGCTATATTCCTTGACGTCGAGGCGCATGATGCGTGTGCCCAGCGCTTCAATCCAGTCACATGGATTGCCATAGCGCAGCACATTGCCAATATCGAAATACCAGCCCAGATGGTCGTTCTCAAAACCATCAATCAGATGCGCGGCTTCGAGCGGGCTCAACAGGAAATTGTTCCAGACATTTTCAAGCGCGATCTTGATGCCGATCTCTTCGGCATGCGGCAGCAGGCGATCAATGCCTTCCACAGCGCGGTCATAGGCCGCTGCATAGCTGGTCTTGTCATTGACGACGCCGGGCACCAACAACATGGTTTCCGCGCCATAGGCCTTGGCCTGCTTCATGCCTTCAATGCTCGCTGCAACGCAGGCGTCACGCACCGCAGGATCAGGGTCGGTAAGCGGGGTCGGCCAATGGGCCGAATTGATCACGCCCGGAATAGCCACGCCGGTCGCATCGCGTCCTGCCAGCACTTCCGCCAGCGGCAGATCATTGGGCGCGTCCAGCTCAACCCCATCAAAACCGAGATCAGCGACCAGACGGAACTTGTCTGCAATCGAAAGATCTTCTTCGATCATCGACCATTTGAGGCTGGTCTTGGCCATTGGGCGGGAAGAGGGAGTGGTCATAGCAACAAACTCTGGTTCTGCGTCGCCCTAACCCTAATGCGCTCCGGCCGAGGTCTGAAAGCCTGAAACCACACTTACCGTCTCCTTCCCCAATTGGAACGTCCCCGCCCAACAGTGCGCTCTTGTCGCAGGCTGAGCTCTCTTGTCCTCTCTCCACCGCCCAGCCATATCGCTGTCTCAATCCCCCTTTCCTTCTATCCGATCTCCTGAACGGACGAGTTTTTTGTCGCTTAATCTTAAAATCATCATCGGCAGCACCCGCCCCGGTCGTGTCTGCCCCAAAATTGCTGCTTGGGTTGCTGAAAGCGCCATTGCCCACGGCCAATTCAATGTCGAGATTGTCGATCTGGCTGAAGTGAACCTGCCGTTCCTCGATGAAGCAACGCATCCACGCTTGCAGACCTACGCCTTCGAGCACACCAAGAACTGGTCGGCCATCGTCGGCTCGGCCGATGCTTTCATTTTCGTGACCCCGGAATATGATTTCTTCACCCCCGCCGTCACCATCAACGCCATTCAGGTGCTGATGAACGAGTGGGCCTATAAATGCGCGGGCGTGGTCAGCTATGGCGGCGTTTCTGCGGGCCTGCGCTCAGCGCAGACCCTGCGCACCCTCCTGAGCAACGTCAATGTGCACGCCATCCCGCAGGTGGTGCCCGTGCCGATGTTCCCGCAGTTCATGCAGGACGGTGTGTTTACGCCAAACCAGCCCATGATCGACGGCATGACGCTTCAGCTCAACGAACTGGCCAAATGGGCCGCAGCGCTCAAGCCAATGCGCGCCTAAACTGAACGATGCCGCCTCCGGGCGGCATTTTTGTTTGCGTGACAACTTGCGTTTGCCGCCCTAGCATCACGCATCCAAACCAAGCTGAGGAGGCCAGAATGCCTCACTTTCTAGCAGTCTATACGATGACTCCAGAAGACCTCGACCGCTTCCGCGAACGCCCTGAGGAAGAGCAGAACGCCGTGGACGATCAGGGGCTCCCGGCGTGGGAAGCTTGGGAGAAGACCCATGCGGCCATGATCGTTGATAAGGGCGGCATGGTGGGAGGCACCCTGCGCGCGTCCGGCTCCGGCATTGCTCCGGCCAGAAATGACATCTGCGGCTATATCGTTGTCGAGGCCGAAACGATTGATGCCGCCGCAGCCATTTTTGCTGACCACCCGCATTTTGCCATCTTCCCCGGCAGTGGCGTCGACATCATGCCCTTCGTCACGCCCTACCCCATGCCCTAAAAGCAAAATGCCGCCCCTTACGGAGCGGCATTTTTTTGATCAGCACATTCGGATCCCTATGGAAGCCCGAATGCAAAAATCTAAAAGTCAGCGCTTGAGCGGGCCGACCATCTGTTCTGGCTTCACTTCAGCGTCGAACTCTTCGCCGGTGAGCAGACCCAGTTCAATCGCGGTTTCACGCAGGGTCGAACCGTTCTTGTGAGCGGTCTTGGCGATCTTGGCCGCATTGTCATAGCCAATCTTGCGGTTGAGCGCCGTCACCAGCATCAGCGACTGGTCCACCAGCTGCTTGATGCGCTTGTGGTCTGGCTCAATGCCGATGGCGCAATTGTCGTTGAACGACTTGGCCGCATCCGCCAGCAAACGCACGGACTGCAGGAAGTTGTAAGCGATCACGGGCTTAAAGACATTGAGCTCGAAATTGCCCTGCGAAGCCGCAAAGCCGATTGCCGCGTCATTACCCATCACCTGAGCCACAACCATGGTCATGGCTTCCGACTGAGTCGGGTTCACCTTGCCAGGCATGATCGAAGAGCCCGGCTCGTTTTCTGGGATGGTGATTTCACCCAGACCCGAGCGAGGACCCGAAGCCAACCAACGCACGTCATTGGCGATCTTCATGAAGGCGACAGCGAGCTGCTTGAGCGCGCCCGAGGTGCCAACGAAAGCGTCGTGCCCCGCGAGCAGCGCGAACTTGTTCGGGCCAGTGACAAAGTCATGCCCGGTCAGCGCCGCGATTTCCGCCGCCACAGTCACCGCATAGTCTGGATGGGCGTTAAGCCCGGTCCCAACAGCAGTGCCACCCAGCGCCAGCTCCTTGAGCTGCGGCATGGTCTTCTTGATAGCGTCGAGCGCATAGTCGATCTGCGCCACCCAGCCCGAGATTTCCTGACCAAGGGTGAGCGGGGTTGCGTCCTGCAAGTGCGTGCGGCCGATCTTGACCACATCCATGAACTCTTCGGACTTGGCATTGAGCGTGTTGCGCAGCAGCTCGACGCGTTCGTAGAGATAATTCTCGACCGCTTCCACCGCCGCGATATGCATCGCAGTTGGATAGGTGTCGTTCGAGCTCTGGCTCATATTGACGTGATCGTTCGGGTGCACAGGCTTCTTGGAGCCCATGACGCCGCCCGCCATTTCAATGGCGCGGTTCGAGATCACTTCATTGACGTTCATATTGGACTGTGTGCCCGAGCCGGTCTGCCAGACAACGAGCGGGAAGTGGTCAGCGAGCTTGCCTTCGATGACTTCATCGGCCGCAGCAACCACGAGGTCGCGCGTTGCCGCATCCATCAGGCCCAGCTTGTGGTTGGCCAGCGCCGCCGCCTTTTTCAGAATGCCGAAGGCACGGATGATTTCGACGGGCATCTTTTCCCCGCCGATATCGAAGTTCATCAGGCTACGCGCCGTCTGTGCCCCGTAATACTTATCGGTCGGAACCTCGATTGTGCCCATGGTGTCCGATTCGACGCGCGTGCTCATTTGCCTTCTCCAAACTGTTTGCAAACACCGCTTCTTGTGGCGGTGGGGGTAAACAAAAACGGCCGACCCATCACTGGATCGACCGTTTAATATCAAATCTAGCGCATCTGCGCCAAACCGCCTTTCGGCTTAGCCCTTGACCGCGAGGATCTGGCGACCGCGGTACATGCCGGTCTTGAGATCAACGTGGTGCGGACGGCGAAGCTCGCCCGAATCCTTGTCTTCGACATAGGTTGGGTTTGCAATCGCGTCATGCGAGCGGCGGAAACCGCGCTTCATTGGCGAAGTTTTGCGTTTTGGCACTGCCATGGTCGGAACTCCGAATTCAATATCGTTGTGCCGCCAACTAGCGGCCCAGAGAGATTATCTCTGTCAGGATTGGTGCGGTCTATAGATCAGAAAACCACCCTTGGCTAGGGGTTTCTGACTCAAAACACGGGCCTTTGCACTAAAGTGAGAGCTGCCCGCCCTGCCCCACACAGGACGCCCGGGCCCCATATTCTTGGGTACGTTGCTGCACAATCCCCGCCACGCGGCTGAGTCCGCGATTGGGATTGGCCGGATTGCGCACGATCGGATTGGGCAGTGTCACCGCCAAAAGGCTCGCCGTGCGCCAGTCCAGATTCTGCGGCTCCCGCCCAAAAGCCCGGTTAGCGCCCGCTGCCACACCAAATTCCCCGTCCGGTCCCCATTCGGCGATATTGAGATAGATCTCCATGATCCGCTTTTTGGGCATGACCAGATCGATATACATCGCCAGCGGCACCTCGAGCGCTTTGCGCACCGCGCTCTGCCCATTCCAAAGGAAGAGATTGCGCGCCACCTGCATGGTCAGCGTCGAAGCGCCGCGGGTCGGTTTGCCTGCAAAGTAATTGTCGATCTCGATTCTCAACGCGCTCATATCGACCCCCCAGTGCCGACAGAACTGCCCGTCCTCGGAAAGGATCACCGCGGCCTTCAAGCGGTCCGAAATATCGTCAATATCGCGCCACACCCGCGTCACCGGTTGCCCCGTCACCCCGCGCACCATCATCGGCACCGAAATGGGCGGCACCACCAGATAGATCGGCGTCATCACCACGGGAATGGCGATCAACACCCCGAGAATGATCATCGGTATTTTGAGGGCTCTAAATAGTGATTTGATGCCTTTGGACATTCCCCCTCTTTAAAAGAACCTCTCGGTCCTGCAAACCCGTGCCACCCCGGCCTCTTGCTGTATTTCCCCCTTCGGGCTAGCAACGAGCCATGTACGATTTTTCTGCCGATAGCGCTGATTGCGCCCGCGCCGTTGAAGCCGGCCTCTCGCAATATCTAACGGCCACTCAGCTGAGTGGACCGGGTATTCCTGCCGATCGCCTGGTTGAGGCCATGCGCCACGGCGCACTCGAAGGCGGCAAGCGCCTGCGCCCGCTACTGGTGCGTCAGGCCGCGGCCATTTTCTCCGTGCCCAAAGAGGCGACGCTGAGCGCGGGCCTCGCCGTTGAAATGATCCATTGCTATTCGCTGATCCACGACGATCTGCCCGCCATGGACAATGACGACATGCGTCGCGGCCGCCCCACGGTCCACAAGGCCTATGACGACGCCACAGCGATTCTGGCGGGCGACGCGCTCCTTACCCACGCCTTTTCCATGCTGGCCGATGAAGCCTGCCACGCAGACCCCACGGTGCGTATTCGCCTTGTCACCGAGCTCGCCTCCGGCGCTGGTGCTGGCGGCATGGTTGGCGGGCAGATGCGCGACATCGAAGGGGAAAAGGGCGGCTTCACCCCGGATGAGATTTCCACCATGCAGGCGATGAAGACCGGCGCGCTCATTCGCGCCTCCGTCCGCATGGGCGCGATTCTCGGTGGTGCTGAACCGCGCGCTCTCTCCGCCCTCACAGCCTATGCAGAAGCCGCAGGCCGCGCCTTCCAGCTTGCCGATGACATTTTAGACGTCACCGCCACCGCTGAAACCATGGGCAAGGCCACGGGCAAGGACGCCGATAAGAATAAGCAAACCCTCGTCGCTCGTCTGGGCGTCGATGGCGCGCGCGAGGCGCTGGCGCAAATCGTCAATGAAGCAGTTGGGTGTCTCCGCACCTTTGGCCCCAAGGCCGACGGCCTGCGCGCCACCGCCCGCTATTTTGCCTCACGGGAGAAATAACTTGGCTCAGCTCCTCAGCGTCAATGTCGGCGTCCCGCGCAACATTCCCGGCACCCAGACGCTGACGGGCATCTATAAGCTTCCGGTCGAAGGCCCCGTCGCCATCACCCGCGAAGGCATCGCCACAGACATCATCGCCGACCGCCGTCACCACGGCGGTGCTGACCAGGCGATCTACGTCTATTTCCAAGAGGACTATATTTTCTGGGAAAGCCAAGGCGTCGCCACCGAGCCCGGTCTCTTTGGCGAAAACTTCACCCTCTCGGGCACCGATAGCCTCACCTGTGCCATTGGCGATCGCTTCACCATTGGCGAACTCGTTCTTGAGGTGACCTATTACCGCAAGCCTTGCCGTACCTTCTCGGCCCGCATGGGCAATCCTGCTTGGGTCAAACGCTTCCAAAAAGCCCGACGCTCCGGCGCATATTGCCGTGTGATCACCCCGGGAACCGTACAAGCAGGCATGGATGTCACCATCACCCCCTACTCTGGCGAAAGAATCACCACCGCCGAAATCATGGGCTATGATGGTGTTGCCCTCATCCCCGACGATTTCATGCGCCGCGCTCTCACCACGCCACTGCGGGAAAAGACGCGCGAAAAATACGAAACCAATTTGAACCGACTATTCTGAGTTTTCCATGAGCCTTGAATCTGTCCAAGCGGACCTCGCCGCCCGCGCCCCAGACCTTGCCGTCATCGTCACCGAAGACTCCACTGCAACTGTTCAGCTGGCCGCCGAAGTCCATGGCGTTGAACCCGGACAGATCGCCAAAACGCTTTGCATCAAAGTCAAAGACGAAGAGTTCTTGCTGGTCACGCGTGGCGATGCCCGGCTCGACAACCAAAAGTCCAAAACCGCCTTTGGCGGCCGTCCGCGCATGTTGGGTGCTGAAGACGTGCTTCGTCTCACCTCCCATCAAGTTGGCGGCGTTTGCCCCTTTGGCCTGCCCGCACCGCTCAAAATCTATCTCGATACCTCGCTCAAGATTTATGACGTGGTCATCCCCGCAGGCGGCAGCACCCATTCCTCGGTGCGCCTGACCGTCGAGCGCCTTGCCGAGCTCTGCGGCAATAATTGGGTCGATGCGGCCCAATTGCCCGAGTAACGCGATGAGCCCAGAGCAGTTCATTGCGCAAAAGCTTCCGCTTCAGCCTTTGAGCCTCTGGCCCGACATTGTTCTGCATCAAGCCAATGCCCATAGCGGCCTCGCCGCTTGGCTTGAGGCCTATGGCCACCGAGCCGCACCCTATTGGGCCTACGCATGGGCTGGCGGGGCCGCGCTGGCCCTTCATCTCAAAGCCCATCCGGAGTTGGTTGCTGGTAAAACTGTTCTCGATCTCGGCTCGGGCTCAGGCCTGGTGGGCATAGCCGCTGCCAAGCTGGGCGCCGCTGCGGTCTTCGCCCTAGACCCAGATCCATTGGCGCAAGTGGCAACCACGCTTAACGCCGAGGCCAATGGCGTTGCCCTCACCCTCGTCCCAACCTTGCTCCACACCGACATCGTCGTCGCGGGCGATGTCTTTTATGACGAGGACAGCGCCGCAGCCGTCCTGCCGCTCCTTCAAGCCCTTGCCCAAACCGGCACGCAAGTTCTGATCGGCGATCCGTATCGATCCACCCGACCCGCTGACGCCATGCGCGAGATCGCGCGCTATTCTGTGCCAGACATGGGCGCAAAATCCCCCGTCCCATCGGGGATTTTCGCGCTCATCGAGCGCCACTAAGAAGGTTCCCTCCCCCTCGCGCATATCGGCCTTGCCCGGCCAAAACTTGCCAATATGTCGCAATCCTCCTATATCGCCAGCTCAAGAGGACGACCTCTTCCAGTTTGGTTTGTGTACCGGGACGGCCCGGATAACCATGGGGTCATCCATGCGCACCACACGTGATCGTATCCGCCACGCCATCTCTTTCGAGCTCATCGGCATTTTGCTCGCGACCCCGCTCGCGGCCTTCGCCTTCCATTTGGAGGGCGGCGATTCGATGGTCATCGTTATCGCCAGCGCCACCGTCGCTATGCTGTGGAACTACATCTATAATTTGATGTTCGACCACGGCATGCAGCGCTTCCGGGGCACAACCGAAAAGACCAAGCTGATCCGCGTCTTTCACGCGATCTTCTTTGAAGTCGGCCTGCTCGCGATCATGCTGCCACCCATCGCTTGGTACCTGCAGATTTCGCTACTCGACGCCTTCATCATGGATCTGGCCCTCGCCATTTTTTACATGATCTACGCGCTGGTCTTTAACTGGGCCTACGACCGCATTTTCCCGCTCCCCGAGTGGACTGAAGGTAACGCGTAATTTCTCGATCAAACTGTCGCAGCATCTGGCTGAACACAGATTAATCACCTACCTATGCTGCGCCGTCTAAGGACGGCGTAGTTCTGGGTTAGGTATCAAATGAAGCTGTTTTATACGCCAGGCGCTTGCTCGCTGGCTTCGCATATTGTTCTGAACGAAATCGGCGGCACTTTCAGCATTGAAAAGGTCGACCTGCGCGCCAAGACAACCGAAAGCGGCGCTGATTTTCTCGCGCTGAACCCACGTGGTGCTGTTCCGGCGCTCGAAGTGGCTCCAGGCACCGTTATTTCGCAGGGCCCTGCAATTCTGCAGTATCTGGGCGACAACTCCGACATCGCCGCTTTCAAGCCTGCTTACGGCTCGATCGAACGCGCGCGTCTCCAAGAAGCGCTCGGCATCATTGGCGACACGCACAAGGCTTTCGGTGGCCTGTTCAAGCCAAATCTCTCGGACGAAGAAAAGGCCGCCGTTATCGGTGAAATCAACCGTCGTGTTGGCCAGATCGAAGCAACGCTCACCGACGCCAGCCCATATTTCCTCGGTGACTTCACCCAGGCTGACGCTTATGCCTTCACAGTCATCAACTGGGGCCGCCAGCTCCTCGACTTTGCAGCCTTCCCACGCGTTGGCGCACTGATGGCCGCCGTTGGTGCCCGCCCAGCCGTTCTGGCAACGCTCAAGGCCGAAGGCCTGATCTAAGGCGCACGCCAAGCCAAACAAACAAAAGGGGCGCTCAGCGCCCCTTTTTTTCAATTCAGATGCCCGGTGAATTTTAAAGCGCTGAGCACGATGATCAGCATGGCGAACCAAAACAGTCGCCGTACATTGCGTTCACTCATTCAGCCGCATCCTGACGGCCTGCGCCGAACTTCTTTTCAATGTAAGCAGCGACCATGGCCTTAAACTGATCGGCCACATCGGCGCCGCGTAGCGTTGCCACCTTCGCGCCATCGACGAAAACCGGCGCCGCTGGCGTTTCCCCGGTACCGGGCAGCGAAATACCGATATTGGCGTGCTTGCTCTCGCCCGGACCATTGACGATGCAGCCCATCACCGCGACAGAAAGCGTTTCCACACCGGGATAGCGCTCGCGCCACGCAGGCATGGAGTCGTTGAGGTGGGTCTGAATTTCCATGGCAAGGGTCTGGAAGGTCGAAGATGTTGTGCGCCCACACCCCGGACACGCCGCCACCACCGGCAAGAACTGACGGAAGCCCATGGTCTGCAAGAGTTCCTGCGCCACCTTCACTTCCGTCGTCCGATCGCCACCCGGCTCCGGCGTCAGCGAAATGCGAATGGTGTCGCCAATCCCCTGCTGCAGCAAAATCCCGAGCGCCGCCGAGGAAGCCACAATGCCCTTAGAGCCCATACCGGCCTCTGTCAGACCAAGGTGCAAGGCATAGTCGCAGCGTGCCGCCAAATCCTGATAGACCGCGATCAGATGCTGCACATCCGACACCTTGGTCGAGAGCAAGATCTTATTGCGCGGCATCCCGAGCTCTTCGGCCCGCGCCGCAGAAAGCAGAGCAGACTGGATGATCGCCTCGCGCTGCACAGCCGCAGCCGAGATCGGCTGAGCCGAATTGGCGTTATCATCCATCAACCGCGTCAGCAGCTCTTCGTCGAGCGAGCCCCAATTGACGCCGATGCGCACCGGCTTGTCGTATTTATTCGCGATCTCAATCAGTGTGGCAAACTGGGTATCGCGCTTGGCTTTGAAACCCACATTGCCCGGATTGATGCGATACTTGGCCAAAGCCTGCGCACAGGCAGGGTGATCGGTGAGGAGCTTATGGCCGATATAGTGAAAATCCCCGACCAGCGGCACGTCATAGCCCATGGTCAGAAGACGATCGCGAATTTCAGGAACCGCAGCCGCGCTCTCGTCGCGATCCACGGTGATGCGCACGATCTCAGAGCCAGCGCGTGCCAGCTGCATGACCTGCTTTACGGTCGCATCGATGTCAGCTGTATCGGTATTGGTCATGGATTGGACCACGACGGGAGCCCCGCCGCCAACCATAACGCCACCGACATTGACACCAACAGACTGCCTACGCGGCGCTGGACCGGACATATTCTTCCCCGAAGATACTCTTGCCTACGCAAATAGGCCTTCCACCATGGACTGGCAACTCAACAATGGCGTGACGCTCAACGCAAATGCGCAACCGTGCCTCTCGAGGGGCGCGATACTCTCGTATGCCAAGGCCGCGCCCAGTGAGCCGCCCAGAAGTGCCAGCCAAGTGCCACAAAAAGGCCAATAGAGGCCAAAACGCCCTAAACACGGCGCGCCGACAGAATTATCGTTATAAATCAGCGCTCAAGAACCCGTGAACTTTGTGATCACCGACAAGTCTTGAACGGGAGCAATCATCCCCCATTTATGGGTCATGATGAACCTCCTCCTCCCCCGTCTGATCCTGTTCCGCAAAGAAGTCGCGCAGCTCTGGAAAGCATTCTGGGCACGCGAGACCCCGCTTTATCTCAAAGCGGCAACGCTGTTTACAGCCTTCTACCTCATCAACCCCTTTGACATCGTCCCCGATGTCCTGCCCTTTATTGGCTGGGTGGACGATTTTGTCCTTATCCCGCTGATGGTTAGCTGGATCGTCTCGCGTATACCGGTCCCCGCTAAGGTCTATTCCGGCAAGCATGGCCCCACCATCGACGGCACAGCCAAGCGTCGATAAATCAAAGGCATAGTCCAGCAGAGTTATAAGTTTAGTTTTTTGCCGTGACAGCGAGCACTTATTCCGCGTAAGAATAATTTATGCGTGAAATGGTGCTCCTAATGGATCGACAGATTACGAATGTTACTTTTAGCCTTGCTGGGCCTGCTACACTTTCGGCGTTTGCCGTAATTTTTTTAGTTCTTTATTTTCAAAACCGACAACATACCCACCTGCTGATTTTTGCAGCCACAGCTGGCACGTTCAGCCTTGGCATGCTGACGCAAATCATTGATGCGCTTAACGAAACAGAGACTGGCCTCCCGGCCAACATTCTCTACGTCATAGCGGGCTTCCTGTTCTGCGCAGGACTGGCCAAGCGCATGGGTAGGCAGCCGCCCTACCGCGTTATGGTCCCCGTGCTGATCATCCTTGCCCTACAGACTTGGTACTTCACTTATGTGAACCCGAACCAGTTGGCGCGCATCTATCTCCTCAATTTCTCGGCCGGGCTAATCTTGATCATTACGGCCTTAACAGCCATGCCCGGACGCCACGCGGTGTTCACCGAAAAGCTGCTGTTCTGGAGCTTGCTCCTTTTCGGCCTTCACTTTTTCCCGCGCACTATTCTGACTGCGGGCTTCGGGCTGCAGATGGAGCCGGACGATTTCATGATCTCGTCCTATTGGTTCACCTTGCAATTGTGCCTTTCTGCATTTGGATCAGCGGTTGCCATTGCAGTGCTCTGCGCCTGTATCTACGACACCGTGAATTACATGACCGATGATCGCGACAGAGACCGGCTGACACGGGTCCTCTCACGCCGCGCCTTCCATCAGCGATCAGAGGAAATGCTCAGTAAAAGCGGTAGTTTACCTTGCTGCTTAGCGATCTTTGATATCGACAACTTTCGCCGCTTTAACCAACGCCAAGGCTATGAGGAAGGCGATCGCATCATTGCGGAGTTTGGCCACGTCCTCGCCCGCAATATCCGTCGCGCCAATCTAACGGGCCGTTTCGACGGCGAAGAATTTTTAATTCTTCTCCCCCAAACCAAACTGGCGATTGGGATCGACACGCTGAAAGATTTCAAGGCGACACTGCGCGACCACAACTTCTGCAGCGACGATAATCTGGGCCCAATGACCATCAGTGTGGGGATTGTAGAAATCGGGGCAGACGAAACCTACACCCAAGCTTTGATGCGGGCCCAGCAGGCCCTCAAGAGCGCCGAGGCCGGTGGCCCAGATACGCTGGTGGCGGGCACAGCGCCAATAGCTGAACAAAAAGAAAGCCCCGCGTTAAGCGGGGCCTTCCAAGCTTAGTCGAGGCGAACCAGAAGGTCCTTAGCGTCAATCTGGTCACCCGGCTTAATCAGAAGCTCAGCGACAACCCCATCCACTTCAGCGTGGATGGCGGTTTCCATCTTCATCGCTTCGATCGAGCAGAGAACGTCGCCAGCCGAAACCTTCTGACCTTCCTTAACCGCTAGGGTCGAGATAACGCCCGGCATCGGAGCGCCAACCTGCTTCGGATCACCGGCAACAGCCTTAGCGCGAACCTTGATGTCACCGGCCTTCAGACGATCCGGTACGGTGATGGTACGCGGCTGACCGTTGAGGTCGAAGAACACACGTACTTCGCCCTTTTCGTTGGTCTCCGCACGGCCCTGATAGTTCACAACGAGGGTCTTGCCCTGTTCGATGTCAATCAGCAGCTCATCGCCTTCGTTCAGACCGTAGAAGTAAACCGGGGTCGGCAGAACTTCAGTTGGACCATAACGATCCTGGGTCTTTTCAAAGTCCGAATAGACCTTTGGATACATGAGGTAAGAGGCAAGACGGAAGTCATCGATCGGCATGCCGACTTCTTCCGAAACCTTCTTACGCTCGGCTTCCAGATCAACATCCTTGAGGTAGGAACCCGGACGCTCGGTGAGCGCGGTCTTGCCCTTGAGAACCTTCTTCTGCAGTGCCTGCGGGAACCCGCCAGGAGGCTGACCAAGGTCACCAGCAAAGAAGCCGACAACGGAATCCGGGAAGGCGATGTCCTTGTCTGGATTTTCGACGTCTGACCGCGAAATACCAGCCGAAACCATAGCCAGAGCCATATCGCCGACAACCTTGGAAGATGGCGTCACCTTCACAATGTCACCGAACATCTGGTTCACGTCAGCATAGGTCTGCGCCACTTCGTGCCAGCGAGTTTCAAGACCAAGCGAACGCGCCTGTTCCTTGAGGTTGGTGAACTGACCGCCCGGCATTTCGTGCAGATAGACTTCCGAAGCGCCGCCCTTGAGATCGCTCTCGAAGGCACGGTACTGCGTGCGCACGGCTTCCCAGTAGAAGGAAAGCTGACGGATCGCCTTAGCGTCGAGCTGCGGATCCTTGTCGGTATCAGCAAGCGCGGCAACCAGCGACCCAAGGGTCGGCTGCGAGGTCGTGCCCGAAAGCGCGTCCATCGCCGCGTCAACCGCATCAACACCCGCATCTACAGCTGCCAGAACGGTTGCGGAGGCCGCGCCCGAAGTGTCGTGTGTATGCAGGTGGATCGGCAGACCGATTTCTTCCTTCAGCGTTGCAATCAGCTTCTTGGCTGCTGCCGGACGCAGGAGGCCCGCCATGTCCTTCAAGCCAAGTACATGGGCGCCAGCGGCTTCCAATTCCTTGGCCAGATTGACGTAATACTTGAGATCGTACTTCGCGCGATCTGGATCGAGCATATCGCCGGTGTAGCAAATAACGCCTTCACAGACCTTATTGGCTTCCAGCACCGCATCCATCGACACGCGCATGTTTTCGACCCAGTTGAGGCAATCGAAGACGCGGAAGATATCAACGCCGCCCTTAGCCGCCTGCGCGACGAAGAACTTTACGACGTTGTCTGGATAGTTGGTGTAGCCAACGCCATTGCTGCCGCGCAGCAGCATCTGGGTCAGAATGTTCGGCGCACCGGCGCGAACCTTGGCCAGACGCTCCCACGGATCTTCGTTGAGGAAGCGCATCGACACGTCGAATGTCGCCCCACCCCAGCATTCGAGCGAGAACAGATTTGGCAAACCACGCGAATAGGCTTCAGCAATACGCGTGATGTCAAAGCTGCGCATACGCGTTGCCAGCAAGCTCTGGTGCGCGTCACGCATGGTCGTGTCGGTGAAGAGAACCCGCTTCTGATCCTTCATCCACTGCGCAAGACCAGCCGGGCCATCGCGATCAAGAATCTGACGCGAGCCTTCGATTGCGGTCAGTTCCGGGAATTCCGGCACGAACGGCGCCGCCGCAGCAGCAGGCGGACGCGGACGATCACGCACTTCCGGGTGACCATTGACCGTCACATCGGCGATGTAGGTCAAAAGCTTGGTCGCACGGTCCTTGCGCGGCTTGAAATTGAATAGATCCGGCGTCGTATCGATGAAGCGCGTGGTGTAGCGGTTCTCGACGAAGTCGGTGTGGGTGATGATGTTTTCGAGGAAGGCCAGGTTCGTCGACACGCCACGAATACGGAATTCGCGCAGCGCGCGGTGCATACGGGCAATGGCTTCATCTGCGGACGGCGCCCAGCAGGTGACCTTTTCCAAGAGCGGATCATAATAGCGGGTGATGATCGCGCCAGCATAGGCCGTACCACCATCCAAACGCACGCCAAAACCGGTCGCACCGCGGTATGCAGTGATGCGGCCATAGTCTGGAATAAAGTTCTGTTCTGGATCTTCAGTGGTAACGCGGCACTGGATGGCGTTGCCGTTAAGACGAATGTCTTCCTGCAGCGGCACACCCGATTCTGGCGTACCGATCACAGCGCCATCGAGCAGATGGATCTGCGCCTTGACGATGTCGATTCCGGTCACTTCTTCAGTGACAGTGTGCTCGACTTGGATGCGTGGGTTCACTTCAATGAAGTAGAACTTGTTGGTGTCGGCATCCATCAGGAATTCGACTGTACCAGCACCACGATAGTTCGCTTCATTGCCGAGGCGCACAGCCGCGCCAGTCAGTTCGGCACGAACGTCTTCCGAAAGGTATGGCGCAGGAGCGCGCTCCACAACCTTCTGGTTACGACGCTGCACCGAGCAGTCGCGCTCGTAAAGATGCACAAGATTGCCGTGATCGTCACCGATCAGCTGAACTTCGACGTGACGCGCACGCTCGATCAGCTTTTCGAGATACATCTCATCCTTGCCGAACGCAGCCTTGGCTTCACGTTTGCCTTCAGAGACTTCGGCGATAAGGGTGCTTTCGTCCATGATGCGGCGCATGCCGCGACCACCGCCACCCCACGACGCCTTAAGCATCAGCGGGTAGCCGATCTCGGCCGCCATACGCTTCACTTCGTCCATATCGTCTGGAAGCGCGTCGGTGGCCGGGACAACCGGGACATTGGCCTTGATCGCCATATTGCGCGCGGCGACCTTATTGCCGAGATCGCGCATGGTCTGCGCGCGCGGGCCAATAAAGGTAATGCCAGCGGCTTCGCAAGCGTCAACGAATTCTGGGCTTTCCGAGAGAAGACCATAACCGGGGTGGATTGCATCCGCACCCGAGGCCTTAGCGACACGAATATACTCGTCGATCTGCAGATAGGCCTCAACCGGGCCTTTCCCCTTACCGATCAAATAGGCTTCGTCAGCCTTGAACCGGTGCAGCGCGAGTTTATCCTCTTCGGCATAGACCGCGACGGTCTTAAGCCCAAGTTCGTTTGCCGCGCGGAACACACGGATTGCAATCTCGCTGCGATTGGCGACGAGGATCTTCTTGATTGGCATCGATTTAAACCCGAGCTAGAGGGGCGTATTCCTCACGGTGAGGTCGGCTCAGTAATCGACGGAATGAACGGTTGCCCGCCCAACCGTCGTAAGTTTCTAAGATTGGCTGAGGTAACCAGCCAGATGGCTCATGTCATAGCCTGCTTCTGCTGCCTGAGCGATGATCTCTTCGGCTGGCTCCTCACCAGCGCGCGAAAGAGCCCAGAGCGTTGTAGAACGCGTACCCGAGCGGCAGAAACAGAATACCTTGCCTTCGCTCCCCTCAAGCGCAGACTTGGTGTTTTCGATCAGTTCCGGGTTTACCCCGTCACGGCCGAGTGGAATAGAAACATAGGTGAGCCCGGCAGCATTTGCGGCTGCTTCGATTTCAGCTCCAGCCGGTTGATCCGGCGATTCCCCATCTGGACGATTGTTGATGATCGTCGTGAAACCAAGGCTTTTCAGCGTCGTCACGTCTTCCGGCTGTATCTGTCCCGATACACTGACGTGATCGTTAATACGCTTCAATTCCAAGGCTCGTCTCCCTAAACCAGCACTAGCGACGGTTGGTTATAATCGGTGTACGCACCGGTACGCAACTAGCACAAAAGGCGAAGCTGTCATGCAACTGTCATTTGCCGCGATTAGCGGATCTATTCCGGGCTAACCCAAGCACGCCATATCGATTGATTTCGCTCGACAAACTGCGCTGCCACAGCTTCCTCGCTTGCCCCAGGCTGGCTCAACTCTGCCAACATTGCGTCCATTTCTTTCAGTGAGAGCGTCGCTCTTTGAAAATATCCCGCAATAAGGGGCGAATTCACCACGAGATTTTCAGAAAGCGCAATAACGACTGTTTCGGGCGCGAAGGCGGACGGCTTTGGCAGCGCACAGTTCAATGACGCCAGACATTTAGCCGCAGCCTCGTCATATGCCCCCATATCCACAGGGGTGAAATCGAGCTGAGCCAGAACCGGATTTGGCTGCCAGTAGTAAAAGAGAAAAGCATCGCGTTTGTTCACCGCTTCAGCGATCAACTTATCCATTTCGAACCGATTGGCGGGCTCCACCACCTCGACCAATGATCCAAGGCCAAGCGCCCCAATCAGATTGCGATTGATGACCGAGCAAGCCCAGTCAGCCGGGCAGGAGATAAATGGGATTTTTTCGTTACGGGACAAAAGCGGGATCGCTTCTGCCAGATTGGCAAGATTGGGGGCGCCAGTGAATGACTGCGCCGTTTGGGTCGGCATAAACCAGCCCTCAAAGCTCTGCGTGTCGTAGCTGGGCGCTGCCGAACGCACCAATTGGCTGTCCATTGCGCTGTTCCACACCTCGGCAATACGGCTGACCCACATTTCGGGAGCAACTGTTGGCAAGGCTGCTGCGCCCATGCTGGAGGCCGTCGCTGCGAGATCGCCCTGAACAAACTGCACATCGCAGTCATATGCCTCGCGCAAAATATTGGCATGAACCTCAGCCAAAAGTGCAGCAGAGGGCCAACCCATTTTGGCCATGGCAATCGGCTGGGTGCCGCAGGCAAGAAGCGCAACACTCTCCGCCGTTGACGGGGCCGCTTCACTGGGCGCGGCTTCATCGTTCAACACGCTAAACTGAGCCTGCGCCGAGATCGTCATCGCCGCCAAGAATAGCCCCGTTATCGCCTGTCTATGCATAGCGGCCTGTACTCCGTCTTGTAAGGCTCAACTTATGCCGAAGGGGGCCACGTTAAGCAACCGAACGAGCTTATGAAATGCTCGTCTAAATACCGGTGACTTTTCCCTCAGTTCTATGCAAGACTTTACTCAGCGGGGCGTATGACGCGCCCCCTAAAGGTGCCGCGCCGTAGGGAGGGACTGATGCAAAGGTCTCTGGCGCAACCATAAGAGGGATAACAATGCTGAAAAAATCTTTGAGCCTGGCAGTCGCTGCCGCCACCTTGCTTGCCGCCGCGCCAGTTCTGGCAGACGACGTGAAGATCGGCTTCCTAGCAGACATCACAGGCCCGATCGCCGGCTTTGCACCGGGCATGGTTGATGCTGCCAATCTGGCCATCACAAACGTAAATGATCAGGGCGGCATTTTGGGTGGCGACACTCTGGTGTCGGTGCTCGCAGACTCCGCATGTGACGGTGGCGCGGCTGGTCCTGCCGCCGACCGCTTGGTGAACGCTGAAAACGTCGTCGCCATCTTCGGTGGCTTCTGCTCCGGCGCAACGATTGCTGGTGCTAACGGCTCGGCAATCCCAGGCAATGTCGTCATGATCTCGCCAGCGTCGACTGCACCTGCGGTCGCAGAGCTCGACGACAATGATCTGGTGTTCCGTGACGTTGTTCCGGATAGCATCCAGGGCGTGAAGGCTGCAGAACTTCTGCTGGCACAGGGCACCAAGGAAGTCGGCCTCACCTACGTCAACAACGATTACGGCTCGGGCCTTGCTGGCGCCTTCGCTGACGCGTTCGTTGCTGGTGGCGGCAAGGTTCTGTCCAATGTCGCTCACGAAGACGGCAAGGCCGACTACCGTCCAGAAATCGGTCAGATCGAAGCCTCGGGCGCGACCACATTGGTCATCTATGGCTACGAAAATGCTGGCGGCGGGGCGATCCTCAACCAGGCAATCGAAGCTGGCTCCTTCACCCAGTTCATGGGTGGTGACGGCATGGCCGGTGAAGCGCTGCTGTCTTCGCGCAACGCAGCAGATCTCGAAGGCATGATCCTGACGCAGGCTGCCGCTGCGGCTGGTCCATCGTTTGACGCACTTGATGCAATCACCAAGGCTGCAGGACAGGACGTCAACGGCACCTATGTGACCAACTCCTATGACGCCGTCTTCCTGCTGGCACTGGCCATTGAAAAGTCGGGCGCAGCTGATCGTAACGGCATCTCCGCTGCCCTGCGCGATGTCGCAAACGCTCCAGGCGAAGTCATCCTGCCGGGCGAATGGGCCAAGGCTAAGGAACTCATCGCAGCGGGTACCGACATCAACTACGAAGGTGCATCCGGCACTGTTGAGTTCGACGCTGTTGGTGACGTAGCCGGCGCTATCAACTACTTCGTGGTTGAAGGCGGCGCAGTGGTCAACAAGGGCCTAGTTGAGTAATCCTCACACCAAGGCACTGTATCCAGCCCGGGCTAACGCTCGGGCTGTTTCTTTTTGGGTAGCCCAATGGCCGACAATAACACGTTAGATTTCTATGCAGCGAATGCTGCCGACTATGTGGAACATGGGCAGGACGAGCCCTCGTCGCATTTGCGTGCCTTTGCTCAACTTCTGCCCCCGAAGGCCAAAATTCTCGAATTGGGGACGGGCAGCGGCCGGGATGCTGAATACTTGCTTCAACGAGGGTTTGATGTCACGCCGACGGACGCCTCTGCGGAGTTGGCCGCCCATGCAGAGGCGCGCCTCAACCACCCAGTCCACATTTTGGCCTTCGACGCGCTTGAGGATGTCTCTCAATACGACGCAGTGTGGGCATGCGCTTGTCTTTTGCATGCACCAGCCTCGGAGCTAACCGACGACCTATCGCGCATTCATCGGGCGCTGAAGCCCGGCGGACTGTTTGTTGCCAGCTTCAAGGCGGGCCATGGCGAGGGGCGCGATAGCTTCGGGCGCTATTACAACTATCCGAGCGCAGACACCCTTCTCGCTCATTATCGCGAAGCGGCGCCTTGGGGCGATCTGCAGCTACAATCGGAAGATGGAAGCGGCTACGACAATCTGCGAACGCAGTGGCTCTGGGTGACGGCGCGACGCTAGGCGCAAAAGAAAGACCCGGCAGTTTTTCTGCCGAGCCGTTCTTGTCCACCCTGTCTCAACGCTAACTGCGTTTGACCACTTCGGGGATCAACCCCTTGGGCGCGTAGCGCAGCGCGATAGTGATCACCACACCCAAGACAAACACGCGCATTTGCAAGGCTCGGCTGTCGATTTCTGGGATAGCGCCCCACCCCATCTGCTCTGTAATGACCGAGAGATTGAGGAAGATCATCTGCGCGAGCGGGTCCGAGATGATCCAAATGATGTAGATCAGGAACGCGCCAAGCACGACGCCCCAGTTATTTCCTGCCCCGCCAACGATCACCATCACCCACACCATGAACGTGTGATTGATGGGCTGGTAACCGGAGGGGTCAAAGATCTGGGTGAACGTTGCGAGCATAGCGCCGCCGATGCCCATCAGGATGGAGCCGAAGACGAACAGCTCCAACTGGCGTCCAGTGACATCCTTGCCCATGGAGCCTGCAGAAATGTGGTTGTCGCGGATTGCCCGCATCATCCGGCCCCAAGGGCCACCATAGGCACGCTGCACGAGGAAGAACGCGCCAACTAAGATGGCAACGCAAACAACAAGGAACATAACGCGCGCGTAGATAAAGCTTTCCGGAATCGACGCGCCTGCGGCCTGCAACTGTTGTGGCAATGGGGTTGGCCAAGGCATTGGCGACACGGTCATCGTGCCCCGGGTTAGCCAATCCATATTTTTGACCAGCGCGCGGATAATTTCGGAAATGCCGATCGTGGCAATCGCCAAATAGTCGGTCCGCAGACCAAGGCTGATCTTGCCAACATAGAAGGCAATGACCGCCGACACCAAACCACCGAAAGCCCAGCCTAAGATTGGGTGCAGACCCAAGCCCCCTACAAAGCCAGCGGTCGATTCTATATAGGCCGCAGCGGGGTCAATTTGGGTCCGATAGATGATGTAGCCGACGAACCATGCCAAGGCGACAATGACGGTGCGCGCTTTACCGGTAATGCCAAGACGATCCACTTTGCGCGCCGCCCACACCAACGCAACGGCAATGAGGAACGCGAGCACAGCGCGACCCAACATAAGTGGGCCGTCACTTTCCCAAAACGCCATGTTGACCGGATAGGAGAGAAACACGGTCGAGGCACCACCGACCATGAGAAAGCCCATGATGGCGAAATTGAACAATCCGCCATAGCCCCACTGAATATTGAGGCCCAGTGCGATGAGGGCAAAGGCGGTCGCCTGCGTCAAAATCAGCAGGATAGACGCGGTCCCCTGAACCAGGCCCACGAGCAACACCAGGACGAACATTGCCGTAAACAAGGAAATGCCACGCCGTACCGGATCTTCCCAAATTTTGGATAGTGAAGAGGGCGACGCGCTCATGTCGATGCTCCCTTAAAAATACCCGTCGGGCGCACGAGCAGCGTAATCACCAAAATCACAAAAGCGACTGTGAGCTTATATTCCGTCGGGACCAGTGCCAGGTTCGACGGCAGCTCCATGCCTTCGGGCAAGAAGGCGTTGAGAGGTCGTAAAACAGCAGTCCAGTTGAACACTGCCAGCGTTTCGGCAAAAGCAATCAAGAACCCGCCCACGATCGCACCATAGGCGTGGCCGAGACCGCCAACGATCGCCGCCGCAAAGATCGGCAACACAATATTGAAAGCGAGGTCCGGCATCAGCGCAACGTCGAGTGCCAGCATGGTTCCAGCCACACAAGCGAGCGAGCCCGCAATCACCCAAGTGACGCGCACAACAAGGGCGGTATTGATCCCGGAAACCTGCGCAAGGTCTGCATTGTCCGCCATAGCGCGCATCGCCTTACCCAGTCGCGACCGGGTCAGGAAGAAATGCAGGGCGATAACGATCAAGGCCGTAACCACAAACATGATGATCTGCGGCTCGGTGATGCTGATGGGGCGCGTGCCCCCGGCCCAGCTCATATCGAAGCGGAAGATATCCTTGGTTTCGCCTTCCACATACAATTGGCGCGTGCTCGACCCAAAGATCAGACGCACAAGGCCTTGAATCATCAGCGTCACGCCGATGGATGCAATAAGCAGCGTCACCGGCTTTGCCCCGCGGGCGCGCAAAGGCGCGTAAAAGCCTTTATCGATCCCCAACGCCAAGAACGCTGTGATGACCATAGCCACCGGCAGAACAATGAACGCCATCGGCAGTGGCAAGATAATACCCATCGCCGCCATGGCCGATGCCAATAGGAAGGCGATAAAAGCCCCCATGGTCATCATGTCGCCATGGGCGAAGTGCGCAAAGCGAAGAATGCCGAAAACCAGCGTCACGCCAATGGCGCCTAGCGCATAAATCGATCCCAGAACTGTTCCGGAAATTAGAGCGCGGTTGATAAAGAAAATAAGCTCGTCCACGCCTAGCCCCCCAGGAAACTCTTGGCCACTTCCGGATCGGCAATCAGTTCCGGTCCAGTGCCTGTGAAGCGGTTCTGCCCCTGCGCCAAAACAAAGCCCTTAGAGGCAAAGGCCAAAGCCTGCCGGGCGTTTTGCTCCACCATCAATATGCCGACGCCTTCGTTGTTGACGCGCACAATGGTTTCAAAAATCTCGATAACATAGCGCGGCGACAAGCCTGCGGAAGGCTCATCAAGCATGAGGAGGCTGGGCTTGCTCATCAGGGCTCGACCCATGGCCACCATTTGACGTTGCCCACCAGAAAGCTCACCGGCAGGTTGACGGCGTTTTTCCTTGAGCACTGGGAACATGTCGTAAACCCAACTCAACGTGCCGGAGAAATCGTCGCGACGGGTAAATGCGCCCATCTCGAGATTCTCTTCGACAGTCATAGAAGTGAAAACGTTTTTCTCTTGCGGCACAAAGCTCAGCCCTTTGGGCACGAGCTTATCAGGGAGCGAATTGGCAATATTCTCGCCACCAAATTCGATCGTTCCGCCTGTAACTTTAAGCAGGCCAAAAATGGCCTTGAGAGTCGTCGACTTTCCCGCGCCATTAGGCCCAACGATGACACCGATATCGCTCTGCTCAATGGCCATGTCGACGCCATTAAGAATCGGCGCGCCACCATAGCCGCCAACGACGTGCTTTAACTCGATCAACGCCATTAGTTTGCTACCTCTACCGGGGAGCCAAAATAGGCCTCAACGATGGCAGGGTTTGCGCGAATTTCGCTCATCGGCCCCTCGGCGATTTTTTCGCCCTGTGCCATGACGATCACCGGATTACACATCCGCCCGATGAGGTCCATGTCATGCTCAATGACAAAGAAAGTGTAGCCAAGCTCGCGGTTCATGCGCTCGATATTGTCCGCCAGATCATTGAGCAACGTCTTGTTGACGCCAGCAGCAACCTCGTCGAGCAGGACGACTTTGGCATCGACCATCATCGTACGGCCAAGCTCTAGGAGCTTTTTCTGCCCCCCGGAGAGATTGCCAGCCAATTCGTCACGGACATGTCCGAGCTTGAGGAAGTCGATAACCTCCAGCGCCTTTTTGCGCACTTCGGTTTCTCGGCTACGCACGAGTCTGGGTCGCAGCCAATTGTCGAGCAAGCTTTCACCCGGCTGCTCGCCGGGAACCATCATAAGGTTCTCTAGAGCGCTCATCTGGCTGAATTCATGCGCAATCTGAAACGTGCGCAACATGCCAATACGGAAAAGGGCATGTGGCTTCATCCCCGTAACGTCCTGATCATCAAAGATGACCTGTCCGCTATCAGGAACAATGTTTCCGGCGACTATATTGAAGAGTGTCGATTTCCCGGCACCGTTAGGCCCGATCAGCCCAGTGATGGAGCCGCGCCTGACGGAGAGTGAGCAGTTATTGACGGCCTTGAGGCCGCCAAAACTCTTGCTGACGTTTTGAACGTCAATAACTAAGTCGGAGGACAAGTTCCCGAGAGCCCCGATGTTCCTGAACAAACTATTGCGCCCGGTTATTCCGAGCTGTCTTCAGGCATCTGTTCATACGATTGCGAACCGGTCAACCGGGGCCACTTAGTCAAAGTGCAGCCAATACCGCATCAGCTGTCGATTTATTATTGGCAAAGGGCACGTCGTATAACGTCGCTAGGCGGTTTAGCGCTTTGATATCAACATCATGAGGTTGCGCTGACAGGGGATCAATAAAGAAGATCAACATGTCCAAGCGCCCTTCGCAGATCATTGCACCAAGCTGTTGATCGCCGCCGAGAGGCCCAGATTTAAGCAGTTTAACGTCAAGACCGGTTGCGGCCATAATACGGCTACCGGTTGTCCCGGTGCCCCAGAGCTCGTGTTGAGCCAGCTTATCCTTATGAACCTCCGCCCACCGGCAGAGGTCATCTTTTTTGTCGTCGTGGGCCACAAGGCCAATATGCGCCATAAGAAGTCTCCGTTGCTCTCTTTTAGCCCTTAAAAGGGGACAGCGAGCAACGGATATTCGTTGAGCAGGGGTTAGAATTCATCCCAGTTATTGGCGAGCGCGGTATTACCACTCGTTTGGAGTGGAGCACCCCCACGTCTGCGGCGCTGTTCGCTCACCGGCGCACGCCCGGCACGATCATTCAGGCGGAACACATCCACGATCACGTCTAGCTCGCTCGCCTGTGCTTCGGTCTGCTCGATGGCAGCATTGGTTTCTTCAACCAGTGCAGCATTGTGCTGGGTCATCTCGTCCATCTGGCGGACAGCCGTAGTCACTTCGCGAAGAGCGGTCGACTGCTCACGATTAGCCAGCGCGATCGAGTCAATTAGGCTAGCGCTCTCTTCAGCACCGCCCTGTATCGCCTCAAGGGTTTCGGCCGCCTTAGACACCAGCAAATTGCCGCCGCGAACCTCGTTCGCACTCGCCTCAATAAGCGTCTTCACTTCGGCGGAAGCATTGGCGGTACTCTGCGCCAAGCGACGAACTTCAACCGCAACCACGGCGAAACCCTTGCCCGCTTCACCGGCGCGCGCCGCTTCTACGGAAGCATTCAACGCCAAGAGATTAGTTTGGAACGCGATGTCATCGATCATGCCGATGATGTTGGAGATTTTCGCAGATGACTGACGAATTGCGTCCATTGCCTTGGTCGCGTCGGCCATCACATTGCCGCCTTCAATGGCATCCTGAGCGACAGACCGCGCCTTCCCGCTGGCATCATTTGCGCGCGTAGCATTCTCCAAGACCGCTGCCGACAACTGCTCAACGGAGGCAGATGTTTGTTCAATCGCAGCTGCCTGGCGTGTCGTGCGATCGGCCAGATCGTTGGTGCCAGCCAAGATTTCACTTGTAGCCGTTTTCAGCGAGCGCGATGTATGTTGGAGCTGACCAACAATGTCGGCAAGCTTGTCCACCACCGCATTGGTATCCTGCTTGAGTTGATCAAACTGCGGGTCCAGGTCTTCCGTAACACGCTGGGTCAAATCACCGGTTGCAACACCGCGCAAAACTTTACCCGTAGCGTCCATCGCCTGATGAATTTTCTCACGGGACGCCGCTTCAGCTTCCTGCGCATCCGAGGTGAGCTTATCGAAATAAGCCGTCACACCAATGTCGATGTCGATCAGCATCGACTTCATCATCGCGACGATCTTGTCGGAGACGTCGGCCGCGCCTGCCATGACCTGATCGCAGCTCGGTGGCACCATACGGCCAAAGCGCCCCTTCTTGGGCTGCATGACCTCGGTCATCAAATCTTGGACGACATTCTTGAGCAAGGTTTCAAAAATGACGCCGTAACCACCAATGTGCCAGCGCGGCTCCAACCCGATCAGGGCGTGCCGCAAGCCAACCTTGGCGCTGTTTTCCATATATTCAGCGTCGAGCTGACCAGCGGCAATCGCGCTCCAATGGCCAATTTGACGTGACTTGGCGCGATCCATGTGCGGGCGACCACCACCGAAGAAACGGGCCACTTCAGGTTCTTTAGCGACCTTGTCATAAAAATGATCCAGCGCTGGACCGACATGCTTTTCAATGGTTGGCTGAATACTGGCCAGCTGCGCACGCGCATCTTTGTTCAGGTCAATAAAGTCCAGGCGAGTTTGCAGCGCGGCAGGAATGTTCGAAGGCAAGTCAGACACCATAGTTTAGATCCGCTGGATCAGTTCACCATTCCAGATGCGAACATCTTGATCTGGATCAACCAACCCACAGCGCTAAACGACGAGGGTAAACACGGAGTTATTTACCGCTCGTGAAATGGGACAAATCAAAGATTTAGGTGCAGAACCGCGCAGTCGCCGCCCACTGCTGCGACAACACCTGTGCTTTACTCTGCAGCACGCAGGCTTTGCTG
Source organism: Devosia sp. MC532 (assembly GCF_016461625.1). NCBI lineage: Bacteria > Pseudomonadati > Pseudomonadota > Alphaproteobacteria > Hyphomicrobiales > Devosiaceae > Devosia > Devosia sp. MC532. The sequence continues at coordinate 49,688 of NZ_JAEMNZ010000009.1, read as the reverse complement.
AGACGCGTGCTCTGCTGTGCCCGCCCCGTCGCTTTTAAAGACGGCAACCAGATCATCCAGGGCTGCCGCTTGTGTTTCAGTTTGCTCAATAGCAGCGTTGGTCTCTTCGACGAGCGCGGCATTGTGCTGGGTCATCTCATCCATCTGCCGCACGGCGCCAGATACCTCGACCAAGGAGGCAGATTGCTCCCGGTTCGCAGTGGCAATTTCGTCGATGAGTGTTGCGCTCTCTTCGGCGCCTTTGACAATGTCAGCGAGACGATCAGCCGCCTTTGACACCAATTGCGAACCGCCGCGCACCTCGCCCTCGCTGGCTTCGATCAAAACTTTAACATCTGAGGACGCTTGCGCAGCTGACTGAGCGAGCCGCCGCACTTCAATCGCGACAACAGCAAACCCCTTGCCGGCTTCGCCAGCCCGCGCTGCCTCAACAGACGCGTTGAGCGCCAAAAGATTGGTCTGGAAGGCAATGTCATCAATGAGACCGATGATTTTTGAGATTTTGGTCGACGATGCCTCGATCGCGGTCATGGCCTCGGTTGCCCGACCCATCACTGTCCCACCATCGATTGCCACAGAGACCACGTGGCGCGCTTTTTCGTTGGCACTGGCGGCACGCTTGGCGTTTTCAGTGACAGCTCCTGTGAGTTGCTCCACCGAGGCCGATGTTTCTTCAATGGTGGCCGCTTGCCGGGTCGTGCGCTCTGAGAGGTCGTTGGCCCCCGAGAGGATTTCACCCGTGGCAATTTTTAACGAGCGCGAGGTGGTACGCATTCCCTCAACGATCTCCTGCAACCGCCCAAGCGATGAGTTGAACGCGTGACGCAAGGCCTCATACTGGCCTGTATAAACGTGATCGATATGGCCAGATAAATCGCCCTGCGCCATCATTCGCAGGCTTTTTGTAAGTTCGTTTATGACGCCCTCGGCGCGCTTGCGCTCGGTAATGTCGGTGGCAAACTTGACAATTTTTGAGACACGACCCGCGGCATCGAGCACGGGATTGTAGCTCGCCTGGATCCACACTTCTTTCCCGCCCTTACCGAACCGCTGGAACTCTGCGGCCACATATTCGCCGGACCGCAGGCGCTGCCAGAACTGAGCGTATTCGTTTGTCCTTGTGTAGGCGGGATCGCAAAACATGGCATGATGCTTTCCCACGATCTCGGCCAAAGTGTAGCCGAGCGTCGTCAGGAAATTGGCGTTTGCAGCGATGACAGTGCCGTCTAAGTTAAACGAAATCACCGCCTGAACGCGCGAGATCGCTTCGATTTGAGCCGCATGGTCCGCCGACATCTGTCGCTGTTCGGTAATATCGGCGGCGAACTTGATCACCTTGACTGGCCGACCGCTGGCATCGAACACCGGACTGTAGCTGGCTTGTATCCAAACCTCCCGCCCACCCTTACCAAAGCGTTGGAAGGCGTCGGATTTGAACTCACCTTTGCCGAGGTCCGCCCAGAAGTTTTTGTATGCTGGACTTTTGACATATTCGGGGGCGCAAAACATGGAGTGGTGCTTGCCCCGCACTTCATCGAGCCCATACCCCAAGGCCTTTAGGAAGTTCTCGTTGGCGGTAATGATTGTACCATCGAGTTCAAACTCGATGACCGCCTGACTTCTCAGCAGGGCAGCAAGTTTGGCTGCGTTGTCTTTGTTGCTGTTCTGCCCAAACGAAAACCGTCTCATGCCCATGCCCCTTTGGACCGGCGGCACACCGGCCGTGCACGAAAAGACTGGAGGAGGATGGTTAACCAAGACTTTTTTGACGCTGGTCCGCCCAGCGCCACTTCCAGGTGAGTGCGGCGTTAGTCACTCAAGTTCTGTTAGCTAGCAGCGATCTTTTTTGTTCAAGGCCAGTCAGTAAGTTCGCCGTTAACTAGGCATTAACCATAAATACAAAAAGAGGGCGCCGTGGCGCCCTCAATGGGAATTCTTGGATTCAACGATGCTTAGAACTCGCTCCAGTCGGCGTTCAGCGCTGTGCCGCCCTGGCTGAGGTAAGAGCGTGCCGCACTCTTAACGCGGTCACGCTGAACCGGAGCGGAACCCGCCGCTTCACGTTTCGCGGGTGCAACCCGCTTTTGCTCAGACTGTTGGATTGTAAACACATCCACAACACGGTCGAGTTCGCTAGCCTGTGCTTCAGTCTGCTCGATGGCAGCATTGGTCTCTTCCACAAGAGCCGCGTTATGCTGAGTCATTTGATCGAGCGTGCGCACTGCAACACCGACTTCGTCAATTGCAGCGGCCTGGGCCTTGCTGGCCTTGGCAATCGACTGCATCAGCACAGCGTTCTCGGTCACCGCGCCCAGCATTGCCTTAAGCTGCTTGGCTGCACTCGACACGAGATCCGAGCCTGACTTGACTTCCTTTGCACTGGTTTCGATCAGTGCCTTCACTTCGGCCGAAGCCTCAGCTGCAGACTGCGCTAGGCGACGCACTTCGACAGCGACCACCGCAAAGCCCTTGCCCGCTTCGCCCGCACGTGCCGCTTCAACCGAAGCATTCAACGCCAGCAAATTGGTCTGGAAGGCAATGTCATCGATCATGCCCACAATGTTGGAAATCTTGGCGGAAGACTGAGCAATGCGATCCATCGCATCATTTGCCGTTTCCATCATCTTACCGTTGCGCTCGGCATCAACGGACACAGCATTGGCCGAAGCGTTGGCGTCGTCAGCCATGCGGGCGTTATCCTGCACGGTGCTTGCCAGCTGTTCCATCGCAGCAGAGGTTTGCTCGATCGTCGCCGCCTGTTTGGTGGTGCGTTCTGACAAATCATTGGTGCCGGAGAGCAGCTCGCCGGTTGCTGTCTTGAGCGTACGCGAGGTTTCGCGCAGTTGACCGATAACATCCGACAGACTCTCGGCCACGGCGTTGGTGTCTTCTTTGAGCTTGGCGAACGAACCCTGATACTGACCGTTCATCCGGCGGGTGAAATCGGCCTTGGCCATCGCCCCCAGCACATCGCCGGTCTCGCCGATACCACGGTCAACAGTCTCAACCAGCGAGTTGACACTAGCGGCCAGAGCATTGAGTTCACGATCAGGGAATTCAGCATGAACGCGCTTGGTGAAGTCGCCAGCAATAGCGGCGTCCACCACTTCGCCAAAAGCCGCCTGCAACTCGACCATCATGTCGGTGCGCTCAATACGGCGGCGCTCGGAGGCAGCGCGTTCTTCTTCTGTCATAGCGTTCACACGCAGACCGTTTTCGCGGAAAACCTCGACCGCACGCGCCATATCACCAACTTCATTGGTGTACTGAACATAGGGTACATCGGTTTCATACGCGCCCTTGGCGATCGCGTTCATGGTCGTTGCCAGCTTGGGAATGGTCGACATGATCAGCGAAGAAACCAGATAGCCGAGCACACCCAGAACAACCAAGGTGACCGCGCCAACGATCAGCAGAATCCACAATGTCTGCTGAATGCCAGCTTCGATATGATCTTTATCGAGGCCGACAAAGATGACGCCGATGACGTCGTTCTGGTGATTTGTGATCGCCTGATAGCCGATATAGTAGCCAACATCGCCATAGGAGCCCTCGCCCCGATAGGAACCGCTGGTCAAAACCGGGTTATAGGCAGGGTCGGTTTCCGCAAATGTCGAACCTAGGCTACGTTCTCCGCTTTCCTCTACAAAGCTCGATGTCAGCACGTTCAGTGGCTGGCCCGCTTGTTCCGCGCCGTAAATCATCGCAGTGCCACCGGTAAGACGGACAACAGAGTCGATGATGTTGTGGTTGATGAAAACACGCGGCATCGAAAATGCTGTCACGCGGCTCACGCTGCCATCTTCATTCCACTCGACCTTGGTCGAGGCCATCTCGCTGCTGATCAGAGAAACAGCGGTACGCATATGGTTCTCGAGCGTGACCATTGCGTCAGCGCGAGATTGATTGCTCAGCGTAATATATGTGGCCGTACAGACAGCTGCCGTCGATAAAAGAATGCCCGAAATCACCAATGTGGCGATGAGAGCGGTCATGCGGATTTTGCCGAAAATTTGCATAGCTATAGACCAGTCCCCAATATGTTCCCGCCCTCCGACCCCACGTTCCAAAGGCGGTTGAGCTGTTTAACCCCAAACTAGGATAAAGGGGCTTAACCAACTGTTATTACGAAAAAAATAACGCGAGCCATCGCTGACCCGCGTTAAAGATTAAACACTCAAAGATACTGACTTCAGAAGTCGTTCCAATCTTGCGAGACCGCAAGATTTCCTTGAGAACTTGGGCCACGAGAAGAATATTGACGCGACGGGCGCTCAGTCGCCGTAGGCCTCATTACGCTCGCTTCACTACGATGATGCGCAGGTGCTACTACAGCATCGACAGCGAAGACTTCGACAATCAAGTCAAGTTCATTCGCCTGCGATTCAGCCTGAGCAATAGCGGCGTTAGTCTCTTCGACCAAGGCAGCGTTATGCTGGGTCATTTCATCGAGCTGACGCACCGCGGAACTGACTTCCTCAATGGAATTTGCCTGCTCCGAACTCTGCTGAGCTATGGTCTCCAGCGCCTTGGTATTTTCGCGGATCGCGTCCAGCACGCTCGCAAGCTTGCTTGCCGCGTCATTGACGAGCTTGGAGCCCGTTGCGACTTCAGAGCTGGACTGATCGATCAATACCTTGACCTCGGACGAGGCTTGCGCCGCCGACTGAGCCAAACGGCGCACTTCTACCGCAACCACGGCAAACCCCTTGCCAGCCTCGCCAGCACGTGCGGCTTCCACCGAAGCGTTCAGCGCCAACAAATTGGTTTGGAAGGCGATATCGTCGATCAAACCGATGATGTTGGAAATCTTGGACGAAGACTGAGTGATCCGGTCCATCGCTTCATTGGCCGATTCCATTACGCGGCCGCCCTCTTCTGCGGTCTTGGTGACCTTGGAGGCATTCTGGCTCGCAATGCTCGCCCGCTCCGCATTTGAAAGCACTGTGGAGGCGAACTGCTCCATAGCCGCGGATGTTTCCTCAATCGTCGCAGCCTGACGTGTGGTGCGCTCCGACAGGTCATTCGCCCCTGAGAGGAGTTCGCCCGTTGCATTCTTGATAGAGCCGGAGGTGTGGCGAAGCTGGCTAACGACCTCGCCCAGCTTGTCAGCAACGGCATCTGTATCTTCACGCAATTTAGCGAAAGCGCCTTCGAATTCGCCCTCCATGCGGAGGGTAAAATCAGCCTCGGCCATGGCGGAGAGCACTGCGCCAATTTCACTGACACCGTGATCAAAGGCACCAACGAGCTTGTTAACGCCTCCAGCTAGAGCATTAAGCTCTGCGTCTGGGAACTCAGTCTTAACGCGGCGCGAGAAGTCTCCAGCGATAGCTGCATCAACAACCTGCCCAAAGGCATCTTGCAGATTGGCCATCATCGTGCGACGAGCATCCTCATCAGCCACGATACGCGCAGCTTCCGCCTCAGTCATTTGGCTGACGCGCAGACCATTTTCGCGGAAGACTTCAACGGCGCGGGCCATTGCCCCCACTTCGTTCTTGAAGCCGGTATAGGGCACCTCGATGTCGTAATTGCCCTCGGCAATCACATCCATAGTCTTTGCCAACCTCGGTATGGGTCGGGAAATGAGGCGCGATGACACAAAACCCAACAGAGCAAAGACGATGGTGACGGGAATGCCCACCATACCAATAACGCCTAAGACCTCGTCTGCCGCAGCATTGACATTGGCCATAGGCGTGCCAACCAAGATAGCACCCATCATGTCACCCTTGGTGCCAACAATAGGCTGAATGGCAACAAGGTAAGGGACGCCCTGCAAAGTCATCTGCGAGCGAATGGTTTTACCTTGCCCCAGCAAGGCAAGTGTTGGATCGCCACTGGCGATACTTGCACCAATAGCACGAGACCCATCGGCGGCCAGGAGTGTCGTGGTCTTAGCAACCAGATCCCCAGTCTCCTTTTCCAAAACATAGATAGCGGCGTCTTGCTTTGTGACGCGGCTCACGCTGTCGATGACATCGTTGTCGTAAAAAGGCGGCACAGCCCAGCTTTGGAAAGAAACAATGCTGCCATCCTCAGCCATGGTCAGAATAGAGCCCGATATTCGGCGCTCTAAAATAGTCGCTGCAACAGCTAGATTTGTGTCTTGCTGTATTTCGCTCTCGTCGATCGAGCGCTGATGCATGGTCAGGTAAAGTGTATGAGATATAGCACCAACCGAGCCAATGATTGAAACCATGACGAGGAGCAAAATGCTCGTAGTCATGCGCACACTGCCAAGCAGTTGAGAGATTTTTTTCATGTCTGTCCCCCACGGCCAAACGCGGACATAGCGCTCATTGGCCCATTGCGGGAAACATTAATTCAAACACCTTACTGAATAGTTCTAAACTACTCTCATCGGCTATTTTTATCAGATTTGGCTATTTTTGTTATTGCGATCCGGTCCTCGCATCGCAATCAAAACTCCCGCCACTCCTCGTCGACAGCAGCATTGCCAGGGCGCAGATAGCTCCGAGCCTTGCGGGACAAATTAGCCTGCAATCCGCGCGCGCCCGCGACGGTCGAAATGCGCGCATCGGGCTGCTGTCGCTGACGGCTACTGATCGCAAATATATCAACAATACGATCCAGCTCGCTGGCCTGGTTTTCTGTTCTCTCGATCGACGCGTTCATCTGCTCAACCAGCGCCGCGTTACTCTGGGTCATCTCGTCCATCGTGCGGACAGCAGAATTGACCTCCTCAATGGAAGACGCCTGTTCCCGGCTTTGCACTGCAATGCCATTCATCAATGCGCTGGATGATCGAGCAGCCGTGAGAATATTCTGAAGATGATGTGCCGCGTCAGCCACCAGGCGCGAGCCACCCTTCACCTCTTGCGCACTCTGTTCGACCAATTGTTTGACGTCGGAAGACGCTTGAGCCGCAGACTGAGCCAAACGGCGCACCTCGACGGCAACGACGGCAAAACCCTTGCCAGCCTCGCCCGCGCGGGCCGCCTCGACCGAGGCATTGAGTGCAAGCAGATTTGTTTGGAACGCAATATCGTCGATCAACCCAATGATATTTGAAATCTTGGACGAAGACTGGGTAATGCGCTCCATGGCCTCCGTGGCCTTACCCATTACCTGACCGCCTTGCTCAGCGGTTTGGGTAACTGAGCTCGCCACATCGCTGGCTTCACTCGCGCGATTGGCATTCAACATGACCGTGGACGCCAGCTGATCCATCGTCGCCGACGTTTCTTCGATAGTTGCTGCCTGGCGCGTGGTGCGCTCGGAAAGGTCATTCGCTCCAGAGAGTATCTCGCCGGTTGCCGTTTTGAGCGTTCCAGATGTCGAACGCAACTGCCCGACGATGTCGGTCAACTTATCGGCGACCGCGTTGGTGTCATTCTGCAGGCGCGCAAACGCTCCTTCGTAGTCGCCCTCCATCCGAAGGGTCAGATCGGTCTGCGCCAATGCCGAAAGCACTTTCCCGGTTTCAGCTATGCCGCGATCGACGGTTTCGACCAGTTCATTGACAGCATGAGCGAGTGCATTGAGCTCATCATCAGGAAATTCTGCCCCGACACGTTGCCCAAAGTCACCCGAAGTTGCTGCCGAGACAACACGTCCAAACGCCAGTTGCAGCTGCTGCATCATTTGCGCACGTTCTGCCTGGCTTGAAATAATGCGCGCGGCCTCTGCCTCAGTCATTTCGCTGACACGCATAGCGTTGGCACGGAAAACTTCGACGGAACGCGCCATTGCACCAATTTCATCGCCGCGATCCGCTCCTTCGACCTCAGAATCAAGGTGCCCGCCCGCGAGCGCGTCCATCGTCCTCGTGAGTTTACTGATGGGTTGGCTGATGCTGCGGGCGAACACCAAGCCGAGCACCGCGGCAATGCCCAACAAGGCGCCACCGATTAACAGCGTCGAGTTGCGCATCTCGTCGACCGCTGCATAGGCTTCTTTCTCGGGCTGCACAGCTACAACAGCCCAATCCACACCGTTGACGGATATGGCTTGCGCCCGCACGACCATGGCCGCATTGCGGTAACTATTAGAAATGCCTTCGGCGCTACTGCCCGCAAAGGCAGCGGAGATCAGAGGGGTGTCGAGCGCAGTGTTGAGCACATCAAGCTCTTCTGTGTGGACACTTTCGCTGCGCAAAAGTCCGTCCTTGCCGACAACCACAACCTCCCCGCTTTCCCCCAACCCGGAAAGGGCACCAACGCGTGCGCTCATCGCATCGGGAGCGATCGACAAGACCATGACACCGACGTTTTGGTCACGCTCAAACACAGGCATCGCCATAAAACTCTGCGGCGTACCGGTGGGTGAGTAGAGCGAAAAATCTACAAAGCTGGCTTGGCCATCCTTAAGCTCTCGTGCGCTGGCAAAGGCCTTCCCTAGGCCTGAATCCTGAGAAGCGCGATCTGTCAGCACATTGTTGGCAAAATCATCGTTCTTGGCGACCGAATAAACGACGTCGCCCGACGCGCTGATCAACAAAACGTCTGAGTAGCCACGCTCTTGCTGCAGAGTACGAAAGCCGGGATGATACCGCTTATGGGGCGCGTCGTAAGTTGCCCCTTTGGGGGTACTATCGGTCGCCGCGCGATTTTCGGGCGTTGGATTTTCGGTGATGTAGGCGACCTTGAGTTGGGCAGAAGCTTTCTCTGCCAAGCCCATCCGCAGCTCATCGAGCGCCCGGGTTAGGTTTTTGGTGGCTGTGACCGTATCGGATCGCTGCACGAAGAGGCGCAAATCCACTTCAGCTGCAGCGAAATAGTCGCTGACTTGCGTCGCGGCCGTGCTGAGAGAGGCCTGCATAGACAGGTCCCGCTGCGTCTGCACGGTGTTCAAACCAATAAAATAGCTCGCAAAACCAACGCCAGCGCTAACTACCAATGCTGAACCAACGACAGCAAGCGGCAGCTTCTGCGCAACTTTAAGTTGCGGAAACAATCCCATTACGCCCCCCATATCTGCCCGAGCCCAATCGATAAGCGCAAACCTCCAGCGCTTATCTCAGACCCCGCAGTATACTTTGCTCATCATCCCCATGAGCATGGTAACGATATAAGTCTGACCTTAAGCACTTCTTACAATCGCGATGAAAGTGTGAAGTTTTGTCGCAGCAAGCTCATGACAGTCAAAGAAAAACACCCGACCTTGGTAAGGCCGGGTGTGTACAAATCTTTGATTTAAAACCGCGTTTAGGTCAGCGCGCCAATTACGGCTTCGATGCGCTTTTTCATCGTCGAAGCATCGAATGGCTTGATGATGTAATTGTTTACACCAAACGAAATGGCTTCCTTGACCTGTTCCTTGTCAGAACGGCCGGTTGCCATAATGAACGGCATAGCCGCCGTACGCGGATGCTTGCGAATGACCTTCAACAAGGTCAACCCGTCGATATCTTCCATGTTCCAGTCGGAAATGATCAGATCGACATTGGCCTTTTCGAGCTTGGTCAGAGCGTCGCGACCTGACTTGGCTTCAATAATGTCTTTGAAGCCAAGCTGAGTAAGAATGTACTTACAGATGCCGCGCATGGACTGCTGGTCATCGACGATCAGAACACTGACAGCGCTTGCCTTGGGCATGGACTTTAAACCTTCTACACGCCTTGGGGTGGAGCCCCAGAGTTTCCTTGGACCTTAGAGAACAAGGGTTACAATTATCTCAATCTTGACCAAAGCTACGCTGCTGATTTGAGCTTTGCCAGCGCGTTGGCGAGCTTTGTCGCGATCAGGTTAATACTGGCCTGCTCAACCACAGCGCCTTCTTCAAAGGCGACACGTGGCATGCCGTAGACCAGCGAGGACGCTTGGTTCTGCCCAACAGTGTAGGCACCAGCCTCGCGCATCATTTTAAGGCCTCGGGCCCCATCGCGGCCCATGCCGGTCAGAATTGCTCCAACGGCCATATGGCCGACGCTTTTCGCAACAGATTCAAACAGCACGTCCACACTTGGACGGTGCCCACTCGTCTGTGCTTCCTGCCCAAGGCGGCATTTCAACTGCCCAGATGTCCGCTCGACACGCAGGTGATAGTCCCCTTTGGCAACGTAAGCGTGGCCCGGCTCAAGAACCATTCGGTCTTCAGCCTCCAGAACTTTTAACGCACAAAGCTCATCCAGTCGGGCGGCGAAACGTCCGGTAAAACCGGGCGGCATGTGCTGCGCAATGACCACCGGTGGACAATCAATTGGCAAATCGGACAAAACCGTCCGGATCGCCTCAACCCCACCCGTCGACGCGCCGATAGCGATCAACGCCCCCTTGGGGGCCGCAGCGGTGCGTAGGGCTTCTTTGCGCACCGGTTCTCCACGCGCAGCAGTTCGCCCACGAACGTCGGACTTGGCAGCTGCGCGGATTTTTTCGCGCAGACCGGCGCCGAAGGCCTCGAGTCCACCCGAGAACTCAGCGCTCGGCTTGGCGACGAAATCCACCGCGCCGAGTTCAAGCGCCAAAAGCGTTTCACTCGCCCCTTTTTTGGTCAGGGTTGAGACCATGACCACAGGCGTGGGGCGCAAGCGCATGAGTTTTTCGAGAAATGCCAACCCGTTCATGTTTGGCATTTCAATATCAAGCGTGACCACGTCGGGATTGAGTTGCTTGATTTTCTCGCGCGCTTCTAGAGGATCCACTGCGGTGCCAACGACTTCGATATCACCCTCTCGGGTGAGCATCCGGCCGAGCACTTCGCGGATGAGCGCCGAATCGTCGACGACCAAAACCTTGATGCTCATTTATGCAGCTCTTCTATTCAGTTTCTCGCGGGACTGGTAAATCGTCTTACCAACCAGCCGGAAAGCCTCACCACTCGTTCCCAGATTTTCTGAGTGACCGATGTAAAGAAAGCCTTCTGGCGCCAGCATTTTTCCTAGGCGCGAAAACACTTCACCCTGCGTCGGCTTGTCAAAATAGATCGCGACGTTTCGGCAAAAAATCGCATCAAACGGCCCCTTCATCGGCCACTGGCCAATAAGGTTCAACTGCTTGAAGGAAATGAGCTCACGAACCGCTTGTGGAACGCGGATCATGCCATTGGATTTTTCAAAATGACGGGCGCGCTCGGCGCTCAACCCGGCCAATTCACTCTCTGGGTAGACACCCATCGAAGCCTTCTGGATCACAGAGGTGTCGATGTCTGTCGCTAGGATTTTGAAATCCCAACGCTTGAGCTCAGGAAAGGCCACAAGGAGGTCGAGACCGATGGTGTAAGGCTCTTGTCCTGTGGAGCACCCCGCTGACCAGATGCGCAGACGCTGGCCGCGTGGACGCTCATTGATCAGATTACCCACGAATTGGCGCAAGTGATCAAAGTGATGGTCTTCGCGATAAAAGCGCGTCAAATTGGTCGTCAACGCATTGACGAACTCCTGACTGTCCTCGGCCGAACCCCCTTTTTCAAGGAAATCGACATAGGCGTCAAAACTGGGCAAACCATGAGCACGCAGGATCTTGGACAGGCGGGAAATAACCAGCGTCCGCTTCGCATCACTTAGAGAAATGCCAGCGACGGTATAGACCCGCGCCTTGATCCGCGCAAACTCGCGTTCGCTCAGGGAATATTCTCCCTGCTCCATTTTTACCCTCTCCAGCCGGATTTCTATCCGGCGGCCCGCATCGGGGTGATCCCAAGGCGGCCATTAGCGGTCGTCCGGGCCAATTCTGCCCGGGTGGGCATGTCTGTGACGCTGCCCTCTGTCTGCATAGTCGCCGACTCATTGCTTAGATTGCGTAAATTATCTTGCAGTGCCTTGGTGATATTTTGCAGCGCATCAGCCTCCTCAAGGCCCGCACGTGCCTGCGTCCGGCCCTGATCCGCAACAACACGTATGTCTTTGGCTGAACGATTGGTAAGCTTACTAAGCTGACGGACCTCGTCTGCCACAACGGCAAACCCCGCGCCTTTTTCACCGGCTCTCGCCGCTTCTACGGCCGCGTTGAGTGCGAGAAGATTGGTACGGAAAGAAACATCCTCAATCCCTGCCGTCATGCGATCGATCTCAGCAGTTAGACGGTCCAGCTCGGCGACAAATTCATGTGTCCGCTGTGCAGATTTGTCGGCTTGGCTGGCTAGGGAGCGCGCATCTCCTGCCTTGCGCGCGGCGTCGTGAACCCGCGCTTCCATTGCCTTGAGCTTTGTTACCCCCTCAGCCAAAGCTTGGCGTCCCAGATCGGCCTTAGCCTCAAACTCTCTCGCGCGCTCTTCAAACTGGCCAAGCAGTTGCTTGACGGTCGACAGCTTGGTCTCGAGCGCTTCTCGCGTGTTGATCTGATCGTCATGGAAGTCGTCAAAGGCGGAAAGCAGATCCAGAACCTGTTGGCCCTGCTCGGCAAAAGGCAGATTTGGATTGCTGAGCTTTTCGGTCTTACCGGCTATTGTGCTTTGGAGTTGAGTTAAGCCATCGCCCATCATGCCCAACGCCTCATTGATTGCGGACAGCGCTGGAGCGTGTTTGATAGACGAGACATCAAACCGGAAGCCGGTCTGCCCACTCGCCAAAGCGCCGGCTAGCGCGTCCAAATCATCATGCTGGACCAACTGCCCGGTCGGTTTTATTTCGAGGGCGTAGCCACCACCTGGCAAGGAATAACGATTGGTGTTCATACGGATACCACCGAGCATGAGGAAATCCCGTGCCGATGCGCCGGGCCCCAATATGGTCTCGATACTGTCTCCAACCTTGGCCGCTGGCACCAGCTCCCGTAGTCCGCGACTAAGGGCGGTCACCTTGCCGAAACTATCAACGATCAAAATCGCACTGTCCAAGTGGACGAGCGCTTGTTGGTAGCTGTGAGCAACCTCAACGCGCTGCGCTAGTCGCGCGCTCATCGCGGCGATTGTGTCGAGCTCATCAGCCCGTTCGCTCAGACCTACGGTTTGCCCCAGTTTTGCGAGGTCTCGTCGGCTGGTTTGCGCTAATCGATTGGCTAGAAACACTGAGCCGGCGACACAAAAAGCGGCAGTTCCACCAACCGTGCTCAGCCACAGAGAACCGGGCCCCATTGCAACATAAAAACCAGCGCTAAGCGCCCCACCGACCAACCACATGGCAGATGTAGAGACGGCCAGTCGCTGGAAGCAACCGGGTGATAATGAAGCGGGGGGCTGCACACTCTTGACCGTCATAGCGTTAACCATACGTCAAAAATGGTTAACCAATCCTATAGCCCCATGGTGGGCCGTAAATTCTGGGTAACAGCGGTTAAAAAAGTTCGATATCCACCGCTGGCGCAGGAACGACCACCCGACGACGCGCAATCGCCAATTCTTCTCTTGCAACGTTCGCACCGACATCGGCGTCGAGACGCTTTACAAAAGCTCTCCCAGAATGGGGCTTGAACAGCACGCGGCGGGCATAGGACCCGCCCAGATCTTCACTCGTCGTTATATAACCTTCGTCATGGAGGAACGAACGGATGAACTCGATGTTCTTGGCGCCAACATCGTCCAATGTCGTCGCAATTTTGCCACCGCCGAAGACCTTGATCTCGAGGTTAGGCTTATACCCCGTGCCTGCAGACAAAACCTTGTTAATAAGCTGCTCCATGGCGAAGGCGCCATAGCGGGCAGAAGCACCAAACCGGTCTCGCGAAGACCCTGACTGCTCGGCGAGCAAAAAGTGATTCATACCACCAATATTGGCTACGCGATCCCGAACACAGGCGGAAATGCACGATCCCAACACGGTCGAAAAGGTCACATTCGGATCAGATGAGACATGACAATCTCCCTGATGCACGGAGGTTACCACGCCACGATCAAATTCTGGCGGCAAGGAACTGGGGAGGACCATGAAGTGGTATTACTCTTGAGGCTATTCCGTCATGATGATAGCGGACTAATGTTAGCCAAACGCTAACCACCCCTTACGAGCCTCCCCAAGTGTGCATCGGTGAAACGTGAGATTCAGGATTTCACGTTAGGGTGTGCTATCGGTGCCAGGAAGACTTTCAATGTCGCTGCAAAAACTCGCTAGAGAACTCGACGAGACCGGACGCCAGACGTCCGAAATGCTCGAAGGTATTTCGCAGGCGTTGACCCTACTCGCACAAAAGCCGATTGGAGATGACCCCAAGGTGAAACAAGCCGTTCACCTGATCATCACCGCGCTGCAAGGACAGGACCGGATCGAGCAGCGGTGCCGCAATATCGCCCTTGCCGCTCGCCAGTTTGCTCTGCTGCCGCCTACCGCACCAGAGAGTGTCTATGCGGAGATATGGGAAAGCCTCACCCTGGATGAACTGCGCGTTCCAGAGCTTTCCGGAGTCGCTAGAAACCATTCGAGCGGCGACGCCGATTTGTTTTAAAGCTTTTGGGACGGCGCCCAACGGCGCCTTTCGCTCTTCTGACATCGACAACAAAAAAGGCGCCGGTCAGGGCGCCTAATTTTCCACAAAACTATATTTCGACGCTATTTATGCGTCTAGACGCGCACCGCTTACCACGGCGTGTAGATCGATGAGCCCAACCATACGGCTGTCGTGGGTTACGATCCCATTGAGCAGCTCGGTATCGATCGCATTGCCTTCTGGCACATTGTGAATGTCGGCACGGTTGACGGTGAGAATATCGCTCACGGCGTCTACGAGAATTCCGACCCACTTATCGCCAACACTCATCACCACCACGACGTGGTTTTTGGTCGGCGAGGTCTGGCCATCGCCAAAGCGCGCGCGCAGGTCAAAAATTGGAACAATGGTGCCACGCAGGTTGATCACGCCACGTACGAATTCACGGGTGTTTGGCAGCGGGGTTGCACCGTTCCAGGCGCGAATTTCGCGCACCGTGGTAATCTCCACACCATAGGTCTGATCGCCAATAGAAAATGCGATCAGCTGAAGAGTGTTTTGACCGGCAACAGCGGTGTTGTCGCCCATATCATCTCGAAGGCTCAATGATTCCATTGTTCTGGCCCTTTGCTGCCCTTCTGGGCACCTAACTGAGGTTGAATTCTACACCCGAAGGTGACGACAATTTCTTAACGTGCTGACTACGCGGCATTCTGATGAAGTTGCGTCGTGCGCAGACCTTGCACATCAACAATCAAAGCGACATTGCCGTCACCCAGAATAGTGCCACCGGCGATGCCTTCGACGCGCTCGAAGTTCTCTTCAAGCGATTTGATAACAACTTGCTGCTGACCGATAATGTCGTCCACAACCAGCGCCAGCTTTTGACTGCCTTCGGTCTCGCACAAGACAACAAACTGATCGTCCGGCTTTACTTCAGACGGAAGTCCAAAACGCTGGCAAAGATCGGCCACCTGCACATATTCGCCACGCACCTGCAGCACGCGACCACCAGAAGGAACGCGGTCAAAACTTGCACGCGAGCACTGGATTGTTTCAACAATCGAAGAGAGTGGGACCACGTAAGGGCTACCGCCCAGTCGAACCAACATCACATCGAGTACCGCCAGTGTCAGCGGCAGACGCAAGGTCATACGCGTGCCCTTGCCAGTGCGACTGCGGACGTGGACCGAACCACCAATCTTTTTGATGTTGGAGAGCACCACGTCCATGCCCACACCGCGACCAGAAATGTCGCTCACCGCATCCGCTGTCGAGAACCCAGGGGCAAAGATCAATTGATCAATCTGCTCATCAGTCGGCGTGAAGTCTGGCGCAACAATGCCCTTGTCGCGAGCCAGCTGCAACACGCGGTCACGGTTGATGCCAGCACCATCATCTTCGACGATAATCAGAATATTGCCGCCTGCCTGTTCGGCCGAGAGACGAACGGTACCAAATTCGTTCTTACCAACGGCAAGACGCTTTTCTGGCGTCTCGATACCATGGTCCGCTGAATTTCGGATCATGTGGGTCAGCGGGTCCGAAAGCTGCTCAATAACCGTCTTATCGATTTCGGTGTTTTCACCGATGGTTTCGAGCTTGATCTTCTTACCGGTTTTTATCGCCAGTTCGCGTACGAGCCGCGGCATACGAGAAAAGACCGATTTGACGGGTTGCGCACGGATCGCCATGACCGAGTCCTGAAGACCACGAGTGGTCTGCGCCAGAACTTCAAGACCACGGACCAGCTCGGTATAGCGGGCGCGCAGGGTCTCATCCATTTGCTGGGTCAGCATGGATTGCGTTATCACCAGCTCACCCACCATGTTCACAACACGATCAACCTTATCAAGGTCGACGCGGATCGACTGAACACCAGAAGGTCGGTGGCTCTCTTCTTGTTCATTTGCCGCTGTCGGCGCTGCAGCCGCAGGAGGCTTCGGCGCAGTTGGAGCAACGGGCCGCGCTGCAACCCCAGGCGCTGCCGGCTTAATTTCAGCAGCGAGATCAAGGAAGCTTAGGCCCGCGTCTTCAGCGGCAGCAGGAACTTCAGCCTTCGCAGCGGATGGAACAACCACAGCCTTCTTGCTGGCCATTTCTTCTTCGGTCAGCGCCAAAAGACTGGCAAAGTCTGCGTCTTCTTCTTCGTCGGCCACGATGGCTTTGACCGGAGCCGCAGGTGCAGCACCGCCACGCGAGATGATAATTTCACAATCACCGTCGACGAATTCGAACACTTCGCGAATGGAGATTTCGCTGACGTCAGGCCCGCTCAGCGTGATCGTCCACGAGCAGTAGACAGCAAAAGGATCGAAATCCGCTAATTGCGAGATCTCAGCCAGATGCGCAATGACGCTTATCTCGCCTAGTGCAGCAAGTTCGCGGAAGAGCAACAGCGGATCATTGGCACGCGCGTAGAGGGCGCGATGCGGCGTAAAGCGGATAGACCAACTTCCGTCGACGTCCTCCATCGGTGGGGCGTCAAACGTATCGTCGCTGGCGTCGTCTGTGCCGATGGAGACCATGACTGGCACAAACTCAAGGTCGAATTCTTCGACAATCTCGCCGCTGAGATCGTCTTCATCGTCGCTGGTAGAGGTGTCACCGCGCGCCAAAGCGTCAAAGCGGGACTTTTCTTCTGACCCGTAATCGAGAGGAAGTTCTTCCCCCAATTGCGCCGCCTTCACATAATCCGCGACGATATCATTGGCACGGATACAGAGGGCTGCAACTTCGTCGGTGAGCTCTACTCTGCCATCACGAACGTAATCGAGCAGGGTTTCATAGGCGTGCGCGAAGCCCACCAATGCAGAGAAGCCGAAAGCTCCTGCCCCGCCCTTGATCGAGTGAATTGCCCGGAAGACAGCATTGAGGCGATCGGAACCACGCTCGCCTTCTTCAATGGCAGCAAACTGTTCTTCAAGCTCGGTTAGAAGCTCGGAACATTCGTCAAAATAGGTTGCCTTGAAATCGTCGAGATCACTCATACGCGCTCTTCGCCCCTTCTGGGCTCATCTGGCATTTGGTAGTCAAATGCCCGCTGAACGGCGTGTTCGGCGGACATATAGGGTGTTAGTGGACAACGCGGTTGATAACGGAGATCAGTTTTTCCGGGTCGAAAGGCTTAACGATCCAGCCGGTACCGCCGGCCGCCTTACCCTGATCGCGCTTATCCTGGCTCGTCTCAGTGGTAAGAATGAGAATTGGAAGGCTATTGTGCTGGCCTGTGGCGCGCACGTTCTTGATAAACTCAATGCCGTCCATGACGGGCATATTGATGTCGGTGATGACAACATCGACGCTCTCATTCTTGAGAACATCAAGTCCCTGCTGGCCGTCTTCGGCTTGCAAGACCTCAAAGCCCGCATTGCTCAACGTGTGATGCAACATGGCCAAAATCGTTCGCGAGTCGTCGACGGTGAGTACACGCAGCGTCATTGTTCTATCATCCCCGAAAACCGGGCATTCAATCCCAGTCTCTCAATCGCAACACTCATGGCTGCGCTTACATTTTGAATGGCAAACCCAGTCTGCTGGACCTGTGCAGTCTCAGCTGCGCTCACCAAGAGAAACAGTGCATTGGTGGAGACACGTTCCACCGCTGATGCATCGACAACAACAGCGCCCAGACCAATCGCGTCGATGAGGCGATCGCGTATGGTATCTAGCGCATCGAGGTCGATAATGGCTGGTAAGGCGACCGAAATGCTATTTGAAATGGCCATAGGCGAGACAAGCCCCCGAAGTCTTCACTTGCCATAATCGCCCGCACAGGTTGAGGAATTGCTAATCGTGTCAGTCAGTCAGCCCTATCCACAGCATAGAACGCCACTTATGGCCCGCTCGGCCTGCCAAATTGAGCGAAAAGGTTTCGAGCGAAAACCTTGCTCCGCTCCCATCTGCGCGCTATCGGCATAGGGAACGTAGATTGGAATAATCATATGGCCCCCAAAATAGCGCTCACCGGCATTGCCCGTGATCTCGCGGCTCGCGCTGAGCAAGGTAAAACCATCCGGGTGGGGGTTATTGGCTCGGGTGAAATGGGCACCGACCTCGTGACCCAGATGAGCCTGATGCAAGGCGTCGAAATGGCTGCCATTGCCACACGTCGTCCTCACACCGCGCTCGACGCCATGAAAATCGCCTATGGCGATGATAGTCGCGGCAAGGAAGCTGAAACGCCAGCTCAGGCCACAGCCGCCATTGAGCAAGGCAAGATCGCCATCACCAACGCCGAGACGCTGGTTACGACCCCCAACATCGACGTGATTATTGATGCGACGGGCAAGCCGGGCGTTGCGGCCGACTATGACCTTATGGCCATGGAGCACGGCAAGCATGTGGTGATGATGAACGTCGAAGCCGACGTCACCATTGGACCTTACTTAAAGGCTCAGGCCGATCGCCTTGGCGTTGTTTATTCGGTGGGTGCGGGCGATGAGCCAAGCTCATGCATGGAGTTGATCGAGTTCGTTTCCGCACTTGGCCTCGACATTGTTGCTGCTGGTAAGGGCAAGAACAATCCTCTTAAGCACGATGCTGTCCCCGACGATTATCGCGAAGAAGCCCTGCGCCGGAACATGAACCCGCGCATGTTGGTGGAGTTTGTCGACGGTTCAAAAACCGCCGTGGAAATGACCGCTATCGCCAACGCCACCGGCCTAGTACCTGACGTTCCGGGCATGCATGGCCCCGCAACGCACCGTGATGACATGGCCAAGGTTCTGATCCCCAAAGAAGACGGGGGCATCCTCAACAAGATGGGCGTGGTTGATTTCACCATCGGCAAGGGCGTCGCACCCGGCGTATTTGTGATCGTGAAAGCAGACCACCCGCGCATTATCGAGCGCATGGATGATCTGCATATCGGGCACGGGCCATACTATGCCTTCTTCCGCCCATATCATCTGACCAGCTTGGAAGTGCCGCTCACCTGTGCACGAATTATGATGTACGGCAGGCCAGACATGGTGCCTCTGCCACGACCAGTGGCTGAAGTCTGTGCCGTCGCCAAGCGCGATCTCCTGCCCGGCGAGAGCCTCGATGCGATTGGTGAGACCTGCTACCGCTCTTACGCAATGACCGTTACTGACGCGCAGGCGGCCAAGGCCATCCCTGTTGGTCTTTTGGAAGGCGGACGAGTGACCGCTCCTATCGCTAAGGGCAGCCTGATCACCACCGCCAACGCGCAACCCGACACCTCGACGCGACTATTTTCGCTGCGCCAAGAGCAGGACCGCATGCTGGGCTACCTTTAAGGCGATCACCAGAAGCTCCCTCGCGGGAGCTTCTTTCATTTTCAGTCGATGTTTTGCGATAGAGGCAAAGGATAGCGCTTCCGGTGGGGTGGCAGGCGGTGCATGACCATGCCAACCACTACCAAAACAATGCAGGACGCGAGCAACGCCCCAAACAAGTTTAAGGCTGGTACAGGGCCAGTATACACCATCAACGGAACGGCCGCCGCCGGGGGATGGGACACTCGAAAGACCAGCATGGTCAACATTGTTAGTCCCACCGCCAGCCCAACGAGCCACCAAGGCTCGGGGACAACCACCATGCTCAGCGCCGCAAAAACAGCCCCAATGAAGTAGCCCGCAAAAATGTTAATCGGCTGAGCCCCAGGCGCTTGCGGCTGGCCAAATATGAGCAGTGCGGTTGGAGCCAATGGCGCGAGCAGCAGAGGCAGTCCGCTGGCGACGCCCAATCCGGCAATTAACGTGACACTGAGCGCGGTTCCGATTGTGGATTTGAGATGGATGCGCCAGTCCGCTTTCGGCTCATGGCGTGCAACCCAGCGGGCAAGGAGGGGATTTAATTGGCGCATTCGTGGACAATTTTCCATTTTTCAATCGCCAGATAAAGTTTCATCTGCACTTTGCCTATGCCCCTTGCGTGCTTGCGCCCAGACGCCGCACGGGATAATTGCTGACACGCTAACTCAGAAATAAAGTAAACATGATGGACGCCATTGACCCACGCGCTCCGCAGCGCGTTCGCCACGAGACCAGGCTTCGTCTGCTCACGGTCAAAACCGTGACTGACATCACCCCCCTCATGCGCCGCATACGTCTTGAAGGCGATATGGCAGGTTTCGCTTCACTTGGACACGCCGACCACATCAAAACCTTCCTTTTTGCCGAAGGTGTGGCACCGGAGCTTCCACCCGTTGGCCCACGTGGTGCTGAATTTGCGCCTGGCACTCGCCCTGTAATGCGTGACTACACGCCACGCTATTGGAATGTGGAAGAAGGCTGGATCGAACTCGACTTCGTCCTCCACGGCGACGGCCCTGCCTCCACTTGGGCAAACTCTGCTGTCCCCGGCAGCAAATTGGTTATCGGTGGGCCCCGCGGCTCGATGATCGTGCCCTTCGCATTCGACTGGTACTTGCTCGTCGGCGACGAAACAGCGCTGCCCGCGATTGGCCGCCGCATTGAAGAAATGCCTGAAGGCGCCAAGGTTTTTGCCTTTCTCGAGGTCGACAACCCTGCAGAAGTGCAGAGCTTTGAAACCAAGGCGGACCTCGCATTGCACTATGTCTACCGCAATGGCGCGACCGCAGGTACGACGGCAGTTCTCGCGGACGCGGTAACTGCTGCTGCACTGCCAGACGGCGTAGCCTATGCCTATATCGCTGGTGAAGTGACCATGGCCCACGCGGTGCGCGACCACTTAACGTCCGAGCGCGGTTTCAACCCTGAATACATCAAGGCTGCAGGCTACTGGCGCTATGGCGTTGCTGACGCTCACGAAGATCACTAATTGTTTGGGCCAGCCTTACTGAGGCTGGCCTCCAACAAATTGCACCGCTTTGGCACCGCCAGCTATCCCTGCACCTAGACAAGAACCAGCATCCGCACCGGCCAAAAGCGCGCCAACAAACCCGGCCGCAAAAGCATCCCCTGCCCCGGTTGTATCAACCACCGGTACGACAGGCGCCGGAAGGCTCAGCACAATCCCCTCTGTCCCACCCAACACCGCCCCGAACCGACCGCGTTTAATAACGACATTTCGGAAGGTTTTAGCGAGTATCGCGACTTGCTGTTCGAAATCAGCATGCCCTGTCAAAACCTCTGCCTCCCTGTCATTGGCAAATATCCAATCACATGAGCCCACCCAGGCCATAAACTGACTGGGGCCGATCTCGGCCAGAAATCCAACCGAGGCTGGGTCGACAGCAATTGGGATTTGGCGCGCGCGTGCTTGGTCGAGCAGAAGCCGTACGGCTTGCCTCGGCCCCGGCGAAAACAGACTATAGCCCGAGATCAAGACGAGCCCGACCTCGTCCAAAACGGTTTCGGGCATATCATCTGAGCATAGGTTTAGATTGGCGCCGCGGTCGGTCAGAAAGCTACGCTCGCCGTTCTGATCCAGCAGCGTCACGAGGATGCCTGAATCAAACTCGCCATCGCCAGCCAAATGGGCATCAACACCAAATCGCGCAAAATAGCGCTCGTGCGTGGCCAAGTCGTCCTGCCCTACCCGCGCAACAAACTTGACAGGCACGCCGGCCGCACCAAGCCACACCGCCTGATTGGCCCCGGAACCGCCGGGGCGATTACGAATTTTCGCGCGTCGATCAGAGCCCCACACTATGGGGCCCTCAGGTTTGACAATTATGTCGGTCATCACGTCGCCGACGACAAGGACCTTCAAGCTCATGGGCGATGCACGCTCGCCTTATTGGCTTCGATCGCCGCTAGTTCGACCGCAATTTCTGCTGCAACTCGGGCATTGTTTTTGACGAGGGCAATGTTTGAGGCCAACGACCGTCCCCCGGTCAGCTCAAAGATCCGCTTCAACAGAAAGGGCGTGGTCGCCTTGCCAGCAACGCCCTGCGTTTCCGCGTCAGCCAAAGCCTGCGTGATGAAGGCTTCGATTGCCTCTGGCTCCCAAGCATCCGCTTCCGGAATAGGATTGGCAATCAGCACCCCACCCATTTCTAAATCGGATTGAATGGACAGCATTTTTGCAACTGCTGCGGCAGTATCAAATCGATGGTCGACCTTAAACCCACTGGTCCGAGCCCAAAATGCCGGGAAATCATCGGTTCCAAAGCCAAGCACGGGCACACCATTGGTTTCCAAAACCTCTAGTGTCTTGGCGATATCCAGAATGGATTTCGCGCCCGCACAAATGACCGTCACAGGCGTGTTGCCGAGCTCTTCCAGGTCTGCCGAAATGTCAAAACTGTCCTCGGCACCGCGATGCACCCCACCGATGCCGCCAGTCGCGAAAATGGCAATTCCGGCAAGCGCTGCTATCTGCATGGTGGTGGCAACAGTTGTGCCCGCCATCTCCCCACTCGCCAATAGTGCGGCAACGTCACGACGGCTGGCTTTGGCTGCCCTATGACCTTCGACCGCTAAGCGTTCCAAGTCATCGCCAGAAACACCAACGCATAGTCGACCGTCCATGATTGCGATCGTCGCTGGCACGGCACCTGCTTTACGCACGACATCTTCGACCTCGCGCGCCATGGCCAGGTTCTGCGGATAGGGCATGCCATGGGTGATGATTGTCGATTCGAGAGCAACCACTGGCAGACCCTTCGCCAGCGCCGATTTCACCTCGCCCGAGACCGATAGATAGGCTTTCCCGTCCATGGATATTCCCTATTCCCAACCCTGTGGGTGCCGCAAAAGGCCAGCACTGCCATACTAGCTTTTGCGCTTGGGCAACAAATGGGTCAAGAGGTGCAAAAACTTCGCCTACACCGCCTTGTCGGCGGGCCCAATTCTGCTAATTTCGCGATGATCCTGAGGGAAAGGTTACTTCGCTGAACACGTCTATTGTTGATGGCGCGCAATTTGCGCCTCGATACACGCCCGGCTCCGGGACAATGGCAGCGTTGACCAACCGCTCTGACGAGCGGACGACTTCTCGATTCACATTTCCAATTTCACATTTTCCGAGCTCTCAAAGATGAGGTGCCGGGGCAAGTCGCGGGGCTTTTCCGCGACCCAAGCGTTACGCCGCTAAACCAGCTGTCGCGTCAGACAGACCATCGCCTCAACCAAGGTCCCAATAGGAGACTGATCCATGAACAAGCCACTCGCCATTGCCCTGGGTGCTCTCTTGGCTGCTAGCCCTGCCTTTGCGCAGGAAGAGCCAGTGCTCAACGTCTACAACTGGTCCGATTATATCGCCGAAGACACCATCGCCAATTTCGAAAAGGAAACTGGCATCAAGGTGAACTACGACGTCTACGACAGCAATGAAATCGTCGACGCCAAGCTCCTTGCTGGCAATTCGGGCTATGACATCGTCGTGCCGTCGGGCAATTTCGTTGAACGTCAGATCAAGTTCGGCCTGATCGCCCCACTCGATAAGTCCAAGCTGACCAATCTGGGCAATCTTGATCCGGTCGTTATGGAACAGGCCGCACGCCACGATCCAGACAATGCCCACGCGGTTCCCTACATGATCAACACGATCGGTCTGGGTTACAACGGCGCCAAGCTGGCGGAAGCTCTGGGTGCCGACGCGCCAATCGACAGCTGGGACCTGTTGTTCAAGCCTGACGTGGTATCAAAGCTGGCGTCTTGCGGTGTTGCCGTTCTCGACAGCCCGTCTGAAGTCATGGGTATTGCGCTGAACTACCTTGGCATCGACGCCAATTCAGAATCTGAGGAAGACCTCGCTAAGGCCGAAGCTCTGCTTAACTCGGTGAAGCCGCACATCCGCTACTTCCACTCGTCGCAGTACATCGACGATCTGGGTAACGGCGAAATCTGCTTGGCCCTCGGCTACTCGGGCGACATCTTCATTGCCTCGGACGCAGCAGCGGAAGCCAATCGTGGCGTCGAAGTCAACTACCTGATCCCCAAGGAAGGTGCAGCAACGCTGTTCGACTTCATGGAGATTCCTGCGGACGCCCCGCACAAGGAAAATGCCCACAAGTTTATCGACTACATCCTGCGCCCAGAAGTTGTGGCTGAGATCACCAATTATGTGTTCTACGCCAACCCAAACCTGCCGGCTCTTGAGTTTGTAGACGATGAAGTGAAGAACAATCCGGGCATTTATCCGCCTGCAGAAGTGCTGGCCGAAGCTTTTGTGATGTCTGCGCACTCTCCAGAGTACGAAGAGGTCTTGACCCGCACTTGGACCCGCATCAAAACGGGTCAGTAACAAGTTTTGCGAAGGGGCGGTTTCGACCGCCCCTTCAACCATTGCCAGCCCGGTTTTCGAAACTCTTCGAACACCCTCCCCTGGCGTTGTTTTCGAGTACCGATTTTTGCCCTAACCGGAGAAGTCGGCAGCGCTGAAGATGACGGCAGGTGGCCGTCAGTAGAGTTGCAGAGCGTCAATGGCCAAGAAGCCGCAGCTTGCAGTCGATACGCGCCCATGGCGCGATACTGGTAATAATAAGCCCTTCGTTCGCATTAAAAATGTGACCAAGAAGTTTGGCGACGTCACTGCTGTCAATGACGTGTCGCTGGACATCTATCGCTCTGAACTCTTCTGCCTTCTGGGCGGTTCAGGCTCGGGCAAGTCGACGCTGTTGCGCATGCTCGCAGGTTTTGAAATGCCAACCTCGGGCACCATCGAGATCGACGGCCAGGACATGACCAATGTCCCGCCCTATAACCGTCCCATCAATATGATGTTCCAGAGCTATGCTCTGTTCCCGCACATGACGGTCGAGCAGAACATCGCCTATGGCCTCAAGCGTGATCACCTGCCCAAGGATGAAATCGCGGCCCGTGTCGCTGAACTTCTCGCCTTGGTGAAGTTGCAGGACTATGGCAAGCGCAAGCCGCACCAGCTTTCCGGTGGCCAACGCCAACGCGTTGCCCTCGCGCGTGCTCTTGCTAAGCGACCAAAACTCTTGCTTCTCGATGAACCGCTTGGCGCACTCGACAAGAAGCTGCGCGAGGAAACCCAGTTCGAGCTGGTCAAAATCCAGGAATCGCTTGGCGTTACCTTCATCGTCGTGACCCACGACCAGGAAGAAGCCATGACCTTGGCCACCCGTATCGGGGTGATGAACCAAGGCGAAATCGCCATGATCGGCGAACCAACTGACATCTACGAATATCCAAACTCCCGTTTTGTCGCGAGTTTCATTGGCTCTGCCAATATGGTCGAAGGCACTGTCACCGAAGACGAGCCAGACCACGTGCGTATCCGCTCCAAGGAATTGGGTTGCGATATTTACGTCGGCCACGGGGTCGACTGCGCACCAGATCAGATTTTGTGGTGGGCCATCCGCCCAGAGAAAATGTCGCTGAGCCGTGAAAAGCCCGAGGGCCATTTCGGCGCCAACGTCACCACTGGCGTCGTCGAAGAAATCGCTTATTTGGGCGACATCTCGGTTTATCAGGTGGAGCTGGAAAGCGGCAAACGCGTCCGTGTGAGCCAGACCAATTCCGTACGCGGTAATCCAGACGCGATTACCTGGGAAGAGAAGGTCTACATCACCTGGGATGACAACGCCGGTTCGGTGCTAACAGTATGATCACCCCTTTTGTTGTTTTCCAGCGCGGGGTCCGAGCATGACTTCAGCTCACGAACCAACCATTCCTCCGCCCCGACGGCTAAAACCTTGGAACGCGGTTGAGCGCTCATTGCGTAAAGTGGGCATCACTGGCCGCATGCTGGTGTTGGCCGCTCCTGCGCTTTGGCTGTTCATCTTCTTTCTGGTGCCGCTCGCGGTTGTTTTCGGCATCTCGCTGGCGACCAAGCAATTTGGCCGTCCGCCCTATTCAGCGCTCCTGAGCACCGAAGACGGCACCGTGCAGCTCACCCTGCATTTGAGCAACTACATCCGGCTTTTCACCGATAATCTTTATATCGCAGCTTACTTGAGCTCGATCCGGATTGCCGCGATCGCAACAGTGATCACGCTATTCGTTGGCTACCCAATGGCCTATGCCATTGCGCGTGCGCCCGACCGGTGGCGCAACATCCTGCTGATGTTGGTGGTTCTGCCGTTCTTCACATCCTTCCTGCTGCGTGTTTATGCCCTCTCGGGCTTTATGCGCGGCAATGGCGTCATCAACCAGTTCTTGGGCATGTTCGGCATTCCGCCTCTGGTGATGATGCAGACCGACTTTGCCGTCTATGTCGGCATTGTTTACACCTACCTGCCCTTTATGATCCTGCCGCTCTATACGACGCTGGTGAAGCTCGATAGCTCGCTGTTCGAGGCCGCAGCAGACCTTGGCGCGCGTCCTGTGCTGACCTTCCTCACGGTTACCCTGCCGCTCTCGCTGCCGGGCATTATCGCCGGGTCGATGCTGGTGTTCATTCCAGCCATTGGCGAGTTCGTCATTCCCTCGCTCTTGGGCGGTCCTGAAACACTCATGATCGGCCGCGTGTTGTGGGATGAGTTCTTCACCGCCGCCAACTGGCCGCGCGCTGCAGCTGTCGCCTGCGCCATGCTGCTTGTCGTCGTCGTTCCCATCATGCTCCTCCAAAAGGTGCAAAGCTCGATGGTGGAGAAGTAAGATGTTCTCACGTGGATGGTTTTTGCCCATCGCCGCAGCACTTGGCTTCTCCTTCCTTTATGCGCCAATCGTGTCGCTGGTCATCTTCTCGTTCAACGAAAGTAGCCTCGTCACGGTTTGGTCGGGCTTTTCGACCAAGTGGTACTCCGCGCTCTTCAACGACCCACAGCTTTTGGGCGCTGCCTGGCTGAGCCTACAGATCGCAGCACTTGCAGCAACAATTGCGCTTGTGCTCGGTACGCTTGCGGCAGTGGCGCTCGTACGCTTCCGCCGCTTCAAGGGTCGTACACTGATCTCAGGAATGGTGTCGGCCCCGCTGGTCATGCCTGACGTGATCACGGGCCTGTCGCTGCTTTTGCTCTTCGTGGCCATGGAATCCATGCTGGGTTGGCCGCGCGGTCGCGGGATGATGACCATCGTCATCGCCCACGCCACGTTCTGTACGGCCTACGTCTGCGTTGTGGTTCAATCGCGCCTTGCAGATTTCGACCGAAGCCTTGAAGAAGCCGCGATGGATCTGGGCGCGAGCCCTGTTCGCACGTTCTTTGACGTTACTTTGCCTATCATTGCGCCGGCCCTCGTATCGGGTTGGCTCTTGGGCTTCACCCTCTCGCTCGACGATCTTGTGATCGCCAGCTTTGTTTCGGGCCCCGGCTCGTCGACCCTGCCAATGGTGATTTTCTCCAAGGTCCGCCTTGGCGTGTCGCCCGACGTAAATGCGCTTGCGACCATAATAATTGGCATCGTCGCTGCCGGGGTACTGCTGGCAACCTTGGTGCAATTGCGCGGACGGCCCAAGAAAAAGGCCCGTGCGTAACCTTGTTGAAACCCGCTTCCGAGCGGGTCTTTTCTTGGCACAATCGCCCATTACTCGCCGGACTAGACAGAGCAGAACTTTGAGGGCACACTCTTATTATGTTCAACCTGTTATAAGGAGGTGATCCAGTGTCTTTTGAGGTTTTAGTTCTCTCGAGCTCCGGTATTCGTGCAGTGAACGGGAGTGATCTCGGCTAGCACACCTCCGCAGTCCCAGAGACTGATTAACTCAGGAAGGGCCACTCTTAGGGGTGGCCCTTTTTGTTGGGCTTGACGTGGGGGCTTTAGGCATTGATACCCCAATGCAAATATTTTGGAGGCTTGCCGTGTCCTCGGCTAATTTTGTTCTGACCCTATCCTGCATCGACCGTCCGGGCATTGTGGCTGCCGTCACAACAGAACTGGCGGGCCTGAATGCCAATATCGCTGAGAGCAATCAGTTCTGGGATAAGGAAACCGGTCGCTTCTTTATGCGCATCGCCTTTACCGCACCGGATGGGCTGAGCCGCGAAGCTATTGAAAATGCGCTGAAATCGCCAATCGCTCGCTTCGATATGCAAACCGCGTTGAGCGACGAGAGCATTCGCAAGCGTATCGTGATCATGGTTTCAAAGTTCGACCACACGCTCTTGCACCTGCTCTACCAGATCCGTGTGGGCTGGCTAAATGCCGACGTTGCAGCGATCGTTTCGAACCATGAAGATGCGCGCAAAATCGCAGAAGATGCAGGGATTCCATATCATTACCTGCCTGTGACCAAAGACACCAAGGCCGACCAAGAAGCCAAGGTGCTTGAGATTGTGCGCGACAGTGGCGCTGATCTTGTCGTGCTCGCCCGCTATATGCAGGTGCTGTCGGACAAGCTTTCGACCCGTCTTTTCGGTCAGGTCATCAACATCCACCACTCATTCCTGCCGAGCTTTAAGGGCGCTAAGCCCTACCATCAGGCGCATGAGCGTGGAGTGAAAATCATTGGCGCTACAGCGCATTACGTCACTCCAGACCTCGATGAGGGTCCGATTATCGAGCAGGAAACTGCCCGTGTGACCCATGCCCTGAGCGCTGATGATCTGGTGGCCGCTGGCCGCGATATCGAAAGCCGCGTTCTGGCGCGTGCGGTGAAATTCCATTTGGAAAACCGCGTGATGCTCAATGGTCGTAAAACGGTTGTATTTGGCTGATTGGTTCGGCCTTTAGCCGGAGCGTCACGCCATAACTACCGATACAACCACACTAATTATCCTTGCCGCAGCGGGCATCGCTGCGGCTTGGCTCATTTTCTCAGTGTTCAAGCATCTCTTGGGCATTCTGGCGATAGCGGCTTTGGCCGCCATTGCGTTTGTCGTGGTGACACGGCCTGAACTCATTGATTTCGCAAAGAGTTTTCTCGCGAGCCGTTAGGCCACAGCGTCGATTTCGATATCAGCTAGATTGAGCGAGTCAGCGAGGCTGGTCCGGTCCAGCACAGCACGCGTTGCCAGTGTAACCCGTTCAAAAACATGTCGAATTTCGCACGACGCTTCATCCTGACAATCAACGCACTTGCGATAGGCGATCTTTGAAAGGCAGGGGAGCGGGGCGATTGGACCATCGATTAGCCTAAGTACTTCTCCGTAGGTAATCTCCGATGGCGCACGCACAAGCCCGTATCCGCCCATGCGTCCGCGGCGGCTGGTGACGATGCCAGCCCGTTTTAATTCCAAGAGAATTTGCTCCAGGAACTTTTTGGGGATGGCCTGATCGCGGGAGATTTCGCCGATCATACGGGTCTCGCCAGGAGCGGTGCGGGCGAGAGCAACCAGAGCGCGCAAGGCGTATTTGGCCTTTTGAGAAATCATAATGCGCGCCGGGCCTTATCAGTCTTTGGTCTCTGGTTTAACCACCGGCACGTCATCATTCGTCGAGGTCTCCTCGGAACCTTCAGATGCAGTAGCATCCTCTGATGAAGCCTCCTCCGTCGCGACGGGTTCGTCAACCGTTTCGATCACGGTTATTTCAGCGGGCGGTAAACGAGGGGCCTCTGATGGGCCTATTTGTGGCACTGTGCCGGCACTTTTGGGCTCCACAATGGTCAAAACTTCGATTTCGATGGGCGCCGGACGATTTTGGGCCACGGGCTCTGAAGCCTCAACCTCGACAGCCTCCTCAGCTGCCGACACGGCAACAATTTCAGCCGTGGTTTCGTCGTCGACAAGCGGCTCGATTCGATCAGCCGGACCATGCTCCTCTTGAGCGTCTATCAATACCGGATCTACGACTGGTAGCTCGTCCTCACCCAAGGCGGCGTATTTGATCACGGCGGAATGTGCTTCCTTTATCGGCGCTTTGGTTACGGCACCTGCGGCACGCAACACATCCAAAAAGCCCCGACCAATTTCGCGCTCGCCGCGAATGATCGTACTTGCCCCCAACCCACGCAGAAAATTCTCTTCCTCGTCGGAATAAGCGCGAGCGATGATCTGGATACTTGGGTTGAGCTTGGCTGAGCTCTCGCACACACTGCCCGCTTCAAAGGCATTGGAAATGGCAACGAGAAGCGTTTTGGCTTGCGCGAGATTGGCGAGCTTCAACACGTCTTGGTGCGCCGCATTCCCGACCACCACTTCAAAGCCTTCGCTACGCGCGGCAGCGACGTCGTGATCAGAATCCTCGATGACGACGACACCTCCGCCCTCAGCCTTGATGCCTTGGGCGATCACGCGCCCCACTTCGCCGTAACCAACCAGAACGGTGTGCTCGGTTTGAGTGGATGGCTCTGCCGTATCGTCGTCAGCGCCAAGCGCTCCGCGATCAAGGCCAGCGGCGGTTGGGATGTCGGTTGTCGCGGGGCCTGTTGCAGCCAAAGAGGGCTCATGACGTCCGGCGGCTGGTACACTGGACTTGTCTTCGCCCAACGGCTTGCCAAAGCGCGCCTCAAGCTTGGGACGAATAAGGTCGTTGGCCCAGAAAGCCACGGGGTTGAGCAGAATGGAGATCAGCGCGCCCGCAAGAATAAGGTCTTTCGCCTCGGTGGGGAGAATGGCCAGGGCAACGCCCATGCTGGCAAGAATGAAGGAGAACTCACCAATTTGTGCCAGCGACGCCGAAATGGTGAGGGCGGTGCCGACGGGGCGGCGGAACAGCAGCACGATCCCGAAGGCGGCAAGGGACTTGCCCACCATAATGATGAAAACGGTGGCCAGAACCTGGAACGGCTGCGCCAAAAGGATGGCCGGGTCGAACAGCATGCCGACCGAGACAAAGAAGAGAACCGAGAAGGCATCGCGCAGCGGCAGGGTTTCGTTGGCGGCGCGATGAGACAGCTCGCTCTCAGCCAAGATCATGCCCGCAAAGAAAGCGCCAAGCGCCAGCGACACGCCAAAGAGCATGGCCGAGCCGAGGGCAACGCCCAAGGCTATAGCCAGCACGGCGAGACGGAACAACTCGCGACTGCCGGTGTGAGCCGTGGTGTGCAGCGCCCAAGGGATAATGCGTCGACCCACGACAAGCATGAAGCCAACGAAAGCGGCCACCTTGATAAGTGTCAGAACGAGCACGCCCCAGATGCCGATATCAACGCCCAGAATACGGGTAACGAAGGAGACGAAGGGATCGTGCACGCCCGTTGTCGTGCCGCTGACACTGGCGATAGCGGGAACCAGGACCAGCGCGAGGACCATGGCCAGATCTTCGACAATCAACCAGCCAACAGCAATCCGCCCGCGCTCGCTCTCCAGCAAGCGCCGGTCTTGCAGCGCCTTAAGCAGTACGACGGTGGACGCCACGGACAGCGCCAAGCCAAAGAGCAGGGCCGCGCCAAGGCTCCAGCCCAAGAGAAGGCCCAAGCCCGCGCCCAGAATCGTGGCCGAGGCGATCTGCACCACAGCGCCGGGAATTGCAATATTGCGGACACTCATCAGGTCTTTGAGAGAGAAATGGAGACCCACCCCGAACATGAGGAGGATGACGCCCATTTCGGCCAGTTCGGCCCCGATTTTCTGATCGGCGACAAAGCCGGGCGTGAAGGGACCGACGAGAATACCGGCGAACAAATAGCCCACCAAAGGGGGCATTTTGAACCGGTTGGCGATCATGCCGAAGATATAGGCTAGCACCAAACCCGCTACGATCGTCGTGATCAATGGGGACTCGTGGTGCATCTGCGCCTCCGGCTTTTCGCGATTTCAAAGTTCACAATGAGGGATCAAATCCTCAAGTTCAAGCGAGCATCGGCCCAAGGCGATACGCGCGGGCAAGCTTAGGCCCTGCCCCCATAGATGCGGAAAACATGACTGAACTTTGACTCTGGCGCGGCCGAATGGCGGCCTTAGCCGCTGACGATGGTTATCTTTTCAGCGGCACGGGTAATCGCCGTGTAAAGCCAGCGCGCGCGTTCCTCGCGGAAGACATGGCTCTCATCGAAGAGATAGACATTGTCCCACTGGCTGCCCTGCGCCTTATGGACGGTGAGGCAATAGCCAAAGGTGAACTCGTCAAACTGGCGGCGCTCGGTCCACGCCATAGCGTCTTCCTCACCCGCAAAGAACGCCTTGTGCGTGAGGACTTTGGCTTCGCCCTTGCCTTCATCATCAACGAGGAGAAGCGTCCACTTGCCAGCGTTGCGTTTCCAAGCTTCCGAGACGATCCAGATTTGACCGTTGAGGAGACGTTTACGCGGATTGTTGCGCAGGCACACCATTCGGTCGCCAAGGACCGGCTCATGGAACGGCAGGCCTTTCAGCTCGCGGATACGATCATTATAGGTCAGACGCGTTTTATTGCGCCCAACGAGAACCTGATCGGCCTCCATCACCGCGTCACGATCAACCTGAGCACGGGTGACAACGCAGCTCTCACCATAGGTGCCGTGTTCCAGATAGCCCCCTTCACGGACAGCCATCGAAAGGCGGATGATCGGATTATCGGCGGCCTGGCGGTGAATTTCGGTGAGCATGATGTCGGGTTCGACATCGGTAAAAAAGCCTGCGCCCTGCACTGGCGGCAGCTGGAAGGGGTCGCCGAGAACCAAAACCTTGGTGCCGAACGAGAGAAGGTCGATTGCAAGCTGCTGATCGACCATCGAGACCTCGTCAATGACGATGAGGTCGGCGTCGGCGGCCCCGCTTTCGGGATCGAGCGCAAAGCGCGGCTCGCCATTATCGTCCGAGACCAGCGTATAGATCAGCGAATGGATGGTTTGCGCGCCCTTGCAGCCGCGCTTGCGCATGACCATCGCAGCCTTGCCGGTGAAAGCTGCATAGCGCACCGAGCGCACGTCTTGCGCTAAGTGCACGGCCAGCGTTGACTTGCCCGTGCCGGCCCAACCAAACAGGCGAAAGACTTGCGGAGCGTTTTTGTCCTTAAGCCAATTTGAAACAGCGATAAGTGCTGCATCCTGCTGAGCAGACCAGACGGGTGGCATTAAAAGATCTCCGCTTTGATGGTCCCAAGGCCCGCAATAGCGCCTTCGAGAACATCGCCTTTCACCACCGCTCCAACGCCCGCAGGCGTGCCGGTCATAATCAAATCGCCTGCTTTGAGCGCAATGAATTGGCTGAGATAGGAGATGGTCTCGGGAACGGACCAAATCTGTTCAGACAAATCACCCGATTGGCGCAGCGCGCCATTGACCTTGAGCGTGATGGCACCGGCTTGGAGATGGCCGATTTGCGCTGCGGGCACAACCCGCCCAATTGGCGCAGACTGATCAAAGCCTTTGGCCATTGTCCACGGCCGCCCCTGCTTTTTCGCTTGGGCTTGGAGGTCGCGGCGCGTCATGTCGAGACCCACCGCATAGCCAAAAACATGGCTTAGCGCATCGCTTTCAGCAATGTTCTCGCCGTCTTTGCCAATGGCAACTACCAGCTCGATCTCATGATGGAAATCGGCGGTCTGCGGCGGATAAGCGATTGGGGCGTCGTCAATAACCACCGCGTCCGCTGGCTTTTCAAAGAAGAAGGGCGGATCGCGCAGATCATTGCCCATCTCTTTGACGTGCTCAGCATAATTTCGGCCCACGCAGTAAACGCGGCGCACCGGAAAAAAGCGCCCATCGGCGACAGGCACAAGCACCGGCTGCGGCGCATCAAAAACCAGATCAACCACGCTTGAGCTCCTCAGCATAGGGACGAATAAGACCCCAATCGGCGGGGCCTAATCGATCCTGCGCTGTAAAGCTTTGATGCCAATAAGGATAGAGCAGCGGCGGTTGGCTGGCCTTTTCGAGCCGCGCTCGTTCTTCGCTTGAGAGGGTGAGCTTTGCGGCGGCAATATTGTCGGCAAATTGGGCTTCGTTGCGTCCGCCAATGATCACCGAGGTCACGCCGGGGCGCCCCAGCAGCCAAGCCAACGCCACTTGCGCCCCAGAGACGCCGCGCTGTTCGGCGATTTCAATGAGCACATCGATGATGGAATAGAGCTTTTCCCAATCATAAACCGGAGGCTCGCGGAAACCGCCAACATGGCGACCACTTTCCGGGCCGCCATCGCGACGATATTTGCCCGAGAGCAGGCCGCCCGCCAGCGGGGACCACACGAGAATGCCAAGGCCCTGATCGTGCGAAACAGGGACCAGTTCATATTCGGCATCGCGCGAATGCAGCGAGTAGTGAATTTGCTGGGACACAAAGCGTTCGCTGCCGCGCTTTTCGCTGGCCATGAGCGCTTTCATGATGTGCCAGCCGGAATAGTTCGAGCAGCCGATGTAGCGAACATGACCGTGGCGCACGAGCGTATCCAGCGCCTCCATGGTTTCCTCGATCGGGGTCAGCCCGTCCCACTCATGGACCTGATAGAGGTCAATGTAATCGGTCTTGAGCCGTTTCAGGCTCGCCTTGCACTGCTCGATAATGTGGTGGCGCGACAGCCCGGCCTGATTGGGCCCATCGCCCATTTTGAAGCGCACCTTGGTGGCGACAAGAGCCTTGTCGCGCCGACCATTCTGCGCGAGCACTTCGCCCAAGATTTCTTCGGAGACGCCAGCATTGTAGACATTGGCTGTGTCGTAGAGATTGATCCCCGCGTCGAGGCACATGTCCACTTGCCGCGCGGCGGCATTGACGTCGGCATGGCCAATCTTTTCGCTACCGCCGAAAGTCATTGTGCCCATGGTCATAACCGAGACCTTGAGGCCTGATCGGCCCAGTTGACGATATTCCATGAGCATTCCTCCTTTGTTCTCCTCTTAACAGGGCTAAAGACTGGAGCGGCTGCGGTCAATCGGCTGGGTGGCGTTTCTCGCAAGGGTGAGCGCAAGGGCAGACCATGACGCGGCAAAGTTTCAATGCTAGAGCTGTTCGTCACCTCGTCTTAGGCAGTGTTGTGCGGCCCAATTCCATCGCTCTCCCGGTTCTTCTCGTCGCGCTCGGCATGGCCTTTACCCAAACCGGGGCCAGCTTTGCCAAAATGCTGTTTCCGCTGGTTGGCGCACCGGGCGCAACAGCGCTGCGGCTGACCATTGCCGCCGTGGTTCTCATCGCCATTTTCCGCCCCTGGCGGTTTAAGCTCGATGGGAAACAATGGCGGGCGGTGCTGCTTTATGGCGTCTCGATGGGGGCGATGAACCTCTTCTTCTACGCGGCACTGGAACACATTCCGCTGGGGTTGGCGGTTGCCCTCGAGTTCACCGGGCCACTGGCGGTCGCGCTTTTTGGCGCGAGAAAGCCGCTCGATTTCTTCTGGATCGTTTTGGCGCTGATCGGTTTTGGTTCGCTAATCCCCTGGGGCGGAAGCGGTGACGATATTTCGATTATCGGGGTGTTGCTCGCTCTGGCAGCGGGCGCGTGCTGGGCGGGCTATATTGTCTTTGGGCAGCGGGCGGGGACCGGCGGCGGGCCGCATATCGCAGCGCTCGGTGTTGGCACGGCGGCGATCATCGCCCTGCCCTTTGGACTTATGACGGCGGGTCCGGCGCTGTTTGACGTCTCGATCCTACCGCTTGCCATCACCGTGGCGCTGATGTCGAGCGCTATTCCCTATGCGCTTGATATGGTGGCCCTGCCCCATATTCCAGCGCGGCTCTTTGGGATTTTGATGAGCGGGCAACCCGCTTTGGCGGCAATCTCGGGGCTGGTTATCTTGGGCGAGCGGTTGAGCGTTTTGCAGACCATCGGCATGGTGGCGATTATGGCGGCGTCAATTGGGGCGACGCTGACCATTGCCCGCGCAAAAAACCGCGAAAACATTTGATCCCAATCAAATAGCGCGGGGCGATGGAGCGTTAAATACGGGTCAATGACATTGGCCCGGAGCCTTCCCATGGCGCTGACGACCGCACAATTGGTGGATCGCTATTCCGCCCCTGTTCCGCGTTACACAAGCTATCCCACCGCGCCGCATTTTCATGACGGCATCACGGGGCAAACCTATGCGCAATGGCTCAAGGCTTTGCCAGAAGACGCGACGCTCTCGCTCTACTTCCATATCCCCTATTGCGATCGACTCTGTTGGTTTTGCGGCTGCCACACCAAGCACACGCTGCGCTATGAGCCGGTGGCGGACTATCTTCTTGCGCTTTACGCGGAGATGGATTGGGTTTCGCGCCAGCTAGAGGGGCGTGGCATTGTTACAGCGATCCACCTCGGGGGCGGTTCGCCAACCTTGCTCAAGCCCGCCGATCTCCTCGCGCTAAAACGCAAGATTGCGGACGGCTTTACACTCAGCCCCGAGGCAGAGATTAGCATTGAGATTGACCCCAATGATCTCGATGAGGGGCGGTTTGACGCTTTTGCAGAGTTTGGGCTGACGCGGGCCAGCATTGGCGTGCAGGATTTTGACATCACCGTGCAAAAGGCGATCAATCGGCTGCAAAGCTATGAGCAGACCGCGGCTGTGGTGCAGGCGGTACGCAGCCGGGGCGTGCGTTCGGTCAATCTCGATCTCGTCTATGGGCTGCCGCACCAGACGCTTTCGGCGCTGGAAAAGACCGTCGCCAAGGCGTTGCTGATGGAGCCAGATCGCTGCGCGCTCTTTGGCTATGCGCATGTGCCTTGGATGAAGCCGCATCAGAAGATGATCGATGAAGCCACATTGCCCGGCCGGCATAGTCGGTTCCAGCAGGCACAGCGCGCGGCGGAGATGTTCACCTGGGCTGGGTATCGCCCGATTGGCTTTGATCACTTTGCCCGGCCCGGCGATAGCCTCGCCATTGCTGCCGAGAACGGCACGCTCAAGCGCAATTTTCAGGGCTATACCGATGATGCGGCCGATGCGCTTATCGGCTTCGGGGCTTCGGCGATCGGGCAGTTTCCGCAGGGCTATGTGCAAAACATTGTGGCGACCGCGGACTACAAACGCCGGGTGCATGAGGGCAAGCCGGCCACTGGAAAAGGGGTGGCGCTGACACCAGAGGATCGCCTCCATCGCCACGCTATTGAGCGCCTGCTCTGCGCCTTTGCCTTGCGGCCGGAGGATTTTCACGAGTTTGGACGGGCGGGCGCAAATCTCTTTGAGAGCGCCGTGCTGATGGCCGAAAGCGACAGCGACGGGCTGCTGACGCTTTCGGGCAATTCAGTGGTCGTCACCGATACGGGCCGACCGTTCGTGCGGGCCATAGCGGCGCGGTTTGACCAATATCTGACCCTCGGCGCGGCCCGACATTCGCTGTCGGTCTAGGCGAGGGACAGCTTAGAAGAAGATGTCGTCGAAATCGTCGGCATCTTTTTTCTTGGGCTCAGGGTCCGTCACGCTGACTTCGGACGCTTCGCTCAAGAGCTCAAAACCGTCAGTCTCGCTGAGTGGGCTGACCACAATGGGCTCTGGCTCGGTGCCGAAATCATCAAAGAAGACATCCTCTTCCGCAGGGGCTTCGACAGCGGCAGGGGGTTCGGCTTCAAAGAGATCGAAATCGCCTAGGTCAGAGCTTCCAGAAGCCGGGGCATCGGGTTCATCAAAGCCGAAGAAAATGTCGTCATCGGCTGCGGCGGGGGCAGCAACGAGAGGGGCTCCAACCAGACGATCATGGATCTGGCGCTCTGCTTCCATGGTGTAGAGTTTGCGTAGTTTGGCAAAGATCGGCTTGAGAGCGTCAGGCAGTTGCTCTGGCGTGTCTTCGCCGCGCAATGCCTCAATTTCCGCCTTGATGGCATCGAGCCGTTCAACGAGACGGGTCTGCCCTTCGAGCCCACGCTCGGCCGCTTCGAGCAGGCGAATGACGCGCGGTGCGTCGGAGTTAAGCTGTTTGAGCGCGACCGAGATGCGCTGATCAAGCTCAAGCAGGATCGCCAATGCCGCCTTGGCCCGCCGCTCCAATTCCCCCACCGGGCCATCCGCGCTTTGCGCTTCAGCATCGTGGAGCTTGCTAGCAAATTCTGTCGCCTTCGTCAGTTGCTCCATCGCAGCTTGCGCAGCGGTGACTGTTTCAGCAGTCAGCTCGCGCAACTGCATGGCGATAATGGTAAGCGGCGCGCCGCGCGGCCCCATCTGGGCGCAGCGCACGGCGGTGTTGAGGCTGACAAGATGCATGCTGGCTTCGATTTCCTGAACCGCTTCCACATGCTCGAGCAGCTTGCGCACCAATTCCTGAACGGAAATGGAGGTCGCCTCAAGCTTGCCGCGCTCGCCTTCGAAATCATTGACGGTGGTCACAGCGGTGCCCACCTGCACGTTCAGCGTCGAGATGGCCGAGCCACTGCCCTTGCCATCGCCCTGAAACTCCTTGCTCAAGGAGATGATGATGCTGGCATCCGAGACCAGCTCGCGCAGAGCGTTTTGTGCCGCGCTGACCTCATCGGCGAAGGTGTCGATGCAATCGCCAAACAATTCGTCCTGCAAGGCGGCGAGTGCCGCAAGGCAGAGCGGCAGATGCTCTGGCGCAATCGCTTCGCCTTCAAAACTGCCATTTTCGGCTAGGGTTGAGAGCGCGCTCAGCAGTGCCTCGACATGCTCAAGCCGCTGACGCGTGGCGTCGCCCACCTGCAGCGCCATGACAGTGCTGCCAATACGCCCCGTGATCTGCCGACCGACGCGTCCGGTTTCGATACTGGACTCGGCGGCGAGGAACTGATGCTGATTAAGCCCGGTAATGGCCGTGCTGAGGTTTTGCGCCAGCGTGCTCAGCGTGTTGGAATGGGTGCTTTCAAAGGCTGAGCGCTGCAGCGACGCCCGGCTCACCTCGTCGGCAAGCTGGCGATAGACCTGCGCAAATTCCTGAATGGTTTTGCCCGCCGTATCGGACAGGGTTTTGATGTCAGCGGTGAATACCTCGAAATCATCGTCATTGCCGACAATCCCTGCGGCGGTGACGCGCGCATTGATCGAGACAATGCCCATCATTTTGATAGTGCGGCGCAGGGCATCGATGGGCGAGGAGGCTGCGGTCACGACCCCCACGAGGCTATCGAGATCGGTCTTTTCAAAATCAAAGCGCTCGGACAGCGTCAGAGCGCGACCCGAAACTGCATCGAGATGCTGAACCGCTGCGCCGACTTCCTCGCCCTGCAAGGCGCTGGGCATAGCTTCGAACAATCGGGTGAGCGTATTGAGCAAGCTTGCCCCTTCGCTCAGGCGATCGCCAGCGTCGACAAAGGCCGCTTCAATGGCTTCACGTGGTTTGCGCACGTCCTCTACGAGGGCGCGAAGCTGTGCTGGATCAAGCTGAATGGTCATGCGCTGTCTCCAGAGCTGTTGTGAGCATGGGCAAAGGCGGCGATCTCGGCGGCCATGCGATCGAGCGGGCGAATTTTTACCGCCGCGCCGCGCTGCACCGCTTCCTTGGGCATGCCATAGACCACCGAAGTCGCCTCATCTTGCGCGATGGTGGTGCTGCCCATGCCGCGCATTTCAAGAAGGCCGTTTGCCCCGTCGTCGCCCATGCCGGTGAGCAACATGCCCAAGGCATTTTTGCCAGCGGACTGCGCGACCGAGCGGAACAGAACATCGACAGAAGGACGATGGCGCGCGACATGAGGGCCATCGTCCAGACGCACGGTGTAGCGCGCGCCATTGCGCACCAAAACCATGTGCTGATTGCCTGGGGCGATGAGCACCTGACCGGGCAGAACCACATCGCCATCTTCAGCTTCTTTGACCGTGACGGCGCAGGTGGTGTTGAGGCGGCGCGCAAAGGCGGCGGTGAATTTTGCCGGCATATGCTGGACAATCAGAATGGCCGGGCTGGTTTCGGGCAAGGCCTCAAGCACTTCGCGCAAGGCTTCCGTGCCCCCGGTCGAGGCGCCAATGGCAATTAGCGGCTCTGTCTGCGGCAAGCGCGCGATAAGATTGGTGCGGCGCAGATCGGTGAGCGGCGGCAAAATCGCGTCTGCCGTCAGCTTGCCCTCGACCTTGATCTGGGCGACCGGGGCCGCAACGCGGCGCTTGGCCGTGCCGGGCATACGAGCATGGGCTGCGGCCTTGGCCGCATCGCAAATTCGCATGCTCGATTCATGCAGGAACTGCGCCGTGTCCATCTGCGGCTTGGCCACAATATCGACGGCGCCCGCTTCCATCGCCTGCAAAAACATGTCGCTGCCGTCTTGCGTTAGGCTGGAGCAAATCACCACCGGAATGGGGCGCTGGGACATGAGTTTGCGCAGGAAGGTCAGCCCATCCATGCGCGGCAATTCGATATCGAGGAAGATGACATCGGGCACTTCATGGCGAATGCGTTCCACCGCCACATAGGGATCGGTTGCCGTCGCCATGACCTCCAGCTCGGGGTCCGAGTTGATGATATCAGAGAGCGCCGTGCGCACTGAGGCGCTGTCATCGACAACCAGCACGCGAATTTTGGAGGTGGTCAGCTCAGTCATGCAGCTACCGTTGTTTTCTGGAACACCGCAGGGGCGATTTGGTGGAAACCGGCCGAGGTCCCAATCATGGATTCAGAATGGCCCAGAACCAGATACCCACCCGGACGAAGGTGGCTCATCAGCCGTTCTATGACCGCCTGCTGATCGTTTTTCTCAAAATAAATCAGAACGTTGCGCAGGAAGATGATGTCCACGTCACGGTCAACCGGATAGCTGGTTTCCATCAGATTGAGATAGTTGAAGCGCACACGCTGGCGCAGTTCAGGGACGATCCGCACGTCGTTGCGGATCCCATTGCGACGCGAAAACATGAGGTAACGGCTTTGCATCGCCTTAGGCACAGGGGCGATTTGCTCTTCTGGATAGATCGCCATCTGGCCAATTTTGAGCACCGAGCGCGACACGTCCGTCGCTAGGATCGCATAGCGGAAGTCTTTGCTTTGGGCTTGCATCTCGGCGAGCACCATAGCGGTTGTGTAAGCCTCGGCTCCCGTTGAGCTTGCCGCGCTCCAAATTTTGAGAAGCGGCGAAGCTTCACCCAGCCGCGCCTTGAGGAGCTGCGGGACCATGCGGCTACGCATCAGCTCGAAATGATCGCTTTCGCGGAAGAAATCGGTCTTGTTGGTCGTTACCGCATCGATGAGATAGGGCAGCTCCTTATCGAGCCCGCCCTGACGGAACAGATAATCACCATAGGTCCGGACACTCTTGAGCGAGAGCGCGCGCACGCGCTTGCGCAGACGCCCCTCCACCATCGACTGTTTGGCCGGAGGCAAACGAATGCCGATCTGCGAGGAAATAATGCTCGCGATGCGGTCATAGTCGACGCTGGTCAGGTGATCGAGTTCACCCACAAGCGATGGAGTGGCGGAGGAATGCAAAGTGAGTTCCGAACAAATGGAGGCACGACCGGCTGAAATGCCGATCGTGAAGGGGTCAAAGAGCGTGGGTGGCCGCAGAGACTTCTTTTTTCAGAAGCCGGTCGAGGTCGAGGACAACGACAAATTCGCCTTTGCGTCGACCGACGCCAGCAATGCCGTGATCACTCCACCCACTGTTTACCGTTGGCGCAGGATCAAGCGTGTCATCGTCGAGAACGGTGACTTCAAAGACCCGGTCGGTCTTGAGACCCACTGTCATGCTGCCATTGGGCCCTTCCACCGACAGCACGAGAATACGACTGGTTTCGGTGTCCGCAGCGGCGGGCATGTCCAAGGTCAGACGCAGATCAAGCACCGGGACCGAAGTGCCCCGCACATCAATCATGCCCAACAGATAATGAGGCGCACGCGGCAGGCGTGCGATTGGCCGAAGATCCAGAATTTCCTGCACCTTGCCAACCGGCACGGCGAACACTTCGTCAGCGACGCCTAGGGTAACGTATTGAGATAATTCAGCCATTCGACAATCCAAAGCGCCGCGAAAACGCAGCAATCGTTTGTGTGTCCGGCCGCTCACGAAGAGCGACCGGATCGTTTAAGAGTTGAACGGTCAGACGTTCGGGCGCCGGGCGAACTCGCTGTCGAATTCGTCCTGACCATCATCGCTGAGGTCGAGATCGAAACCGCCACCCTGGGCTGTCTTGGAAGACGCAGCTTCGGACTTGCGGGCTGGCGCACGCACAGGCTTGCTCTTTTCAACCGGTGCTGGATCGACGCGCTTGGTTTCGCGCGCTTCTTCTTCGAGGCGGAAGTAGCTGATCGCCTGTTCGAGCTGTTCGGCCTGCGCCGCCAACTGATCCGAGGTCGACGCCATTTCTTCTGCCGCAGAGGTGTTCTGCTGGGTGACCTTATCAAGCTGCTGGATGGCAGCGTTGACCTGCATAGCGCCAGCACTCTGCTCACGGCTACCCGCCGAGATTTCTTCCACCAATTCAGCGGTGCGCTGAATATCGGGAACCAGCTTTGCAAGCATGTCGCCTGCCGACTGCGCGGCCTTAACCGTCGTGCCCGAAAGGGTCGAGATTTCGGCAGCAGCACTCTGGCTGCGTTCCGCAAGCTTGCGCACTTCAGAGGCCACAACCGCAAAACCACGGCCATGTTCACCAGCGCGCGCCGCTTCCACTGCCGCGTTCAGCGCCAGAAGGTCGGTCTGACGGGCGATTTCCTGCACGACCATGATCTTTTCAGCAATGGTCTGCATGGCGTTGACCGCATTGGTCACGGCTTCACCCGAAGCCTTGGCATCAGCGGCCGACTGGCGCGCGATCTTTTCGGTTTGGGTAGCGTTTTCAGCCGACTGCTTGATGGTCGCAGCCATCTGTTCCATCGAGGCCGAAGCTTCTTCAGTGGACGAGGCCTGCTCGGTTGCGCCCTGGCTCAGCTGTTCGGCCGTGGCCGACATTTCCTGGCTGCCCGAGGCAACATTGCGGGTTGCGTTGACGACTTCGGTGACCACTGCGCTGAGCTTACCGGTCATGGCGTTAAGCGCCTTGATCAGGTCACCCACTTCGTCATTGCTCTTTACTTCGACCTTAGCATTGAGATCGCCATCAGCAACGGCTTCCGCCAGCTTAACCGCACGGCCGAGCGAACGGGTGATTGCGGTGGTGATGAAGATTGCAGCGACAATGGCAGCAAGTGCCGAGACGATCATTAAGCCGAGAAGGAAGTTACGTTCGGTCTGATAACTTTCCTGTGCGTCCACAACAGACTGCATCAAGAACTGAGCATTGCGGTCGATGATATCATCAATGATCGCATTGGCCTGTTCACGCAGCGGCACAGCTTCATTAGACTTCAGGAAGCTCTGATAAGACGAGCGCTCGAGCGCTAGCTCTACGGTGGCGTCCATGACTGTCGCCAAGGCGTTTAGCTTCTTCATCGCGTCCGCGAAAACCGCCACTTCGCCAGCGACAGCGTGGGTCTCGAGACGCGTGACGCCATTCAGCATGCGGTCCAGAACCGTGCGATATTCATCCGCCAATCGGTCTTGTGTTTCTGGATTTGCGCTGTGGAGCAGAATATCGCGATGCTTACTGAACAGCGCGGCGGTGTCTTCTGCCATGCGCGTATAGCCGACATAAGCATCAAACGCAGTCTGATCACCAGCCTCAAAGCGTGCGCGTGCCATGTCAC
This sequence comes from Devosia sp. MC532, assembly GCF_016461625.1. Classification (NCBI taxonomy): domain Bacteria; kingdom Pseudomonadati; phylum Pseudomonadota; class Alphaproteobacteria; order Hyphomicrobiales; family Devosiaceae; genus Devosia; species Devosia sp. MC532. The sequence goes on along the minus strand of NZ_JAEMNZ010000009.1, from coordinate 6,345 downwards.
GCAGCTTGGTTGACGCATCGTCAAAGGCAAATTTTGCGGCGATCCCATCGCTAGAGGTCAAGTCATATGCGAGATCATCAGAGCTACGAAGAGTGAGGACTGCCACCTCTTCAAGGACTGGCCAATAGGCATCCACCAAGGCCACAAACTCTTGGAACTGCGCAACTTCATCCGGATTGGAGAAGCGTGGTGCGACATCATCAATGCCGGCACGCAGAGTCGTGTAGGCCTGTTGCACCTGCGCGTGAGCCGCCTGACGGCCAGCAAGATTAGTCTCTCTCTGCAGGAACGCACTCTGCAGGCTAACATAGGTCAACGCTGCTTTAAGATCGGACAGCTTAACCGAACGCGCGGCGACGTTGCTAATAAGGTAGCTGGCCCGTTCGTTCTGTGTGGCCAAGCTATTGATGGCGAGCAGATTGCCCGCACAGGCCAAGATGAGAATGAAGCCGAAAACAGCGGCTAGCTTTAGTTTAATAGATAGGCGCACTAAGCGAGCCTTTCTTCTGATGCTGCACTAGGCGCTATTCTGGCGCCCTGACTTTGAAAGATGCGTCCCAGATCGGGAATGATGATGAAGCCGCCGTCGCGCTTGCCGATGGATTTGACCAGTTCGGCAGGCCAGCGCATGCCCACTTTGGGGGCGTCTTCGATAAATTTGCTCTCGATGTCGGTGACGTCGCAGACCTTGTCGGCCAAAACGCCGAGGATGGTCGGCTCGCCATCGATGTCGAGTTCCATGACGACGACACGCGTGTCTTGATCGGCGGGTGGACGGGGCATGTTGAACACGACCCGGAGATCGGTCAGCGGCACCACGCGGCCACGAAAGTTAATCAGATGCCTCGCGAACTCTGGAGCATTGGGCACGATTGTGACCGGCACAGGCTCAAGGATTTCGCGGACACGTTCGGCTTCGAGGGCGAAAATTTCGTCGCCCAAGCGAATGGTGAGCGCTTTCATATCGGATGGGGTCATGATGCGGCCCTCTCAGAACGACCAACGTAGCTTTGTCCTGCCGACACGAGATGAGCTGTATCCAGAATGAGCGCGACAGAGCCGTCGCCCAAAATGGTGGCGCCCGAGAAGGTGCGGATGCCGCTGTGAAGGCGCGACAGCTGTTTGATCACGGTCTGGTTGTTGCCAATGATCTGATCGACCACGAGACCGACGCGACCTTCGCCCGAAGAGACGATGACGACCTTCTGGTATTCATCGGTCTCGCCCGGGGTTTGGAACACTTCGCGCAAGCGCAGATAGGGCACGAGGCTCCCGCGGATATCGAGGAAATTGCGGCCCGAACGCGTCGCTTCTGCTTCAGCGGTCAGCTCAACACATTCTTCAACGGCGGCCAAAGGGATGGTGTAGAGCCCATCGCCAACGCGCACCAACATGCCTTCGATAATCGCCAAGGTCAGCGGCAAGCGCAGGCTTGCCGTGGTCCCGGCACCGGGATTGGTGTTGAGCTCGATGGTGCCGCGCAGACCATCAATGGTGCGCTTAACAACATCCATGCCCACCCCGCGTCCGGAGAGCGAAGTGACCTGCTGGGCGGTCGAGAAACCGGGCGCGAAAATCAGCTGATAGAGCTCTTGATCGCTCAGCTTGGCATCGGCGGAAATCAGCCCGTTTTCTTCAGCCTTGGCGCGAATACGCTGAGCGTCGAGCCCGGCACCATCGTCGGTCACCGAAATGGCGACTTCGGCGCCGGAATAGGTCGCCGAAAGGCGCACGAGGCCGGTTTCCGATTTGCCGCTCGCGCGGCGACGATCTGGGCTTTCAAGCCCATGATCCACCGCATTGCGGATCAGGTGCACCAGAGGATCGGCCAAACGTTCGATGACGTTTTTGTCGAGCTCGGTGTCCTCGCCGGCGGTAACAAACTCAATCGGTTTGCCCAGCTCGCTTGAAAGGTCATAGACCAAGCGGCGGAAGCGGCTGAACAGCGTGCCAATCGGCACCATGCGAATGCCCATGGTCGTATCGCGCAGACCAGAGGACAGGCGTTCCAAATCTTCCGCGACCGATTTCAGCGTCGCATCGTCCGAATGCGCGGCGAGCTGGCTCAGGCGCGCTTGCGCAATCACCAATTCGCCAACCCGATCCATCAGCTCGTCAAGACGCTCCGCTGGAACGCGCAGCGACGTTGATGCAGCTTTGTCGCCTGTCGCATCGGCCTTGGCCGGGGCAGCAGGCTTCGACACCGAGCTCGGTGCAGGTTCGGCGGGCTCCGAAACGGGCGCAGGAGCGGCTTCTGGTGCCACCTCGACCAGCGTTAATTCCATGGCATCGCGCAGGAACATGAAGACGTCGTCGATCGCATCGCTTGGATCGACAGCGTCGATATCAACGCGCCAGCCGATGTGTGGCACTTCAGGATCGAGCGTATCGAGGGCCGGAACGCGCTCGGTCAGCGCCATGACTTTGGTTGGGCCAATGTCGGCAAGTTCAGCAAGCAAAAGCTGCGGATTGGTGCCAAAAACCAAAGCGTCCGACGGCAGATAAAACTCAAGCCGCCAGGTTCTTATGTCGTCCTGTGCCACCCTAGGCGCGACAGGAGCGACATCAGCCGCTGGCGCAGTTGCACTGGAGCCGACGATAACGCGCAGGCGCGAGAGAATAGCGTCACCGTCGACGTCGGTCTCCTCGTCCTCAATCAGCGCGCTAATGTAATCCTTGGCTTCGAGGGCAATATCGATCAGGCGCGAGCTGGCGTCGCTCTGGCCCTTGCGGACGCGATCGAATGCCGTCTCGAACTCATGAACGAAATTGGCCACCGTGGTGAAGCCAAACATCGCCCCGGAGCCCTTGATGGTGTGCAGGGCGCGAAAGCTGGAGTCGATCAACGCACGATTCTGCGGATCTTGCCCAAGGTCAAGCAGCCCGCTTTCGAGCTCTTCCAAAAGATCACGTGCTTCCTGACGGAATGTTTCCGCAGGATCTATCCCGATCATGCGCCCGTGACTTTCTTAATAACCGCAAGCAATTGGTCTTGCTTAAAGGGTTTAACGATCCAACCGGTAGCACCGGCGTCTTTGGCCTGGTGCTTGAGCTCGTCGTCGGACTCGGTGGTCAGCAAAATGATCGGCACACCCTTGCTCGAGGGGTGCTCACGGAATTTACGGACAAACTCAATGCCGTTCATGACGGGCATGTTGAGATCGGTCAGCACGGCATCGATCGGCTGCGCGATCGCCTTTTCGTAGCCTTCGGCGCCATCGGCAGCCTCAACCACGTCATAACCGGCAGTCATGAGCGTCATCGACACCATCTGCCGAATGGAAGCAGAGTCATCGATGGTCAAAATGGTTTTAGCCATAGTTCAAGCCTTCACTTCTGTTCAGGATTAAGGGGCCAGAACGACAGGTCGGCTTGACCAGCTGACAACAGCCCCAAGCTTGTAAGCGCGTCCACGAGGGCGGGAGCAAGCGGCTCTGCCATGCGCACTGTGGTCTCGTTTTGATCCGCCAAACGCTTGGCAGCCAGCAGGGTCTGCACGCTGGTGAGATCAGCATGAGTGACCGCCTGCGTGTCGACGAGGAGTGTTGCGTGATCTTGAAGGGCCTGACGCAAAACTTCCGCCACATTGGTAGCGGCTTTGACGCCAATGTCGCCGTCAAGACGAAGAATATGCTCGAGCGTACTGGTCATACAGAACCTCGAGACGAGCGGTTGGCGGTGGAAGGCATTCTGTCTTTCTGTCGTTCTTCTGCCGACAGGCGTGAGCGATCCGTCCCTTGCAATTCATCAATTACAAGAAGGAATTCGCACCCATGCTGTGAGCGGCACGCAGTAACTAGCTGCCGCTCATGAATCAGACGTTACTTTTGTTGTGCGCTTACAAAGGGTTATGAAGTCACGACGCTTGGTTAACAATCAACTTCGACAAGTGAATCCAAGAAATTAGATTCTACTGGCGAGTTAATTCAGCTCCATTTCTCACTGCCGAGCCACTACCGCTTCGGGCACCCAACTAAACACTAAAGCAAAGCTTGTTTTTCACCGCGCAAGACAGCAGGCGGTGACTCTGGGCTCAACGCCCGGCAAGAGATACAACTGTCGCGCAGACCAGAGCACCTGCGCAGAACGCGACAAAAATGCTGTTCTTGTCCTCTAACGCTCACCCAAGTGTGAAGGCACTGAGGCGACTGCGACAAGATAGCCCGCCTCAAGAAATCCCTTAAATTTCGAGCGCTCCGAACGCGCAACCATACATTACAAAAACGGCACACCTGAGGTACGCCGTTCCAAAAAAGCTCTTAGTGTCCGCTTAGACCCAAACCAGTTAGGACGCTATTTTACGATCTGCTCTGCATCGGCACGCCAGACGCGGAAACGCAGCTCAACGTCCTCGGGCGTATAGACAACGACAGGGAGCTTGCTGTTGTAGCGCAGCAGCTCTTCATCGACGCTGCGCACGAAGGCTTCACGCTTGGAATCATCGGGGCACCCCATCATGGTCGAAGCGCCGTTACCGAGTTCGTCGAGCACATAGTAATTGTAGCCCCAACCTTCGACAGTTTCCTCATCGAGTTCACCGCCAAACATATGGTTGTTGCAATCGATCTCCATCGACTTGCCGACGATCAACTCCAGCTTGAGTTGGTCTTCGTTTTCTTTAGGGGGCAGGACGATGACATGTTGCTTCTGACCGGGTTTAGCCGCTGGATAGGGCGACAAATCAGGACCGGACTGAGCAAATCCCGCACCAGTGGCAGCACTCATGACAATACCGGCGAGGAACAGAGGCACGAATTTCATAAACAAGTCCAAGTTTGAGGCAGATGCTGAACCAACACCCTAACTTGGAAAAAGTTTCGTCACGAAGAGGCGACTAACTTTTGAAACCCAAAATCCCCACCACTGAGGATAAAGGCCCTGCTCTGAAAAGAGACAAGGCTCCCGGGCGTCAAGCACCGGAAGCCCTGTCTCAAAAAAATTAGCGAGTTACTGGACGAAGAGTGTCCTTGTCCACGAAGATCAGCTTCGTCGAACCATCGGCGTAAGCGGCTTCAACGCGGATCACTTCACCCCATGCTTCAACGCTAGTGGCATTGATGCCCTGCTCAGCCAGAAGAACGGTTGTGACATAGGTCGAGCGGCCGAACACTTCGTCCTTGGAGAAGTGGCTTTCTGCGAAAGCTGCGGTCGAAGTGAAAGCGACGGTCGCGACGGTTGCGATTGCGAGGGCCTTGAGTGACATAGGTTAAATCCTTTTTGTATGTCGTTCGTGGCCAAGATATGGGGCCGTACGCGACACAAAAAAGAAGGCGTTTTCACAACGGACTGTGCAGGATTGCAGAACAATCACATTATATTGATAATGATTGCAAAACCAATCTCGAGTCAACGGCGTCGTTCGCTGCCGCCGTTTCTAATCCGCTAATGCCGCGAGAACGGCCTCTCGATGGGGCGACCCAAGGCGTCCACCAAAGGTCTTACATTTGAGAGCCGCAGCGACATTGGCGAATGCAATCGCTTCGCGGATGCTTTGACCTTCTGCAATGGCGAGCGTGAAGGCGCCGTGGAAGACATCGCCCGCGGCAAGCGTATCAATAGCGTCTACTCTTGGAGGAGGCAGGTGGCAGAGCGCACCGTTTTCCTGCCAATAACAGCCGTCTGCACCGTCGGTGATCGCGATAAAACCCGCGTATCGCCCAGTGAGAACAGCGAGTGCCTCCACCACGCTGTCTCGTTCTGCAACTGTCAAGGCCGCGGGCGCAGAAAAGACGGTATGTGTCGCCAGTTTTGCGAGCCGATCAATAACGTCCACCGGTCCAACATCGGCATCAAGGACTGCGATATTTCCGGCATCACATGCGAGCGATAGCACGCGCTCTGCACCCTCGGGCCATCGCACATCAACCTCGACCGCGTCTGCCCCTTGAACCAAAGCCTCTGGTATCCAGGCCGGATCTGCACCTAAGCCCTTATCATAATAGGGCAGGACAAGGCGCTCCCCTGCAGCGTCGACAACGACCGCGCTGAGCGGAGTGGCCACGCCATCAAAGCGACGTACAAAAGCGCAATCGACACCCTCGTCCATGACCTCGCGCAAAAACTGATCGCCCATGAGGTCATTGCCAATTCGGGCGATCAGCGACACGTCACCACCCAGTCGGCGGGCTGCAATAGCGGCACTGGTCGCCATGCCATGCGCAGAGACGTGCTCCCACTAATTCGGACCATTTTGAACTGGAATTTTCCAATTATGATCCCTTGGTCGGGATATGGAGATTTCGATGAAGACGTCCAAGTTTACCGAGGCGCAGATCGCGTTCATTTTGAAGCAGGCGGAAGACGGTACGCCGGTGGCCGAGGTTTGCCGGAAGGCCGGACTTGCTG
>NZ_JAEMNZ010000008.1:0-172291 GCF_016461625.1 Devosia sp. MC532 | reverse complement strand
ACTTGCATGTGTTAAGCCTGCCGCCAGCGTTCGTTCTGAGCCAGGATCAAACTCTCAAGTTTAATCATGACTATTGTCGCTAGATGCACGTTTGCGTTTTGACGAGGACACACATCAAATTGCGCTAAAAAGCGCTAAAAGAGTGTACCTCTAGAAACGTGCACCCATCGAAGTCTTGTATAACCTCACCGGAGTAAACCCCGGATCAGTTCGCAAGAACCTCGCCGTCCACGTTTCTCTTTCTTCTTGTCTTCACAATGTCAAAGAGCTGACCCATCGGCTACAAACCGGACACGTCATTTTGGAAGCTAAACTTCCGGAATTCTTAGACACAAAGCTTCTTGCGCCGTTACCGGCCAAACTGCCTGATCTTTCAGATTTCTGCGCCGCTAGAACTCAGTGCCGGAAGGCGCTGTGCTCTGCAGCGATGACCGGGTTATAGGGGCACCCACTTTTCCCGTCAACAGGGTCGGCCAAAATTGCATGATTTTTGAGCCCGTTACTGCTCAAGCAATGTGCAAAACGGAACTGAAAGCCTAAGTTTTGTCGGCCTTTGCGCATTGAAACGCTTGAACGCAATTTCCGAGTTTAGGGCTGTGGACTATTCCTTTCGGTTTACGAGGCTGTTGAGGTTTGGGGGCGGCGCTGTGCGAATTCGGTAAAGCCCGGAATTAGCAGCGGCAGCAGCACTGCGAGCCCGTAGATCACTGCGGAAATCATCAGTGTGGTCGTGATATCGGTCAACTCGATGAGCGTTCCGGCATATAGCCCTCCAAAGGGCAGCAGCACGACCGTCATGGCGCTAAACGTTCCGACCATGCGCCCCGTCTTCTTCCTATCGATGCGCTCGAAGAGAACCGCGCTGACAACCGGATTGAGAAAACCTGCCGAGAATCCGCAACAGAGCAGAATAGCGAGCGTAACCCAGATGCTCGGGCTCAACGCTATGGCCATAAACGCAATAGGTCCCGCGCATAGGAAACCACCGATGACCACGGGCAGGCGCGGCAGCGTCTGGCCGTAGATAGACGCGACCACCGCGCCCAGAATGGCCGAAATCTGAAAGGTCGCGAGGATTATGCCCAGCCACGAAACATCGAAGCCATGCTCTCGAACCCAAACTGCCAGCATGACCGAACCATAGGCGCTATCAAGCATATTGGTGACCAACATCATGGCAGCAAACCCGAGGTAAACCGGGCTCGCGGCAACCGTTTTGATCCCGCTGGCGAGCTCGGCAAAATAATGCGGGCGCTTCGGCTCATCCTCTGTTGGCTTTTCAGGATTGGGTACGAGCACGCCAAAGAACAGCAGGAGCCCTGAGACCAAAAATGTCGCCGCGTTGATGAAGAGTGCCGCGACCGGCCCGACCAGCGCTATGAGCACCCCTGCCCCGGCGAATCCAAGAGTGCCTGCCAGGCGGTCGCTTGTGCCCAAAATGCCGGTAACCCGCTCCAGCGGCACGTCCGACACCGCAGCGACTTGCGGCACCAAAGCGCGCTTCGACGTATCCGAAGGCCCACGCAACAGGCCCAATACGGCAACGACTGGGATGAGGATCCAGACGGAAAAAATCCCCAAAGCGAATAGAACTGGAATGATCATCAACAGTACAACAGAGATCACGTCGCACACGACGGCAACTCTGCGTGCACCCAAGCGGTCAATGTAGGGCCCGGCCAAAAACTGCGCCGCCACATAGGGCAGCAATTCGGCCATAGCCACTGCGCCAGTCAGTACGGGAGAATTCGTCGTTGTTAGGACCAGCCAGGGAATCGCAACGGCCGATAAACGCGTGCCGCCAATCGAGGCGACGGTTGCCAGTGCTAGAGCGATCAAAGACCTATGCTTCAAAACGCCCTCCCCTGCGTCTTAATGTGCGCCGACTAGATCGGTGGGCACGCTGAAACGCAAGCCAACAAGCAAGAAAACCCTCAACTATCAGCAAAAACAAAGGCCGGACTGATAATCAGCCCGGCCCCAAATTTTAGTAATCGCGCTCGAAGTAGACGCCCAGGCTTGAACTTCCGTCCTGTCCGGCAGCTCCCCGCACGGTCAAATCGTCGGTCACATCGAGGTTGATGTTGACCTTGGACTGGCCATTGGCCCCAGCCGTTACCCCTAGGTAGACATTGTCTTGGATGTAGGTCCCGGCCTTCACGCCAACATTGCCTTCCGCATCGGTGACAACGTCGAGGTCCGCCAAGCCTGCAGCACCGCGCAGACTGCCGACAAGACCACCGCCGCCTCCACCAACCAGTTCCGCCGCCGCGGCCGCCAGTTGCGCCAATTGTAGTGGCGACAGTTCACTGATCGGACGATTGAAGATCAAACGACTGAGCACTTCGTCTTGCGGCAAGGTCGGGCTGGAGCCGAAGGTCACGTCTAGAGCAGAAGCCCGCCCAGACACAGTCACCGTCACGTCGATATCGTCGTTTGATGTCGTCGCCACGAGATTGATCTGCGGATCCAGATCACCCAGCAGAGTTACCCCACCCGAGGTGAAGGTGATGCGTTGACCGAGGATCGACAGCCTGCCGCGGATCAAGTTGAACGCACCAACCGGCTGAATATTGCTTGCCGGCCCTGTCAGGCGCAGCGACCCACCAACTTCAGCATCGAGCCCACGGCCGCGAATAAAGATCTGGTTAGGCGCGTCAATCGTGACGTCGAGCGCAAGCTGAGGACCTGCCCCCGCAACAGCCGAGCGAGAGGCAGCATCGGTGCCGACCTTCGCACGAACCAAGGTCTGCTCAACGTCGGCTGGGGTCGAACGATGGTTGACATCAATTATCTGCCCTGCGCCGCCAAAGCTATCTGGTACGGTGATATTGGCCTGCTCTACGGTCAAGCCGCCCGATAGCAGCGGGGTCGCCATGAGGCCACCCGTTACCTTGAGGCCACCACGTATGGTCGCGATGAAAAGATCGCCATCGGCATAGCGGGCCGAATTGATCGCTATCGTAAGGTTGGCAGGCAGATTGCCCTTAAGACCAATAGTCCCGCCCACCGACACACTTCCGCCCGTCGCAAGATTTGCCGTGAGGTTTTCGACCGTTGCGGTTGTGCCCGAAAGCGAAGCACGACCAGTGATCCCCTGCAGTCGCAGGTTTAGTTCTGGGTCGATATAGCCGCCGTCAGCCAGCGAAACGCTGCCTCCAAATTGCGGGCTAGAAATCGATCCCCCAACTTGTGCATCAAAACTGGCCGTGCCCGAAACCTGCGCGCCACGGTCAGCGACGAAGCGGTTTGCCAGCGCCAGCGGCGCCGAGCCCTTGATGCTCACGGCCATGTCCGCACCAGCAAGTGGAATGCGGCCCGAACCTGAAACATTGAGCCCACCGTTCCCATTGGCAGTGAGGCTCTCAATGGTCACAGTGTTGGCCGCAAAACTGCCCGCCAGCGAGGCCGAGATTGGGGCGATCCCGAAGGGCGCGATCTGCGCTGTCGAAATGCCGTTGCCGTTGGCGTTGAAACGCACATTTGGATCGCTCGCAGCGCCCGTCACAATCGCTTCACCATTCAGCGTGCCCGCGACACCCAGCGATGGAACGATGGCATTGGCGATGTTGAGCGGCAGGGCGTCAATGACGACGCGCATATCCAAGACATCGCCTGCTGTGCCGGAAGCAGTGATCGAGCCCGAACCGACATTAAGGCGCAAGGCATCGAGCGAAACGCTTTCGCCCGCTACAATAAGCTCCGTTGGGCTCGCCAATGTCGCCGCCAACTGCCCCTGCGTGAGGTTAGCGCGATTGAGCGCCAGGCGATAGCCGTCAGCAATCGGGCTCAACGCGCCAGCGAGATCAATATTCGTACCCGTTGCCAGCGCCGCCTGCGCATCAAAATTGGTGGTATCGCCCGATTGGTTGGCCTTGGCGGTCACGGAGTTGATCACCGTGCCCCCGGCCACAATGGTCGATGCATTTGCCATGCCGTCAATCGCCGGAACACCAAAGAGATCGCCAATAGTTGCGGCCACATCGGCACGCCCAATGGCGACGCCCCTGACCTTGAGATCGCTGGCATTGGCGGTGAGCTGCGCGCCCTGCTCGCCATCCACTGGCGCCAGCGTCACCTTGGCATTGAGCGCGCCCGAGGCTTCGGTTAGCGCCAGAGCTGCTGCCAAAGACACATCTGGTGCAGCAATATCAAAACCGCCGTTGATGAGACCAGTCTCCGCATCACGCAGCGCCTGCCCGGTCACCTTGGTTCCGGCGATGTCAAACGACAGGCCCGAGAGCGATTGGGCAACTTCGTCGACTTTGAACTGCGAGGCCAGCTGCGCCAAATGCCCGTCGAGCGCTGCGCTGCCGCTGATCGTGCCGTCGGTCGCGCCATTGAACAGCGACGCTGCAACGCCGAACTTAGCGTCGCGAAGCTCGTAGTCAGACAGTGTCCCAGTCGGAACAACACCGTCCAAAGCCAGCACCAGCGGCGCTTCGGCATTTTCCGAACGGGCCGAACCCGTCACTCGCAAGGCACCGGAGGCATTTTCCGCCACCAGACCGAGATCGGATAGATCAAGGCCGATATTGAAATCGGCGCTATCGCTCGCATAGACGCCATCCGCAGTGACCTGAATGAGCTGGTTGCCGAGCTTGAAATTCTCTGCCGAGAACCCGCCACCATCTCGCGCCACGCGGCCCGATAGCTGTATCTCGCCGTTGAGCAAACGATCCACAGTCGGATCATCAATGCGCAGCGTATCGCCCGTGCCATCAAGCACGAGGTTGAACCCACCGCCCACGGCTTCCACACGCCCAGTCGCGGTCAGGTTTAGCCCACCACTCAGCGAGCGCCCGGCCAGCGACGAGAACGGCGCAATGCTCGCTGTGTCGATCGAAATCGTGCCGTCAAAATTAGTGCCGTCGATCTTGCCGACCAGCCCAGCCGTCAGCGCCTTACCGGCAATGCGGAACTCGGCGAGATCGATCGGCTGCCCAGCGTTCCAAACGCCTGCAAGGCCCAGACCGACGTTGGAGCCGAGGGCGGCCTCTACGCCCGCATCAGCGGCGATGCCCGACAAAACGCCGTCGCCATTAAACGTGACGAGGCGCGCGGCTGGATCCGCCAAGTTCTTGGCAACGCCACCAACGCCGAATTCTAGGTCCCGCGCGGCAAAGCCGTCTGTGACAAAATTGGCGACGGTGAGATCAGCCTTCCAGCTGTCATCTGCCGAAATACCAAAGCCAATGCGCAATTCCGCGCCCTGCACGCTGGTGTCAGCGCCCGCCAAAGGCAGCACCACTTTGCCACCCGCTGGATCAGCAATTGTTGCAGTCAAATCCAGCTTCGAGAGGAAATTGTCCGCAGTGGTCTCGGCCGAGCCCACCAGACCCAACTGCCCGCCACTGAGGCGAATGTCAGAAATGTCAAAGCCGCCCGCGGTCCGCACCAACGCGTTGACGCCAAGGCGCGTGTCCGCACCAAAGAACGGACGATAGGGCTGAGCCACCAGCGTTGAGAGCGGACCACCAAGATCAACGCTCACCGCCAGACCGGCGCTCGCCTGCGCTATACGGCCCGTACCGGCCAATGCTTCTTGGCCATTGGCCAGCAATTTCAGCTCAGCGTTGAGATCAGTCACCGGCCCCTTGCCGATAAGGTTGAGGTCAACTGCTGGTCGTCCCTCGATATTGAGCAGATTGGCGATCACCCCATCTGGCGGTTCCGCCAAATTGAAAGTGACGTCCACTTCAGCATTTTCACGACGATACTTGAGATCAAGATCAAGCGTTCCGCCCGGCTCATCGACACGGTCGATATCAGCAAAGACGTCAAGATCGCCATTTTCCAGCGTCACCCAGCCCTTGAGGCCAATGCGCGAGCCAAGCCCAAAGACGCTTTCGCCAAAGGTCACGCTTGGGACAGCGATTTCGCCAATCTGGATGGCCACCGGGAATTGCGGCACTTCAAATCCGCCAGCTTCCGGCGCCGGCAGATCAACTGAATTTTCGGCGGGTTTGGCGTTGCGCAGGTAATCAATGCTCTCTGCCTTGAGGGAATTGACCTCAAGCTTGCCAAAGAACAGCGCGCCTTGGTTCCAGTTCAGCGCCGCATTGTTGATCCGCAACCAAACGCCTTCTTCGTCGGCAATGCTGATTTCGCGGATAGTTACGTCCGAGCCAAGCACGCCGTCGATATTGGACAGGCGGATCTGGCGTTCAGGCGTCGAAAGCTGGCCCTCGACGAAACTCGTCAGCCAATCCTTCTGCTCTTCATTGCTCATGTCCTGCGCGAACAGGGTCACTGGGACAGCGGCCCCGCCCAACAGCAGCGCAGCAAGGACAAGACGGCGCTTGGTCGAAAATTTTGCCATTAGAATGCCTGTCCGATACCTGCGTAGATGGCCCAGTGCGCATCATTCGCACGCTTGTTGAGCGGAACGGCGACATCAAGGCGAAGCGGCCCAAGGCCGGTGTAGTAGCGAACCCCAAGACCCGAGCCGATACGCATGTCCTGTAAGCTCGGAATCGTGTCGGCAGCGACATAGCCAGCATCGACGAAGGCGACGACGCCGATATCCTCGGTCACCTTAGCGCGGGCTTCAATAGAGCCTTCCACCAAATAGCGTCCGCCAGTTTCGGCCCCTGCCCCATTGTCGACACCGATAGACTTGTGTCCGTAGCCACGCACGGAGCCGCCACCGCCAGCAAAGAACAGCTGATCGGGTGAAATTTCTGCCAGATCGGGGCCGAGCAACGCGCCTAGCTTCACGCGCCCTGCGAGCACGAACTGGTCGTCTTCGCCAAAGCCAAAATAGGTGCGTCCCTCAACCTCAACCTTGGCTCCCGGCTTGTTATAAATAACGTCGTACCAAGGAGCGACGGTTGCAGCGGCATAGAAGCCTTCGGTGGCATCCACCGCGCTGTCGCGATTGTCAAAGACGACACCGCCATAGGCGCCGAAATAGGCGAAGTCACGCGTTCCGAAACTATCGTCAAAACGTGCCCGTTTCGCCTGGACCCCGCCTGTCAGCGTAATTTCATTGGAGAAATACCACTTCAACCCCAGCGACCCGCCGACGGCGGTTTCAGCATAGGTCGTGTAGACGTTGCGCTCAGCGGCGATCGCAGCGACCAGATCAACGTCGGGATGGTAAAAACCGGGCTTGGTGAAAGTGCCGCCCAAGAGATAGTCAAACTGCGCGGTATCGATCGGATAACCAATCGAGGCCACACGCGCATCAAGCCGCAAGCGCTCGGCCTGTCCGAAAAGATTGCGCCACAGATGATAGCCTTCCACGCCCAGACCATCGGTCGTGGAATAATTCGCGCCAACGCCAAAGCGTCGACCGGCCATTTCTTCGACCGTCAATTCAAACGGCAGCAAGCCATCCGAGCCAATGTCCTGCGCCGCTTCAAACCGCGCGGAACGGAAGACCTCGAGACGATCAAGCCGCTTCTGCGCCTTTTTCAACTCGTCCGGATCATACTCCTGCCCCACGGCAAGGCCGGTCTGTTGGGCAACGAAATCGGGGTTCATCCGATCAGCGCCGGTCACGCGGATCGCACCAAACCCAGCCTTGCGACCAGGATTGACGGTGATCAACGCGTCAATCGTATTGGTTTTGTGATCGGCAACCACATCGCGCGAGACGATCTCGGCCTTGGGATAGCCCTGCTGACGCCATGCTTCCAACGCAAGACCTTCGGCACGGGTAATCACCCCGGCGCGCGCAATTTCTCCCGACGCGTAGCCACGCATAATCGGCGCATCGACCTGATCAGCCGGATCGCTGGTCGGCGCTGCCTGATTGGCAATGGCCACGCTGTTGAAACGGAAAAGGGGTCCGGGATTGACGGACACCGTCACCTCAACCTGATCGGGCAGATTGGTATCGGGCGGAAGGTTTGATGCCTCCTGCCCGCCAATACGAACACTCACGACCCCGCCATAATAGCCCTCACTATAGAGAGCAGCGAGCAAACGGCGATAATCGCCGCGCGCTTTTGCAATCAGCCCCGCTGCGCCCGAGGCGGGCTCAGTTTGATCAGCGAGCAATCCCGAAGCATTGCGCAACGCCGATTCTATCGCGCCCCCTTCGGAGCTGGAAAACACGACGGTGTAGTTTTTGGGATCGACAACGACGGCATCAGCCGCTTTGTCCGCATCACTCTTGAAGAGGCCGAAAAAGTCGAACGCAGAGGCAGGTAGCACCGAAACCGACAGTGCGGCCGCAGCGATACACAGAGCGCCAAAACTCGAAACGAGACGCACTTTGAACAAAGGTAACCTGCCCTATTACGCAACAAACCAGATACGGGGCTGAAGCACACAATTGATTCCGTTACGGAAACAAAGAGTTAAACCTGCAGCAACTCCCCAGCGGATCGCATAGTCGTGAACGACCGTTAACCAGTTTAAGCTGATCCAGAGCTCAAAAATACCCTTCTTGGTATTTTTCGTGGCATTCCTTGATCAGAGTGGCGCATGGGCAACGACGTTGACGCGCGCGGCATGGCGGTACAGCATAGCCACCACTCAACACTGAAATTCCTTCTAGGACCCGGTATGTATCAGCTGCTCGACGCAAGCCGCTTTATCGTTTTCATCACAGGCGCAACCTCTGGTTTTGGTCAGGCCGCCGCTCGCCGCTATGTGGCAGCGGGTGCCAAAGTGATTGCCACTGGGCGTCGTATGGATCGCTTGATCGATCTGCAGATCGAGCTTGGCGCCGAGAAATGCCACATCATCGAGCTCGATGTCCGCGATCGCGCCGCCATCGAAGCTGCCATCGCTGACATTCCCGGTCCCTTCAAGAACATCAACATTGTCCTCGCCAACGCAGGCCTAGCGCTTGGCCTCGGCCCTGCCCACGAAGCCAGCCTCGACGACTGGCAGACCATGATCGACACCAATATTTCTGGCCTTGTCTATACGGTGCGCCTGCTGCTGCCTGGGCTCGTTGAACGCGGCGGCGGCCACGTTGTAACTTTGGGCTCGGTTGCGGGTGAGTTCACCTATCCCGGCGCTTCCGTCTATGCGGCGTCCAAGGCATTCGTAAAACACTTCGCCCTCGCCATTCGCTCGGACTTGCAAGGCAAGAACGTCCGCGTCACCGATATTGAGCCGGGCCTGACCGAAACCGAGTTTTCTGTCGTTCGCTTTGCAGGCGACCAGAACAAGGCCGACAATGTCTATAAGGGCACCAAGCCGATGACGGCCGAAGACATTGCTGAAAGCATCTTCTGGGCCACCTCTCTGCCCGAACACGTGAACGTCAACAAGATCCAGCTTATGGCGACGACCCAAGCGATCGGCGCGTTTGACATCTACCGCGAGAAATAAGTCGCACGAGGGCGCGCGGCTGCGGCCAAGTTTCCAGTGACGCCGCGCGCTTAGATTTGTATGATCACGGGGCAATAATGAGATAGGCCCCATGACAACTGACCTGGACCCATTCACACGTGACCTTTGGCACGTGATTGCAGCCACGGACGAGCTTAAGATCGGGCTCGTTGAAAACACCATGCTGCTCGACCGCAAAATCTCCATGACCCGTGGGGTTGATGGCGAACCGGTTGTTTGGCTGCGCAGCAATGAGGAAGACGGCGACGACATCGACGCCGAGTCCATCCTCGACCGCCTCCCGGTGAAAACCGCGTATGGCTACACGTGGACTTGCCTCGGCAATCCAACAATAGCCCTGTTCCCCATCCCAGAATTTGCCGAACCCGACCGCAGGAACATGAACTGCGGCTCCATCGGCATTGCCTGCTCGGCGCCTCGTGCCGTTGAGAACTTCCTCGACATGGGCCACTTCCCTTATGTTCACACCGACATTCTCGGCGCTGAACCACATACGGAAGTGAAGGAATACGACGTAGAAGTGTCGGAAGAACGCGACGAAGTGCTCGCCACCAAGTGCAAGTTCATCCAGCCACGCGCTGCCAAGTCGGCCACCAAGCCGATGGAAGTAGAATATGTCTACCGCGTGCCGCACCCCTTCTGCTCGGTTCTTTATAAGTCCTGCCCAGAAGACGAAAGCCGTCGCGACGTCATCGCAATTCTTCTCCAGCCGATGACTCAGGAAACCTGCCGCGCTCACCTGCTGCAGTCGATGATCGACAGCTATTCCTCCCTCGAAGATCTCCGCCGCTTCCAGCAGACCATTTTCGGTCAGGATAAGCCGATCCTCGAAAACCAGTACCCGAAAAAGCTTCCGCTTGATCCGCGTTCTGAAACCCCGATCCGCGCTGATAAAAGCGCCATCGCCTACCGCCGCTGGCTCAGCCAAAAGGGCATCACCTACGGTGTGATCCCACAAGCGAGCTAATCACGCCTCTCTTCCGAGACGCATTCGGCCTCCCCGTACGCCAGGGAGTGCGACGACTAAATCAAGATCGTGGCGCGATCCAACCACTCGGATCAGATCGACATGGCCCTGTCCCTCTCCGACCCCAATTGGTACCCAATCGCCTCAAGCGATGACCTACCATTCCGCCACGTCTACCAAGGACAATTGCTTGGCCGCGAGCTCGCCGTTTGGCGCGCTGACGACGGCAATGTGAACGTCTGGGAAAATCGCTGCCTGCACCGCGGCGTCCGTCTTTCCATCGGCATCAACGAAGGCCAAGAACTCAAGTGCCAATACCACGGCTGGCGTTATGCCAATCAGTCCGCTGGCTGCACCTACATTCCGGCTCACCCCGCCGACGCTCCTGCGCGCCGCATTGAAAACCGCAAATACCCCGTCAAAGAAGCTTTCGGCCTCATCTGGTCGGCTGCTAATGAAGACCTGCCCTTCTCGCCCTTCCCGGGCTCGGAGAGCGGCAACTGGTTCGCCCTGCGCCCGATCCCGATCAATGCTGAACCTGAAGATGTGGTCGCCGGTCTAGCGCGCCTCGCGCCTGATGATCAGCCCGCCGAAATCCTGCCCGCAATGGCGGTCCGTCTTGGCCACGCGATTTTCTTCGTCCAGCCGATTGACGCCACTCGCGCCCAAATCCGCGGCCTCGTAGAAGGCAAGCCGTCCGACGAGCTGGCGATCCTGCGCCACTACAATGAGCTTCTCACCAAGCTGCGCGATCGCCTCGAACGCGCGCAAATCCGTAAGGCCAGCCAGCCAACGCCGCTCGAACCTGCTTTCGAAAAGGTATCGGTAGAGCTCTCCACCATGCCCGATATTGCCGTACCGCGTGGCAACACCATGCCTGTCGTGGTCAAGCGCAAGTGGCAGACCGCCGATGGCATCATGGCCTTCCAGTTCGCCGACCGCGACGGCAAGCACATGCCGACTTTCCAGCCCGGCGCGCATATCGACGTGCACCTGCCCAACGGTCTCATCCGCCAATATTCGCTGACCAACGGCCCGGGCGACCTCTCGTCCTATGTTATTGGCGTCAAGCTTGAGAACGCCTCCAAGGGCGGCTCCAAAGCCTTGGTAGAAACCGTGCGCGAAGGTGACATGCTGGCCATTTCCGAGCCACGCAACAACTTCCCGCTCCGCCGCGACGCGACCCGCACCGTGCTTATCGCTGGCGGCATCGGCATCACGCCGATCCTCTCCATGGCTCGCTTCCTCGACAAGTCGAGCCTGCCCTATGAAATGCACTACTTCGCGCGCAACGAAGAAAACCTCGCTTTCAAGAGCGAGCTTGGCGCGCTCCATGGTGCGATCACCAATCACCTCGGCCTCGATCCGGCAGCAGTGAAGGCAAAGGTCACCGAAGTTCTCGGCGCTTACGACTTCTCCAACCACGTCTATATCTGCGGCCCCGGCCCCTTGCTGGAAATGGTCCGCGACACCGCCACCGAACTCGGCTGGCCGGATGAAGCCATCCACTTCGAATATTTCCAGAACACCACCGAGATCGACAGCTCCTCTGCTTTCGACATCGAACTGGCCCGTTCGGCCATGACGCTGCACGTCCCAGCTGGCAAGACCATTCTGGAAGTCATGCGCGAAGCAGGCCTCACCGTGCCATCGTCCTGTGAACAAGGCGCCTGCGGCACCTGCCTCACCGGCGTCATGGAAGGCGAGGTTGACCATCAGGACGTCTACCTGAACAAGACCGAAAAAGCCTCCAACACCTGCATGATGACCTGCGTCAGCCGTGCCAAATCCTCTCGTCTGGTACTGGATATCTAACCCATGGCCATCACGCTTTATGATTTCGAGCTTTCGGGCAACTGCTACAAAGTCCGCCTGCTGCTCAACATCCTGAACCAGCCTGCCGATATGCATCCGGTGGAATTCTTCCCCGGCAAGGAGCACAAGTCCGATTGGTTCTTGCGCCTCAATCCCTTCGGCCAGCTGCCCGTCCTGAAAGACGATGAACTCGTCCTTTCGGACTCAGGAGCAATCCTCGCCTATCTGGCCAAAAAATATGACACCACCGGCCAGTGGTTCCCGGACAATCCTGCCGTCACCGCAGAAATCCTGCGTTGGCACTCGGTCGCGGATGACATCACCTCCACCAGCTCGGCAGCGCGTCTCGCCCTCGGCTATGGCTATGATTTCAACATCGAGAAGGTTCAGGCCGGTGCTCACCGCATCTTCCGCCTGATGGACGAGCATTTGTGGTTCGGCGAACGCCAGGGCCGCGATTGGCTCTGCTCGCCATCCCACCCGACCACGGCCGACATCGCCTGCTTCCCTTATGTCATGCTTTCGGAAGAAGGCGGCATTTCCCGTCAGGACTATCCAGCGCTCCGACGTTGGACAGACCGCGTCCGTCGCATACCCGGCTTCATGGTCATGTCGGGCATTTTCCCGGCCGGCAAGGCCAAGGAAAGCGCATAAATCACCCGAAATTTGCCCCTAGCGGGCAAAACAACCCGTGGCGGCTGGAAACCAGCCGCCATAAACGCTATCAGCGTGGCAAGATCGAGGAGTTATTCTCATGATTATCGAGCCCAAAATTCGCGGCTTTATCTGCACCACCGCCCACCCAACTGGTTGCGCCCGCAATGTGCAAAACCAGATTGATCACGTCACGATCAAGGGCGCTATCCCGTCAGATCGCAAGCGCGTTCTCGTGCTCGGCTGCTCCACGGGCTATGGCCTTGCCTCGCGCATCGTCACCACTTTCGGCTCTGATGCCGACACCGTTGGTGTTTCCTTCGAACGCGAGCCCGGTGAAGCCAAGCCAGCGTCGGCTGGCTGGTACAACAACCGTGCCTTCGAGAACCGCGCCAAGGCTGCTGGTCGCAAGGCCGTCACCATTGAAGGCGACGCCTTCTCGGACGCGGTAAAGGCTGAGACCATCGAAGCGATCAAGGCGAACTTGGGTCAGGTTGACCTCATCGTCTACTCGCTCGCCTCCCCAGTCCGCACCGACCCCAAGGACGGCGTCACCTACCGTTCGGCCATCAAGCCATACGGTTCGCAGGTCACCTCCAAGACGCTCAACACGGGCACCGGTGAAGTTTCTGAAATCACCGTTGAACCGGCGACCGAAGAAGAAGCTCAGGCGACCGTCAAGGTCATGGGCGGCGAAGACTGGGAACTCTGGATTGCGGCGCTTGCCGAAGCTGGCGTTCTCGCTGATGGCTTCCGCACCCTCAACTACACCTATCTCGGCTCAGAGCTGACTTGGCCGATTTACCACAAAGGCACTCTTGGCCGCGCTAAGGCTGACCTCGACCGTGCTGCAGCTGCCATCCGCGCCAGCCACGGCAAGGACTCGGCAAACGTTGTTGCGCTCAAGGCTGTTGTCACACAGGCAAGCTCGGCAATCCCCGTCGTTCCGCTCTATGGTACACTCTTGATCAAGGTCGAGGACGAACTGGGTCTGGGCGAAGGCCCAATCCACCAGATCGATCGCCTCTTCCGCGAAAAGCTTCAGGGCGACGTTGCGCTGGACGACGAGAACCGCATTCGTGTTGACGATTGGGAACTCTCCGAAGCCATGCAGGCCGAACTCAAGAAGCGTTGGGCAGAACTGTCCACCGAGACCCTTGCCGATCTCGCGGACCTGCCGAAGTACCGCGAAGAGTTCATGCGCCTCTTCGGCTTTGCCGTTGGCGGCGTGGACTACTCCAAGGACGTTGATCCTCGGATCGTCGAGTAAAAAAAATTTAGGGGCGCTCCGGCGCCCCTTTTTTATTGCTCAGAATTTGGCGTTTTGGGCGGATATTGATGCACATTGCCCTGCCAATCGGCCACTAAATGCCCCTGATCGGCCAATTGGGCCATAGAATTGGCCAAAGGAGATTTCCCATGTCCGCCGGGAATATCGAGCACGTAGGTCGGCTGGCACAGGCCCGATAGCCGCCCGCGCAACTGCGCCACCAATTCCTGACCCCGCTCCACGGAAACCCGGAAATGCCCCGTGCCCGGCGCCAGGTCCGGATGGTGTAAGTAGTAGGGTTTAATACGGTTTTCGACAAAACCACGCATCAGAGCGGCGAGCGTATCAAAGTCGTCATTGACCCCTTGAAGCAGCACGCTCTGGCTGACAAGAGCAACGCCCCCCTCAACCAGCCGGGCGAACGCGGTTTTGGCAACTGCCGTAAACTCACGCGGATGATTGGCATGCACCGCCAGATAGGTCGTCTTGCCCGAAGCCCTGAGCGCCGAAACCATCGCATCATCAACCCGTTCCGGCTCAACCACCGGCACACGTGTATGAAATCTAACGATTTTTACATGTTCAATCGGCGCCAGACGCTCCATCAAATCACGCAACCGGCGCGGCGAGAGCACCAGCGGATCGCCACCGGTGAGGATGACTTCCCAGATTTCCTCATGCTCAGCGATATAGGCAATCGCAGCATCCAGCTCCGCTGGCGTCAGCGTCCCTAACCCCTGCGGCCCCACCATTTCGCGGCGGAAACAGAAGCGGCAATAGACCGGGCAGACATGCACAGCCTTGAGCAGAACTCGATCCGGATAGCGATGCACAATCCCCTCAACCGGCGAATGCGCAAGATCGCCAATGGGATCGTCCCGCTCTTCCGGCGTGGTCGTAAGCTCTTCTACCCGCGGCACAAATTGGCGCGCCATTGGGTCATTCGGGTCATTCGGATCGATCAGCGCTGCGACCGCAGGCGTAATGCCAATGGCATACTTATCCCCGACGGCATCTAGCCCTGTTACATTCTGAGCGAAACCTGCGGCCTGTAGTTCTGAAACCGACTTTATCGAGCGCGCAGGACTACTCCCTCGCCCTTCAGGGGAAAGGGTTGGGGTGAGGGATGAAACGTCATCGGCAGATACACTAGGCAAGGAGTTCATTCCGCCACAGGAGCCCACAAAACAGCATCGATGCGCTGGGCCCCCGTCGCCAGCATCACCACGCGATCAAAGCCAAGGGCTACACCCGAAGCTTCAGGCGTAAAGGCCAATGCTGCCAAGAAATCCTCGTCGACTGGATAGCGCTCACCATAGATGCGCGCTTTCTCGTTCATCTCATCCTCAAAGCGTACACGCTGTTCAGCTGGGTCTGTCAGCTCGCCAAAGCCATTGGCAAGCTCCACACCACAAGCATAGACCTCGAACCGCTCAGACACGCGCCGATCCCCCGGGACGCGTCGGGCCAGCGCTGCCTCACAGGCAGGATAGCGGTCGAGCACTGTCACCCGGCCGTTGCCCAGTTCCGGTTCAACCTTCTCCACGAGCACATGCGTAAAGAGGTAACTCCATGATTTATCGTCAGGAATTGCCATTCCGACAGCCTTCATTTGCGCCGCAAGCTTTTCACCGTCCGGCACTCCGTCTTCGTCCATGGTCGCTAAAAGATCGACACCAGCAAACTGCAAGAAAGCATCGGCCACGCTGACACGTTCGGCGGGCAAGCGCGGGTCACAGGTTCGGCCCTTAAAGGCGAACTCAGCGATCCCGGTCGTTTCTGCTGCCAGTTTAATCAGTGCCACCGTGTCCTCAATGATGACATCATAAGCTTCGCCGACCCTATACCACTCGAGCATGGTGAACTCGGGATGGTGGGTCGCAGATCGTTCACGATTGCGCCAGACGTGCTGCAGGCTAGCTATGCGGCGCTCTCCCGCAGCCAGCAGTTTCTTCATGGTGAACTCGGGCGAGGTGTGCAGATACATGGTCCGCCCTTCCCCATCATTACCGATCATCTGCGTGCCAAATGCATGCAGATGAGTCTCATTCCCCGGCGAACGTTGCAGCCCCGGTGGATCGATCACAAGGAAGTCACGCTCGGCCATCCAAATGCGCACAGCAGCATCAATCTTGGCCCGGCCAATGAGCAGCGGGCGGCGGTCTGCATGGCGATCAGGGTGCCACCAAGGCGTTTCACCCGATGGAAATGGCTTGGTCATGGTGTTTCTTGCGGTCCGGTCTGGCGAAAAGGCGCAGAATATTGTATCCGGCGCTCCACAGAACATATTCCGGCGCCTAGATGGCATTGCCTCTAGACCGCGCCAGCGACACGAACAAGGAATAATTATGGTCAAGGTGATTGCCTCGTCCCTGCGTAAGGGCAACGTCGTCGAGCAGGACAACGCCCTGCACGTCGTCCTCACGGCAGAAAACGTCCACCCAGGTAAGGGCAATTCGGTGACCAACGTCACCATGCGCCGCATCTCGGACGGCGTTAAGGTTCTCGGCCGCTGGCGCACCGTTGAAATGGTGGAAAAGGCCGACGTTGATGATCGTGAATACGATTACCTCTACTCGGATGGCGAGGGCCACCACTTCATGGAGCCCACCACCTACGAACAGATTACCGTTGGTGACGACGTGATCGGCGACCAGAAGGCTTACCTTTCGGACGGCATGAAGGTTCACCTTCTGACCCACGAAGGCATCGCGCTCTCGATGGACCTGCCAATGCGCATGACCTTCGAAATCGTTGAAACCGAGCCAGTAGTTAAGGGCCAGACAGCTTCGTCTTCGTACAAGCCTGCAATCCTCAACAACGGCCTGCGTGTCATGGTCCCACCGCACATCGACGCTGGCACCAAGATCGTTATCCTGACCGAAGACAACTCCTACGTTGAACGCGCGAAGTAATCTTCGACGCGTCCGCTGGACATACAAACGGGCCCCTCAGGGCCCGTTTTTATTTGTTGTCGATAGCGTTTTCGGCGGCATACCAGTGCGATGAAGATCGGTCAGGCGGGGTCCCTTCAGCCAGCCAACGATCATAAGCGAGCTGGCGCTGATGCGCGCCCTTGGCCTTGAGCCAATAGTCCATGGCTTGCCCTTCCGGACAACCATCCTGCTCCCAAAGAAAATAGGCTGTCTGACGAACCCGCTCCGCCATAACCGTATTTTTATGCACTTAGGCACCCACACCGTTGAAAGATTACGTAATCTATCAACCGCGCCAGCGCCCCACTTGTTCCGTACTAACTAAAGCGTGACCCTTAAGGCCGAAAGCGCTCTGTGAGCCACTTCATTTGCTCACGGTCCTGGAAAGGCCCACCGCCTTCGTGGTTGTTAAATTCATACTCAACGAGCGTTTTATCGCTGCCCGAGAAGGCCTTAAACGCCGCAAACACGGTCGATGGTGGACAGATGTCATCCATCATACCAACAGAGAACAGCGCCGCTGCCGAGCTGCGCCGCGCAAAATTGACCCCATCAAAATAACGCAGGGTATCAAACACCTGCGCGGTTTTTTCCCGATGCTGAGCAAGGAAACGCACGATTTCAAGATAGGGATCGCGCCCGGCCTGACGGACCGAACGCGGGAAATCGCAGAGGAACGGCACGTCCGGCATCACAGCTTTAACGCGAGGATCGAGCCCGGCCACAGCAATGGCAATACCACCGCCCTGCGAGCCACCGTTGACGGCCACGCGGGTAGGGTCAACGAAGTCTTGCCCAATCATTGCGTCGAGCGCCCGAACGCCGTCAGTAAAGACGCGGCGGTAGTAATAGTCGTTTTTGTCGAGCACGCCCTTGGTCATCATGCCCGGAATCTGGCTGGTCGAGCCGACAGGATCTGGCGTTGCCCCCATGCTCCAACTTGAGCCTTGTCCGCGTGTATCCATACGGAAATAAGCATAGCCAGATGCGGCCCAATGCAAGAGTTCATGAGGGAACCCCCGGCCACCGCCATAACCGACAAACTGCACCAGCAGCGGCAGTTTTTCTGGACGATGTTTCGGCAGCGCAAGCCATCCCTTTACCGGATGCCCACCAAAACCGGGGAAGGTCACGTCAAAAACCTCCACCAGCTTGAGCGTCGTCTCAGCCGGGATCATCACCACTTCCCCGCCCACGGAACGCGCCTCTGCCAGTGTGCTGTCCCAAAAGGCAGCAAAATCATCAGGCATCGTCACCTGGCTTTCATAGGCGTCGATAGCGGGGTGTTGCAGATCGGGAAAGGGCACTTTCAAAGCTCCGGCCAACAGGACAGCGCACGCAGCACAAATCACTGCGCGCGGAATAGACTTCGATGATAGGCGATCATGGCCGTGCTTGGCCAAAATTCTGCACTGTCAGGGAGAAACAATTTTCGGACGCCACTCGGCAGTGATCGCGCACTGCTATCCATGAGATCAGCGCGAGCAATAAAGGCCTCGAAAGCGTCGGATATCAGGACTAATCCCGATTGTAACAAGCGCCCGCTAGCGCGCTCAACCAGAACCGCATTCTCGGGATGAATACGGCCACCATGCTCCAAGGGCTGGAGGAAGAACACCGTCGGCTCAAGATTTTTGTTTGAAAGATCCGCGCCGCTCACCGCACAGCGGAAACGGTATTGTTCCATCAAGCGGTTAGCGAGGGTGGCGATCTCTGAATAGTCAAAGAACGCTTGGGCCGCCTCTCCAAAGCCGCTGCTGGAATCGTCATCTGCCATGGGTACGCGCCTCTAGGGCAAGAACCTACGCAAATTTTACGGGCAGTAAAGTCCTCAGTGTCCTCCCGACGCAGAGAAAAACCGCGAGTTCTGGCCCGCACACAGAGCCTATGTGAGCAATGAGTGGCAATAGGGGAACGCTAAAGCAATGGGAGCGCTCACACCGAGCGCATCAACAGTGCGGCGGCGACGGCGACGGGTGTTGGATATCCGGCCACCACCAATGTCGCTGCCACCGCACCACACGTATCGCTACGACCGCGCTGACCAAAGCCAGCACCGCCTGCGGCGACTGCCTCGACCTTCCCAATTGTAAAATGCAATCGGGGCCCCACGGTCGAGGACTGCAGCTAGGCTATCGAATAAACGAATATTCTGCCAAGCCAATTCGAGATAATTTTGGAATAACAGCCGGTTAATAAGATGTACGCCAAAAAGGGGAAGGTATTTTTCGGGATATTTGAGTGCCGAAAGCCCCCCTCCCGTGCGCGGATATATCCTACTCAACCAGCCCTATATCGGGCGCGTTAGCGCCCGACTGTGTCCATAAAGTGTTGCAGCACCTTATCGGCCTGAATTTCCGTGCAGATCGTATTAGAGCGACGACCAGTCCACGCCGGGTGACCACCCTTGCGGCTATCGGGCCACTGCGCCGTCTGACCTGCGGCCAGACCATCGCGGATCACGACAATCGGACCAGTACGGGTTTCAAACCATTCCGGGAACAGGGCGTAGGTCACTGCAACCATGTCATGGCCAACCACACCATCGATGTCCATCACGGCCTTGTAGAAACCAGCATAAAGCTGAGACACGTCACGGATGAACTTGCCGTTGGCGCCGCCCTTGTCGGCAACCACGTCCAGCATCTTATCCGTAACGATAATATCGTGCGTGACATCGAGCCCGATGACATGCACCGGCCATTCTGCCGCAAACATTTCGTCGGCTGCAACCGGGTCACCGCAGATATTGGCTTCTGCCAGCGGGGTCATGTTGCCCGAACGGCCCTTATAGCCGAACGCGCCGCCCATGATGATGACCTGTTTGGTCAGCTTGGCCACTTCTGGGTCCTGACGCAGCGCCAGAGCCAGATTGGTCATACGGCCAACAGCAATAATGGTCACTTCGCCTGGAAACTTGCGCACGGTATCGATGATGAACTGGGTCGCCGAAACCGGCGCCAGACCAGATTCGTCGACTTCCGGCAGCTCCACATCACCCAAGCCGTTCACACCGTGAATAGCGGCAGGCTCTTCCTTGTAGACGCCGTCCAGCGTTTCGCCGGCGCCGCGCGCGACCGGAGCAGAAATGCCAAACATTTCACGCAGTACCAGCGCATTACGGGTCGTCGTCGCAATGTCGGCATTGCCCACAACAGTGGTAATGCCCAGAAGTTCGAGTTGTGGCAGCTTGCTGATATACAGCAGCGCCATAGCATCATCGATGCCTGGATCGGTGTCGAAAATGACCTTCATGCGATTAGTCCTTTGTGTCTGAGGCTGGTGTATAGCAAATATCGGCGTCCCCCTAGTACATCCCGCTTGACTATGAACCATTTTTGACCAAACGATCAAAAATACGTTCGTCTGACTTGGGAGGGTCATGATGCGTTTCGGGTATAAGGCTTCGGCAGAACAGTTCGGGCCAAGCACGCTTCTCGATTTTGCTGTCGCGGCCGAAAAGGCCGGATTTGACTCCGTCTTCGTGTCTGACCATTTCCAACCATGGAAGCACACTGACGGCCACGCCCCTTTCGCTCCGGGCTGGATGTCCGCGGTTCTCGCTCGCACCGAGCGCATTATCCTGGGCACCTCGGTGCTCACCCCCACCTTCCGCTTGCACCCGACCGTCGTCGCCCATGCCTTTGGCACTATGGCGGCGATGTTCCCCGGCCGCGTCATTCTCGGGGTTGGCACGGGTGAAGGTCTCAATGAAGTTCCTGCCACCGGCATGGAATGGCCAGAGCTTAAAGAACGTTCAGCCCGGCTACGCGAAGCGGTCAAACTCATCCGAACCTTGTGGAGCCAAGACCGCGTGACGTTTGAAGGCGAGTACTACAAAACGGTCAACGCCACCATCTACGATAAGCCTGCCGAACCTGTGCCGATTTACATCGCCGCTGGCGGTCCGCTGAATGCCAAATATGCCGGCCGCGCTGGCGATGGTTTCATCTGCACCTCCGGCAAGGGTCCCGATCTCTATACCAAAGAACTTCTGCCCAATGTTGAAATTGGTCGCGGTGAAAGCGAACGCGCGGCAAAGCCCTTTGAGCGCATGATCGAGGTGAAAGTCTCCTTTGATCCAGACGCGAACCGCGCTCTAAATGATTGCCGCCATTGGGCCGCTCTCGCCCTCTCCGCTGAAGAAAAGCACTCGGTGCAAGATGCCGAGGAGATGGAACGCCTCGCAGATGCCCTGCCGATTGAGCGTGTCGCTAAGCGCTGGATTGTGTCTTCCGACCCCGACGAGCATGTCGAGCAGATTAAAACCTATATCGACTATGGGTTTGATCATCTGGTCTTCCACGCCCCCGGCCCAGACCAGCATCGCTTCTTGGATCTCTATTCGGAAGAAATTCTCCCCCGGTTGCGGAAACTGGCAGGCTAAAAATGGCAAGAATTTCGGCTTGGGGCGTCCCCGGAATTCCTGAAATCACCAAGGGCGACGACCTCGTCGCTCTCATCGGGAAAGCATTGATCGAGCAGGCCAGTGCAGAGCCAGATTGTGCCGTGCAAGCTGGTGATATTCTGGTCGTCACCTCCAAAATCGTGTCGAAAGCCGAAGGCATGCAGGTGCCCGCGCAAGACCGTGAAAAGGCTATCGCCGAAGATACAGTGCGCGTCGTCGCCGAACGTATTCATCCCGGCGGCGTGACTCGGATTGTCGAAACCCGTCAAGGTCTCGTCATGGCGGCCGCTGGCATTGACATGTCCAATGTCCCTGAGGGCATAGCCCTTCGCCTGCCTACCGACCCAGATACCTCCGCCCGCGCCCTTTGTGCAGGGCTGCGCGAGACGTTTGGCTTTGATCTCGGCCTCATTATCACCGACACCATCGGTCGCCCTTGGCGTGTTGGCCAGACAGACCAAGCCATTGGCGCGGCTGGGCTACAGCTCACCGACGATTTGCGGGGTGCCAATGACGCCAATGGGCGGCCGCTGCATGTCACTCAGGCCGTCATCGCCGATGAGATCGCTGGCGCTGCCGACTTGGTGAAAGGCAAAACCACCAATATTCCCGTCGCCATCGTGCGCGGCCTTGGCCACTTCGTCCGCGATTTGGACGCGCTAGGCGCGCGAACCCTTACCCGAACGGGCGACGATGATATGTTCCGCTTTGGCTCCGCCGAAGCCTATCGGCTCGGCTATCAGGCCGCTCTGGCGGAGCAAAACACGTCGCCTCGTCCGAGGCGCAGAGCGCGTTCGACGGAACCGGATGCAGCGGCCTCCCAAAGCCCACCGAAAGCAGAAAACAGGTCCAGCTCCCACAAGGGAAATGCACTCTAGCTCACCGCTCTCCGCAGGAACCGTCGCATGCGTACACTTATGTTTATTGCCACTGCGGCCGTGTTCAGCGTCCCGGCCCATGCCCAGACGATCTATCCCCTCACCGTCGAAAACTGCGGCGAGACCATCACAATTCCGCAAGCCCCCGAGCGCGTCGTTACCATCAAGTCGACCGCAACCGAGCTTCTACTCTCGCTTGGCCTAGGCGACAAAATCGTTGGTGTCGGTTTTCAAGATGCTCCGCTCCCAGCGCATCTCTCTGGCACGCAGCTCAATGTCCTTGCTGATGCGCTGCCCAGCCAAGAAGTGGTTCTCGAAGTCGAACCAGACTTTATCTATGGCGGCTGGGAGAGCAATTTCACCGCCGACGGCGCGGGTGAGCGCTCAACTCTCACTAAGCTTGGCGTCGCCAACTACGTCGCCCCCGCAGCCTGCCGGAGCATTGCTCCCCCCAAACTGACCTTCGACGACCTCTTTGCTGAAATCACCGAAATGGGCAGCATTTTTAATGCCACCTCCACAGCCAACGATCTGATCGCAGAACAAAAGTTGACCCTCGCGAGCATTACGCCCGACACGCGTGGCCTGACCGCCGTCTGGTATTCCTCTGCGACAAAAACCCCTTATGTCGGAGCCGGCAACAATGCACCCGCCATGATGATGGAAGCTCTCGGCCTCACCAATGTCTTTGCCGACATCCCGGAAGGCTGGACCTCTGTAAGCTGGGAAGCCGTTGCTGATGCCAACCCGGACATCATTATCCTCGTTGAAACCCCTTGGAACACTGCCGAGCAGAAGAGAACTTTGCTGGCGGAGAACCCGGTGACCAAAGAAATGGATGCGGTCAAGAACACCCGCTACCTCACTCTGCCCTTCCCCGCTGCGGAAGCAGGTGTTCGCACCATCCCCGCTATTGTTGACCTATCTAAGCAGCTGTCGAACCTCAGCATACCATGACTTTTTGGCCGCCAATAAATGACGTCAGCGCATCGGAAGAGAAGAACACAGAGGCGGCTCCATGACCCGAGTGTTGCTCCCGCTTCTCTTTATGCTGACTTTCTTGGGAGCTATTGTCGCAATCACCATCGGCCCAGCCGACATCACCCCAAGTGATGCCCTTGCCGTTATCGCCTATAAGCTCGGCCTTCTGCCCGAGAGCCCACTTTCAGCCCTCCGCACCGCCATTATCTGGGACCTTCGCCTACCGCGCGTGCTTGCCGCCATAGGCACCGGAGCGGGCCTAGCCTTGGCAGGAACAGTGATGCAGGCCCTCACCCGCAATCCATTGGCCGACCCCTATCTCTTGGGCCTCAGCTCGGGCGCCGCGCTCGGCGCTGTTATCTTTATGCTGCTGGGGTGGACGCTGGTTCTGTCCTTCGGTGCGTTCATCGGTAGTCTTGCCGCTCTAACCCTCGCGCTCACCATTGCCAAATTGCTTGGCGGCACCACACCGAGCCGCGCCATTCTGGCTGGCATCTGCATCTCTGCCCTAGCAACCGCCGCCACCTCATTCCTCATCTTCTGGTCCGCCACAGGCGATAGCTATCGCGAAATCCTAAGCTGGCTGATGGGCTCCCTTGCCGGGACCACGTGGCCCGAAACCGGTCTCATTTACACAGTGCTCGTCGTGTCCGTCCCAATCATTCTCCACGCTGGTAAAGCGCTCGACGCCTTTGCCTTTGGCGATATCGCTGCCGCCAGCCTTGGCATTGATGTGCCGCACTTGCGCTTTTCCTTGCTAGCCGTCACAGCCCTCCTAACCGGCATCATGGTATCAATTGGCGGCGCTATCGGTTTTGTTGGTCTTGTTGTTCCCCATGTCGTGCGCCTTGCAACCGGGCCACGCCACCGTCTGTTGTTGCCCCATGCCGCCTTCTGCGGCGCAGTTTTCATGCTGAGCACCGACACCGCCGCCCGTACCCTATTCGAGCCGCGCGAGCTGCCGGTGGGCATTATCACCGCTCTTCTCGGCGCCCCGATCTTCCTAGTCGTGCTCATGCGCTATCGGAGGCTGACATGAGTTTGGACGTTCGCCAGCTCACTGTTGCCCGCGGCGGTAAAACCATTGTTTCCGGTGCTAGCTTGATCGCGCCCGCCGGAGCGATCACCGGCCTCATCGGCCCCAATGGTGCGGGCAAGTCAACACTGCTCACCGCCATCCTCGGCCTTACCCCTGCAAGCGGCACCGTTGGCTTTGAGGGCAATGACCTTCACGCCATGCCGAGACACGAGCGCGCCAAGATTGCTGCTTTTGTGGAGCAGTCGGTTTCAACTGAAGAGCGGCTCACCGTTGCCGATGTGGTTGCTCTCGGGCGCATTCCACATCAACCCGCTTGGGCAAGCGCCCTTTCACCGCAAGACGAACTCATTGTCGGCGCTGCGCTAAGCGCAACCGGAATGACGGCGTTCTCCGCTCAGAGATTTCATACTCTTTCAGGCGGGGAGCAGCAGCGCGTGCTGATCTCACGTGCCCTAGCCCAAGCACCGCGCCTCCTGCTGCTTGATGAGCCGACCAGTCACCTTGACCTCAAAGCGCAATTGCAACTGCTGACACTGCTGCGACGCCTAGCGGAGAGCGGCATGACAATTGTCTTGGCAATTCATGATCTCAACCACGCCGTCCGATTCTGCAACCATCTGGTCGTCATGGACCGTAGTAAAGTTATCACCCAAGGCAGACCCAAAGAAATCATCACCGAGGATCTTCTGCGCACAGTCTACGGGGTGAAAGCACATCTACAAAATGGCGATCACATCAGCGTCTTTTTTGAAGATGTCTCCGACAGTTGGAATTGAGATTGACAAACCACAATTAGAGCATGAAAAATTTGATCATCTGGTCAAATTTATTGCTGGCAGGGAGCGCGGGGGAATAAATGGAATTTGGCATTACATTTAAGGGTTTTATCGAACACGAGCGGGCACGATATCTGGTCCGTGCGGCGGAATATGCCGGGTTTTCCTACTGCTGGTTTTACGACAGCCACATCCTCTGGCGCGATTGCTACGCCGCTATTGCCATGTGCATGGAACACACAACGGACATGCGCTTCGGCCCACTGGTGACCAATCCGGACGTGCGGGACTGGTCCGTCGCTGCCTCAATTTTTGGTTCTCTCGCCAAACAGTCCGGCGGTCGGTTCGACCTCGCCGTTGGCCGTGGTGACAGCTCCATGCGCGTCATGGGCAAAAAGCCCGCCACCCTCGCCCGCGTTGCCGAATTTATCGACAAAACAAAGGCAATGGTGCGTGGCGAAGAAGTTCACTACGGCGAAATCCCAGCGGCTGTGAAGTTTCCGTGGGCTGTCGGCCATGACATGCCGAGCTGGATCGCTGCTTATGGTCCGCTGGCCCTCAAGACCGCTGGCGAAAGCGCCGACGGCGTTGTCTTACAGATTGCCGACCCCGGCCTCTGCAAGTGGTTTACCGACCAGTGCATCGACGCTGGCAAGGCCGCAGGCAGAGACATGAGCAACTACCGCTCCATGGCCGCTGCCCCGGCCTATTTCGGCGACAAAAAGCGCGCTATCGAGAAGGTCAAATGGTTCCCGGCGATGGTCGGCAACCACGTCGCTGACATCGTGGAAAAATATGGCTCGGATAGCGACAAAGTTCCGGCAAGTCTGACCAGCTACATCGAAAAGCGCCGCGGCTACGACTATTCCAAGCATGGTCAAGCCGATAACCCATTCCTCGACTTCATCTCCGATGACGTCGTTGAGAGCTTTTGCGTGCTCGGAGAGCCCGACGACCACATCGCCAAGATCCGCAAACTGGAAGACGCTGGCGTCACCCAGTTCAACATCTATCTCGACAGCGGTGATGAAGAAGAAATCATCGCCAACTACGGCCGTCACGTCATCCCGGCTTTCCGCTAAGAAGCTCCCCTGCGCTAGGCCACGTCTAGCGCAGGACCTTTCTCGGTCTGTGCGAACCACGCAACGGTGCGCATCAATCCCTCATCGAGCGCAATTCTTGGCCGCCACCCAATAAGTTCTTCCGCACGCGAAATGTCTGGGCGACGACGCTTTGGATCATCCGCTGGCAATGGAGAATAAACGAGCTTGCTCTGGCCGGGGATAAGTCGGGAAACTTTCTCTGCCAATTCCGAAATCGTGAACTCACCGGGATTACCCAGATTGACCGGCGCCTCCGGGTTGAGCTGGAGCGCCATGAGATCGCATAAGCCCGCAACGAGGTCCGACACAAAGCAGAAGGACCGTGTTTGTGACCCGTCGCCGTAGATGGTCAGGGCCTGCCCAGCAAGCGCCTGAACAATAAGATTGGAAACAATCCGCCCATCGTCCGCCCGCATGCGAGGCCCGTAGGTATTGAAGATGCGAGCGACGCGGACGTCGGCCTTGCCCAAACGCAGATAGTCAAAACAGAGGGCCTCTGCTGCGCGCTTGCCCTCATCATAGCAAGCGCGCGGACCAGTGCAGTTTACATGCCCGACATAGTCCTCACGCTGAGGGTGAACGTCTGGATCGCCATAAACTTCGCTGGTGGAGGCCTGCACCAAGCGCGCGCCGTTTGCTTCGGCCAGATCAAGCAGGTTTTTGGTTCCCAGAACGCAGGTCATCATCGTGCCGATTGGATCGGCTTGGTAGTGCGGAGGTGACGCGGGGCAAGCGAGGTTATAAATCTCCTCGAGCCGCTCGTTGATCATCGGCAGCGAACGAACGTCACCCTCAATCAGCTTGAACTTAGGGTGGTTTTCTAGCGCCGCAATATTTTGTCGGCGTCCGGTCTGGAAACTATCGAGACAAAGAACCTTCGCGCCCATTCCCAGAAGGGTCTCGCACAAATGCGATCCTAGAAACCCCGCACCGCCAGCAACCAAAATTGTCTTCGGCTCGGTGCGTTCTGATCCACTCATGAAATAACTCGTTGCCAACTCAAAAAAATATGCGTCGACCATAACGGCATAGCGCCCGCGCACAAGACTAGTGCCCATAAAAAACCGCCCGGTAGGGCGGCTTCTTATTTGATTACTCGGCTGGTGCCGGCTTGGTCTCTTCTTCGCCATGGTGCCCATCATCCGGGCCCTTTGGCATGAAGCGGCGGGTGAAGGCGCTGAAGCTATCGATATAGGTCAGCAGCACAGGCACCACCAACAGCGTCAATGCCGTTGAGGAGATCAGACCACCGATAACAGCGTGTGCCATCGGTGCGTTCTGCCCGCTGCCTTCGTGCAGACTTAGAGCCAGCGGCAGCATGCCAAAAATCATGGCCAGTGTGGTCATGATAATTGGACGGAAGCGGGTGACACCAGCTTCGACGAGCGCCTCGTAGAGGTTCATGCCCGCCTTAACGTGCT
Source organism: Devosia sp. MC532 (assembly GCF_016461625.1). Taxonomy (NCBI): domain Bacteria; kingdom Pseudomonadati; phylum Pseudomonadota; class Alphaproteobacteria; order Hyphomicrobiales; family Devosiaceae; genus Devosia; species Devosia sp. MC532. The sequence continues at coordinate 144,728 of NZ_JAEMNZ010000008.1, read as the reverse complement.
GATTGGCATTGTCGACTAGAAGAATAGCGTTCTTCACCACAAGACCCATCAACATGATGAAGCCGATTGCGGAGAACATATTCAGCGTCGAGCCACCAACGAGCAAACCGACCATCACCCCGATCAGAGCCAATGGCAGCGAACCCATGATCGCCAGCGGCTGCAAGAAGCTACCAAACTGGGAGGCAAGAACGAGGTAGATGAAGATCACAGCCAGCAGCAAGGCCGAGCCAACCGAACCCATGGTATCGGCAATCTGCTCAGCTTCACCACCAAAGCCACTACGGTAGCCCACTGGGAACTCGATCTTGTCGATGGCAGCCTGCACCTGCGGAATAACGGTCCCCAACTCAACACCTTCAAGGTTGGCTGAGATGGTTACGCCGCGCTGAAGATCCTGACGGTTGATAGTGGCCGGGCCGTTGCTTTCAACGACTTCAGCAACCTGACCGAGCGTGATCATTTCCTGAGTGCCAGTGCCGGTCTGCGCAATCGGCAGATTGCCGATGGCTTCGATGTCATTGCGCAGGCTTTCTGGAAGACGCACGACAACCTTGTAGACCTGACCATTTGGCGCGACCCAATCCGATACGTCTTCACCCGAGATCAGCGGCCCCAAGGTTGCAGCAATCTGACCCAGCGAAACGCCAAGGCTATCAGCGAGCTCGCGGTTGATCTGAATGCCGACAACGGGCTGGGCCTCATCGAGCGACGAAGAAATATCGATCAGGCCAGGAATCTGGCGGAGATCTTCCATGAAGCCATCTGCGAGACTTCCGAGCACTTCAAAGCTGTCGCCATAAAGAGTGACGGACACCGGCGCTGTGCTCGGACCCATCATCGAGGCAACGGCAACTTCGAACTTGCTGCCTGGGATCGCCTGCAGATCACGACGCAGCTTAGGCATGAAGTCAGCGACGCTAATATCACGCTCCGCTGCACCGACCAGAGTGACGGTCATCGTGCCAACATTGGCGCCGTCCGCAGACATACCACCAGCGATAGTGGAATATGTACGCTCCACTTCTGGGTGGGCGCGAACGATCAGCTCAGCCTGACGGAGCTTGCTTTCGGTATACTCCTTCGAAGAACCCGAAGGAGTTTCCACCTTAACGGTGAAAATGCCGTTGTCAGTCGCCGGAACGAATTCGACGCCGACCCGTGGGAACAGGGCAACAGCACCAACCAGCGACAGCAATGCGATCAGCAGCACTGTCTTGCGGCTCTTGAGACCCCAACGAATGAGGTGACGATAGCCTTCGGTGATGCCTTCGAACCAGCGATCAAAACCCTGAATGGCACGACCAACAGGGCCACGCTTTGCATTGGGGTTCGAGGCTGGATCATACCACACGCTCGACATCATCGGATCGAGCGTAAACGCTACGAACAGCGAGATGAGAACGGCAACAGAAACAGTGACACCAAACTGCAAGAAGAACTTGCCCATGATGCCGTCCATGAACGCCACCGGCAGGAACACTGCAACGATGGAGAGCGTGGTAGCCAGAACAGCCAGGCCGATTTCATTTGTACCATCAAAAGCCGCCTGACGGTGGCTCTTGCCCATGTGCAGGTGGCGCGTGATGTTTTCACGAACCACGATCGCGTCGTCGATAAGAATACCAACAGCAAGCGATAGCGCGAGCAGGGTCATGGTGTTGAGCGAGAAGCCGAGGAAACTCAGCGCCACCATGGTACCGATGATCGAAATCGGTAGAGTCAGACCGGTAATAATGGTCGAACGCCAGGAGTTCAGGAACAGGAAGACGATGACGACGGCGAGAACCGCGCCTTCGATCAGCATGTTCTGAACGGCATGGAAGCTGTCTTCAACGGGCTTAGCGTTGTCGACCACAACCTCGATATTCACTTCGCCGTTTGGCAGTTCTGTCGCCAGAAGACGATCAATGGTCTTGCGAATATCGGTGGCAACGCCAACGGTATTGGCACCCTGCGTCTTCAGAATATTGATGGCGAGAGCGGGTTCACCATTCAAGATCGCCAGAGAGTCTGTCTCGCCAGTGCCATCTTCAATGATTGCAACGTCGCGCAGCGTGACCGGCTGGCCACCTTGGTTGCCCACGGTGATGTCGTAATAGTCCTGCTGGTCTTCAATGCGACCGAGGACCTGGATCGAGCGCACAATGCTGTTTTCAGTGATCGAGCCAGCAGCCAGATCCTTATTGGCGGCCTTGAGCGCGTTGATAACAGCCGCAGGGCTAATATTGTAGGCGCTGAGCAGGTTCGGATCGAGCTGGATGTTCAGCTGACGTGGCGTGCCACCGACAACAGTCGCCGAACCAACACCATTAATGTTGGACAGGCGCTTGACGATGATCTCTTCGGTCAGAGCCGTTAGGTCACGAGCCGACAGCGTATCCGAGCTGACCGCAAGGGAAAGCACCGGCAATGCCGACGGGTCAAAACGCAACACCTGCGGGTCCATCGCGGCCGCTGGAAAATTCGCCTTGATCGGATCGATCTTGTCGCGAACGTCCTGCGCCTTCTGCTGCGAGTTCGCTTCCAGGTCAAACATCATGATGACCATGGCGCGACCAGGCTGCGCGATCGACTGCACCGTATCAAGACCAGCAATGGTATTGACCGCGTCTTCGATCGGCTCGATCAAATCCTGCTCAACCGCTTCCGGCGAAGCCCCCGGATAGGAGACCACCACCGCAACGACTGGCAAGTCGATGTCGGGGAGCTGCTCAACCGGCAGACGTGAATACGAAAAGATACCAAACACCAGGATCGCGACCATGATCATGGTCGTGAAAACTGGGTTGTTTACGCTTATGCGCGTTAAAAACATTAGTTATTTCCCCACGAGTTCGTAGGTATCGCCAGCCGAAACTTCCGACAACGCTGCTGCGATAACGCTTTCGCCAACGGTGAGGCCTGTGACCTCAACAATGCGACCACGGTCCCACGCTGCGCCGACTTTGATAGCCTTGCGCTCAAGTGTGCCATTATTGAGAGCGAGAACAAACTTGCCGTCGGCGTCCTCACGCACTGCTGCTGCAGGCAGAGCTATCGCATCTGGCTTTTCAGCGACGGTAACTTCGCCCACAGCGAACATGCCACCACGCAGGATGCCGTCGACATTGTTAATCTCGATGTACATTGGCACGGTTCGTGTGCCTGCGGTCGCAACTGGATTAACGCGCACAACCTTGCCTTCAAAGGCTTGGCCGTTCACGCCGTTGACCGAAACGGCAACTGGCTGGCCAGCGGTGACGAGGGCGCTGGAGTTTACCGAAGCGGACGCTTGGAACTCCATGGAGTCAAGGTTCACGACTGTGAACAATGGTGTGCCTGCACCGATGATTTGACCGGGCTCAACGCTACGAGCGGACACGACGCCAGAAAGCGGCGAGCGCACGGTGGCATTGTCGAGTGCGATCTCAGCCGCTGCGACACCATTTTCAAGCGCTGCCAAATTGGATTCCAGAGCAGCAGTGGCCGAACGGGCCTGCTCAAGAGCCGAAGGGCTGGTGAGCCCCTGACGCGCCAATTCTTCCGTGCGCTCGAGCTGCTGACGGCTGTTGGAGAGCTGAATGCGGGTGGCTTCCGCCGTCGCACGCTGCTGATTAAGCTGAATTTCGAGGGTAGCGCGATCGATCTCGGCGAGCACGTCACCTTCGCTCACCGTGTCGCCTGGGCTGACGGTGACCGAGAGAACACGACCGGACGCCTGCGCAGATATACTGGCCTGATGACCCGGCACCAGCGAGCCGGTGACTTTTACCGACTGCTTGAGCGTTGTCGGCGCGATCTCGACAATCTCGGTCGGGATCAGCTGCTTGGCAACAGCGGTTGTGTCCTCAACCACCGCAGGCGCCTCTGGCTGTGGGCGAGTAAGCATGAACGCCGCGCCCCCGACAACGATAACGCCGAGAACGACCCAACGAAGAACCTTCTTCTTCGGCTTAAGCCCTTGAGCGATGCGCTCTTCGTTCATTTTATCGAACTTGCTTTGCGCCCATTCGGGCTTCTTATGTGCGTCCGTCATGTCGGTTCCTTTCGCGGCGTGGCGTCGTTTTGCAAGTCGCCAGCCCAGTAGGCAAGAATATCTGCAGATTTTTCGTATAGTTTATGGAGTTCGAGAACGCGTGTGGCGGCCGCTGCGTCCTCCCCCTCAATTCCTTTGGCGCAGGCCATTATCCTACTCGCATTGCCTCGAGCTTGCGTCGCCATGCGTTCCAACATGTGTTGCTGAAACGTCCCGTCGACAAGATAGTAGTCTTGACGATCACCCGAGTGCGCCATGCGCCGTATCATCCCTCGTTGAGTCAATTGCCGAGCATTGGTGCTGACACTTGCCCGGCTCACGCCCAGACGTTCGCTTATCTGCGCAAGGCTCATCTCCTGCCCCTCGGCTACAAGCAAGCCGAGCACACGCCCAGAGATGCGTGCATCACCATGCTCCTGAGCCATCAGGCCCATTTCTTCGATGAATGCGTCGATTGCAGACACGGGACACCCCTATCGTTCAGTCCCTACTAAACGATCTTTACGCGACGAACAATCAATCCAATTGCATTGCTGCACCGCCTGCGACGCATCGCCACAAGACAATACGGGAGGGAACGGAGAACAGATCAACTCGTTCATTATCAAAGAACGGAGATAGTTGATGACCACAGTGACCACTGTTCCTCATGTCGACCTCAATCGTTATTTGGGCCGCTGGTATGAGGTGGCCCGTCTGCCCCTGAAGTGGGAAGATCCCAAAGCGACCGATATTACCGCCAACTATTCTCTTAACGACAGCGGTACAGTGCGCGTGGACAACCGCTGCTTTGATGAGGACGGAAAAGCCAGCCAATCGATTGGTGAAGCCAGCGTTCAAAACGACGCCAACAGTCAGTTGAAAGTCACCTTCCTGCCAGAGTTCATCCGCTGGCTGCCTTTTACCAGTGGCGACTATTGGATTATCAAGCTCGACAGCGATTACCAGCACGCACTAGTCGGGACGCCGGACAATAAGAACCTTTGGCTCCTATCCCGCTCTCCACACATCGAAGACGACGTGAAAGCGGACTATCTCCTTGAAGCTCAGCGCCAAGGGTTCGACCTTGATCAGCTTATTGTGCCGCGTCACACCGGACGCGAAGTGACCGACGCGCAGATCGAGGCTGACAAGAGTAAGTAGAGTAGAACAGGACAAGACCCCCCAACTCCCTACAGCCAATCAAAAAACTCACCGCAAATTTTACGTACACCCTTATCGAAGCTGACGCGACTGCTGTATTTTGACAAATACACGGGATCAAATAGAATATTTTGTAGAATACTGACGGGCGACTAAGCGCATCGTCAAGTAATTCCTACAGCGCGATAGCACCGCGTGACGATAAGATTCGAGCGTCTATACAACGCTATAGCAATCATCATCGCCTGCGCATGCTGAGATTTCGGGGGGAATCGAGTGCAGAAGAATAAAACCGGAAAAGCCTCAAGTGATTCACTCACCCAACAGGCCTATCAACGCATCAGCCTAGATATACGAAACTGTACCCTACAGCCGGGCTCAGAAGTATCTGAGGGCGAAATTGCCGACAGTCTGGGAATGAGCAAGACCCCAGTGCGAGAAGCTCTGGGGCGTCTTGCACTCGAAGGTTTCGTAAAGCCTCTGCCGCGACGCGGATATCAAATCACGCCACTAACGATCGACGATTTGACGGAACTGTTCGAAATCCGTGGCATCCTAGAAAGCGCGATTGTCGAAGACATTATCGAACGCATATCTGAAGAAGAGCTAGACGCGCTTGAGGCCCTCGCCCACGCCAGCCGCGATCCGGCGCAGGTGCAAACGGCCAGTGATATCATCAATACCAATCGCGCCTTCCATCTGGCCCTCGCTAAGGCCCATCAGAACAAGCGTATTTTTACGATTGCAGAGCACCATTTCGACGAAATGGAACGCTATTTCCACCGCGGCGCACGACTGCCAGAGCTGAGCCGGGACCTGAACGAAGATCACCTTGCTATCGTTAGCGCACTACGCAAACGCGACTTGAAGAGCGTCCGCAGCGCTATCATCGAACATAATTTCGAGACGCATAACCAAGTGCTCAGCGCCCTGGCTGCGCCCCGCCTGCGACGGTCTATGGAAGACGTTGCGATCCGCCCCTAGGAACACGGGGCCCAGCACCGAGCCGCGTCAGAGCCTTAGGGGTCTGCGCGGCCGAAGTGCTCTGCGATTTTCTCAACGATCATCTGAGCGGTTTGGTCCTTACCGGCCGCACCCCAGTCTTCGACACCGTCATGTGAAACGCGGTGAACGTGATTACTATCGCCGCCAAACACGCCTTGGGCCCTGGAGACGTCATTCGCAAAGATCCAGTCTGCACCTTTGCTCGACAGTTTGCGCTGGGCATTAGCGATCAGATCTTGGGTTTCGGCTGCAAAGCCAATCACCAGCGCAGGCCGCGACGCATGGTGACCAATCGTAGCCAGAATATCTGGGTTGCGCACGAGGCGGATAACCAACTCCTCCTGCCCATCCTGCTTTTTCATTTTCTCATCGGCGACGCTGGCGGCACGCCAGTCTGCAACAGCAGCGGCGAAAATGGCACCATCTGCTGGGAGTGCTGCCTCGACAGCATCGAGCATTTCCGCAGCTGTCGACACCTTCTTCACCTCAGCGCCTGCGGGGGCTGGCACAGTGACACGACCAGACACAAGGGTGACGCGAGCGCCTTCCGCCAAAAGAGCGGCGGCGATGGCGTGGCCTTGCTTGCCCGAAGAGCGATTGGAAATATAGCGCACGGGATCAAGAGGCTCTTCTGTTGGGCCAGACGTCACCACAAAATGACGCCCCGCGAGAGCCGCGCTTGACGCTGCGAAAATGGATTGGGCCGCAGCAAGAATTGCGAGCGGCTCAGACATACGACCAACGCCCGCCTCATGGCTCTCCGCCATTTCCCCACTTTCGGGACCAACAAACTGGTAGCCGTCCGCCTTGAGTGTCGCAACATTGCGCATAACCGCAGCATGGTTCCACATCTTGGGATTCATCGCGGGTGCAATGAGCACTGGTCCGTCGGCCGCAAGCAGAATGGTCGACGCCAGATCGTTTGCAATGCCATGAGCGAGCTTGCCCAAAATGTCGGCCGTCGCGGGGGCAATGATGATGAGGTCGGCCTCGCGCGCTAGGCGCACATGGCCAACATCCATACCTTCAACCGGGTCAAAGAGTTCGGAGACAACCGGCGTCCCACTCACCGCCGCCAGGACAGTTGGCTGAATGAAGTTCTTTGAGGCCTCTGTCATGGCACAGCGAACCACCGCTCCAGCCTCACGCAGGCGGCGGACGAGATCGGGACTTTTATAGCTGGCGATACCGCCTGTAACGATCAGCAGAATGCGCTTACCGACCAAGCTCATGCGTGTCCCCTTGTTCCGGCGATAGCGAAGCCGCGCGCCTCCTGATCGGCAAAGAGCATCCGACCACGGCTGATATCAATATCGTAAACTGCGATCTCAGACTCGCCCAGAGTTGAAATCAGATTGTCCGGATGTTCTGCGTCCGGATAAGCAATGCCGGCAACGCCACTCGCTGGCAGTTCGTTTTGTCCGCCAACGGGATAAGCCCAATCGCTGACAGCGACATGAGCGGTTTGCTCGAAGGCCCGAGCAATCATGGCATGCTTCCACCGCGCTCTCGCCATATCGGGTGTTGGTTTGCGGCTCACCGAACTGGCCGTAACAAACACAATATCGGCGCGCTCTTGGAAGCGCATAAAGGTGTCTGCATGGAAAAAGTCAGCGCATATGGTGACAAAGCAAGCGACACCGTTGATGACGACGTTAGCACCACCATTTCCACGACCGGCTCCATGATCCCGCTCGCCGAAATAGGGATTGGCCTTTTCGTATGAAGCAAGGATCTCACCGTCCGGCGCAACCACAAACCCTTGATTAACAAGGTGATCTTTCTCATCGCGAAAATGACTGCCACCGATGATGTGCGCATGATAGCGCGAAGCCAATTCCACCAGTGCATTACGGTATTGCTCGGTGGTCAAGCCGAAACCAATGAGCTCGGGCAGGACAATTACATCAGGGCCCTCTAGTCGAGGGCGATGCGTATCGAGCAGTCGCATGACATAAGCGAAATTGTCTTGGGCAGTTCCCCGCACACTTGGCTGTGTCAGCACCACACGCATTGTATACTCCTCGACACCGTCGCGCCGCTACGCTGACGCGCCCTAAGTGTCGAGTGTCATATAGTGCCTTAACGCGCCAGCGCCTACCCTTCGCACCACTCACGCCAAGCTTCCGACACGAGCAAGCCCAGGCCGCGGGCTCATGCAAACTAGGGAAATTCCTCTGTGAAATATTCGTAAGTTATTCCACGTGGAGACTAGAGAACGGGCTCCAAAACCCACCTCGATGTAAAAAAAATAAAACCGAATCCATAAACAACAAAAGCAAAAACGGTAGGAATATAAATACGAAAATCACGCAGAATCAGGCAATCGATATTTTATACTATTTACTAGATCTGCAAAATTAACAGAAAATACTCATCAACATCGCAAGATAAATCTCTCTCGATCATCGAAAAATATTCCTCACTTACGCCCTACGCGGGCTCTGGGAGTATGCTTATTGTCGTATTCCTGTCCAACACTGCCGTATCGAACAGCGCTCGTTCATGACTGGATGCCGGTTATCGGCGGCGCCGAGCGCGTTCTGGCCGAAATGATCGCCTGCTGCCCACAGGCAGATGTGTTCACAGTCTTCGACTTCCTGAACGCGACAGACCGCTCCGAACTGTTGGGGGACACGCGCGTGACCGCGAGTGGCCTCAACAAATTGCCCAAGGTCCAGCACTACTACCGCAATCTTTTGCTTGCGGCGACGCGGGCTGTCGAGCGCTTCGATATCTCCAAATATGAGCTCGTTCTGTCGTCCAGCACCGCCTTGGCAAAAGGCGTTATCACCCACTCAAATCAACATCACATCGCCTACATGCATTCGACGACGCGTTATGCGTGGGATCTGACGCATGACTATCTAGCGACAATCAAAGGACCACTGGCCCCGCTCCGACGCTTGATTGCCCATGAAATGATGCATCGCTATCGCGTTTGGGACATGCGAACGGTGAGCAGTATCGACCACTGCATCGCAAATTCCCGCTTCACCCGCGAACGGATTTGGAAGTTCTATCGACGCGAAGCCGAGGTAATCTACCCTCCTGTCGATATCGACAAATTCCAGCCCGGTGCGAAGCCACGCGAAGCATTCTACCTCACGGTCTCGCGCCTTGTGCCCTACAAACAAATCCCACTGATGATTGAAGCCTTTGCCGGCACCCCAGAGCGTCAGCTCGTGGTGATTGGCGACGGACCAGATCTGGCCAAAATCCAGCGTATGGCGCCAGCCAATGTGACGATCCTTGGCTATCAGCCAACCGAGGTGGTTATTGATTACTTGCAGCGTTGCCGTGCCTTCATTTTCGCCGCGCAGGAGGATTTTGGCATTGCGCCTGTCGAAGCGCAGGCCTGCGGCGCACCGGTCATTGCTTTCGATAGCGGCGGTACGTCCGAGACCATTAGGGGGCTGAACCGCTCACAACCAAGCGGCGTCCATTTTGACCAGCAAACCGCGTCGAGCTTACGTCGCGCAATCGCCCAGTTTGAAGAGGCCGAAGGCAGTATAAGTGGCGCGAACTGTCGGGCACAGGCAGAGCAGTTCTCATCGCGACGGTTCCATACCCAGCTTGTTGGACACGTTCTCGAGCTCACTCAGACCGCATCGCTGCGAACAAGAACGCCGGCATGAGCCCGCTCGCCCTGCCCTTTTCTTGGGTTGTGGCGGTGTTGATGGTCATCATGGCTGGGCTGCTTTACAGCGGTAGAGCGGACGTCGTGCAACTTGGCTTCTTACCCGTTGTCGTAGCGCTCGGTGCATGGGCCTATATGACGTCCCCGTACAACAGCTTCATTGGGCTTGTTCTCGCCTTGTGGCTATACGCACCCATGATGCGACGGATCGTTGATTGGCAACTGGGCCGAACGGACGCCAGTCTTATCATTCTCGCGCCCTATGTCGTTACCGCAATCGCTCTACTCAGCGGCGCCAAAGCCATGCGCATGGTCTCCTCTCACGAGGCTGGTGCGATGTTGACCTATTCGAGCCTCATCTGCTTTGGCTGCCTCAATGGCGTTTTGCGAGGCTATGGCGCTGCCGCCCTATTTGACTGTCTCGCCTATCTCGCCCCAATGGGCTTTGGTCTTCATTTGCTCGCAGCGAGGGACCACCTGAGCTACATACGGCAGCGGACCGTCAGACTTTTGATCCTTCATGGACTGGTTGTCTCGGCCTATGGCGTCATCCAGTTCGTTTATGTTTTGCCGTGGGACGCCGAGTGGATGCGCGAAGCGGCTATTCAATCCATCGGCCAACCTTTTCCGTTTTTAGTGCGAATATACGCCACCCTAAATGCCCCGGGGATACTTGCCGTCTTTCTGATGGTGGCGCTGCTGCTTACCACGTTCAAAAAACCGCAAGCGTTTGTGGTGCTCGCGGTGCCAACTGCGATCTGTCTCTGGCTAACCTTAGTGCGTTCGGCCTGGGGTGGCGCTGCACTAGGTTTCGCTATTTTACTCGCACTGAGCCCCATAAGGATCAAGTTCGATCTGCTTGTTGGCGGGCTGATCTGCGCATGCCTACTTATCCTGGGCGTGAGCACCTTGGATGTTCCCAATGTGTTGCTCAGCCGAATAGCGACGATCTTTGGCCTTACGGACGACGACAGTCTTTGGGCACGCCTCGCCATTATCGGCGATATTGTTCCGACGGTTCTGGCCAATCCCTTAGGCTATGGCCTTGGCTCTACTGGTATTTCGACCAACGTCGGGCAACAGGACGAGAATATATTTCCGATTTTCGACAGCGGTTTTCTGGACGTGACCTACACCCTAGGCTGGGCGGGATTGGCCATATGGGTGCTGCTGGGGTGCTGGCTTTGGGCAGCACTGCGTAACGCATTGGGCGCACCACAATCGCTGCCGTTCACTGCAGCGCTTTGTGCATTGGTTCTACAGATGGTTTTCTTCAACATCCTAGTTGGCTTGGCTGGCGTGCTGTATTTTACGCTTCTAGCATTGGCCTTGCCGGCTCGTTCGGGGGAGAGCCTGACCGAATGAAAACCATACAAATCGGACTGGAATGGCTTTCTGACCGCGCGGGCGGATTGCCGCGTTATTACAATGAATTATGGCGAGCGTCCGATGGGGTATTCAGCTTTGCCGGCATGGTACTCGGGACAGACAATGTTGACAACGAGACCGAGGGTGCCGTTGTGGCTTTCGCTAAGCCCAAGGCTAGTCTGGCGGCAAAAGCCATCGGCGCAAGGCGCAGTTTCATGGCGTTAAAAGCCACAGTAGAGCCGAATGTAGTTACCAGCCACTTCGCGCTTTCAACGTTTCCTGTGCTCGGCGAAATTGACACGCCCTTGGTCACTCATTTTCATGGCCCTTGGGCGCAGGAAGGCATCGCATCTGGACAGAACCGGGTTCAAGCGGCGGTCAAATTCCATATCGAAAAACAGGTCTACAAACGAACAGACCGAGCGATAGTTCTGTCCAGTGCATTCGCAGACGTCTTGGAAAAAACCTACACGTTTCCACGCTCTAGGATCGACATCGTCCCCGGAGGCGTCGACATCTCGCGCTTCAATTCGAGCACAAGCCGACGTGAAGCCCGCGAGATTTTAGGCTGGAGCGAGAGCCGGTTTATCGCAGCCTGTGTGCGGCGATTGGTGCCGCGCATGGGCCATACCACCGTGCTTGCTGCTGCCGAAATTCTCAGATCCAGAGCGCCTGACGTTGAGATCAAGCTGGTCGGGAGTGGCCCCCTGGGCTCCAGCCTAAGTTCGATAATCAAAGCTCAAGATCTTGAAAACCATGTGCAATTAACTGGGCACCTGCCGGACGAGTTGCTCCCGTTGGTGTATCGAGCCGCAGATATCACCCTTGTGCCATCTATCGCGCTCGAAGGATTTGGGCTTGTGGTTCTGGAGTCGCTCGCCGCGGGCACGCCAGTTGTGGTCACAGATGTTGGCGGGCTTGCTGAACTGATGCTGCCATTCGCCCCGCAACTCATTGTTCCAGCAGCGCATTCCAACGCATTGGCGGATGCCATCACCGCAGCGATGCTCGGTCAGAATTTGCCAAGCACCTCCGAATGCCAGGCCTACGCTGCCGGTTTTGACTGGCCCATAATCGCGCGTCGGATCCGAGACGCCTACGGGCGCGCGCTATGACAATGGCGATGCCCCGCGTATTATTCTTCAATCAGGCAGGGCTTTACGGCGGGGCGGAGCGTTCGCTCTATGATCTGGTGGTGCACTATCCCGGACATTGCCGGGTCGCACTGATGCAGGCTGGACCGCTCTATGACGATCTTATTGCTGCGGGCGTGGATACTCATGTGCTCGGCGGCGGTTTTCAGCGACCAAAACGTCGGAGATGGATTGCTCTAACCATCCGATTATATTCACTTATTGTGGTCGCGATTGGTTTAGTTCGCCTCAGCCGCGGATATGATTTGATCTATGCCAACAGCATGAAGGCGGCGGTGATTGCGGTTCTAACTAAGCCTTTCCATCGGCGAAAAATGGTCTGGCATTTACGTTCCCTATTGGTCCCCGAGCATTTCTCGCCGCTGGCGCGTTTGGTCGCCCGATGGTGCGGCAATTGGGGGGCTGATCTGGTAATTGCTAACTCCGACGCAACCGCCCGCGCCTACCAGAGCAATGGCGGTAAGTGCTTACCACTTATAGCTTATAACGGCTTTACTCTCGAAAAATTCAGACCTGAAATGCGGGCAGACCTGCGCGCGCAACTGGTCGCCGAACATGGTTTAGACCCCATGCGCCCGATCATCGGCATGATTGGCCGCATTGGGCCTTGGAAGGGCCAAGCGCTGGCACTTTTGGGCCTCTCGATGGGCACCGACTGGCAATTGCTGGTCGTTGGCGAGGCACTTTTTGAGAGCGAAAACTTCAGGCAGGATTTTCACGAGAGTGCCACTCGCTACACCCAAGCCGGCGATGTTTTCTGTATCGGGCACCGGGACGACATTGCCGAGATCATGGGCGGGGTGGACGTTGTCATCCACGCATCAACTTTGCCCGAACCCTTTGGGCGAGTCATCGTCGAGGCCATGCTGGCCGGAACGCCCGTGATCGCCAGCAACGGTGGGGGCGTGCCAGAAATTGTGCAGAACGGCGTCAGCGGGCGATTGATCGCGCCCAATAGTGCCACGGCCCTAGCTACGGCAATAGAAGCGGCCCTGCGCGAGACCGAGCAGAGCCTGAGAATGGCGGTTGCGGCGCGGCGTTACGCCGAACAGCATTTTGCGCTTGAGCTCACATTGCCGCCCGTCTGGCTGGCACTCCGGTCCGTGGCGGCACAGCCAGACGGGACGGACCGGAGTGCCAGCTCTCGCTGCAGGCGCGCATGAGAGCAGCATTAAAGGGTGACACCGCTGCGCGCGGCTAACCACACCTGCACCTCCGGCCCGACGCTGCCTGTGGCAAGGGCGACAGCGTAAATTCTGCCCTGCCAGCGGTCATTATCGCGGAAAGAGAAGAGCCTTAGGTCGACCATGTCACCGGAAGTATTTGTGTTCGTCGTGGTGTTTTTAACCACGCCATTGACCGCTAAGGACATGGCACCAGCATCAAAACTGGCTGTGGCGATCTGTTGTGCGTCGCTGACGTTCGAGCGTGCATCGAGCGTAAGACTGGCCCGATCCGTCGCCCGAAGCTGGTAGCTGCCAGCACTGGATTGCATCAGAGTTTTGTAAGCACTGTTATCTTTGCGCAAAGCAACAATACCGCCCTCGTCGGCTGCAGCCAGCATCGAAAATCCCGCCATGATCTGGAAGGGATAGCTGTCGAGAGCAATGGTGCTGACCAGAAAGTCGTCAATCCCGTCGCCCTCAAGCCAGTGCAGACCTGAGTTCGTTTTATACACGGGACGCGAAGCGCTGCTCGTCTGAAGCAGGTGATGGCCGCGGCCACTGAGATCACGCATCGCGCCGACCGGGTCGCCATCAGCCAAGACCGCTATGGTCATGGCGGCATCCTGAAAAAGGCTCGAACGATCAGAAGGATCATAGAGCCCAATACAGGATGCCGATGACGGCAGACCATGTCGAAGCGCAGCCGCAGATCGTGGCGCAGCGCTGATAGACAAAGAATTCTCTAGCAAGTTTATAAATCCCCTCTACAGAATGAGCAGAAGCGGCGCGCTTTATTGATGAACTGAAAAGCTATTCATGCCTACACGCGCCACGCCAAGGACCACGATTATCGTCAGTCGTTTTTGCTGGGGGATAAATTGTCCAAACATCGGTTGTCGCAAGACTTCATCCCGGATGTATCTTGGCCCACGCGGGGCGACGGTGTCTGGTCATGAGCGCAACGCGCGTTAGCGCAGTCGTACCCACCTTTCGACGTCTCGACACCCTACGCCGCTGCCTGACGGGGCTGCGGATTTCCGATCACCCCTTTGCGCAAATCATTGTCGTGGTGCGCCCCACAGAAGACCCGGAAAGCTTGTTGTGGCTGACGGCGCAGTTGAGCTTAGCGCCGGAGTTAAAGATCATCACCGTCGACGTTCCAGGCCAAGTCGCAGCACTCAACGCGGGACTCGCGGTCGCGGATGGTGACTACATCGCGTTTTTGGATGACGACGTTCTGATAAGCCCCGACTGGCTTCGGAGGCTACTGAGGATCATGAGAGACCCGCGCGTCGCGGCAGCCGGTGCGCGCGATCGACTACATGAGCGCGGGCATGTGATCGAGGGCGTGGCCAAGCACCCCGGCGTGCGAAACTGGTTTGGCGTTCTGCGCGGCGATCACCACCTCGCCTATGGCGCCGCGCGCGTGGTCGACAGCATCAAGGGCTGCAATTTCCTAGTGCGGAGAGCGGCCCTCGGCAGCCTTCATTTTGACACGCGACTGCTCGGCCAAGGCGCACAGTATCGCAATGAAAGCTGGCTCTGCACCAATCTCATTCACGCGGGATGGCATATCGTGCTGAGCCCAGAAGTCGACGTCGACCACTTTGCGGCCGATCGCGCCGATGGTGCGCGCGAGAACTATAGCGCCGACAATTGCTTCATCCACACAGCAAATACTGTCGCCACGGACCTCGCCTTCGCCACTCTTTGGCAAAGGGTCAAGTACTTCTCTTATTTTATTGCCATCGGACAGCGCTATTGCCCGGGTGTGTACTATGCGCTTCACGCGCTTATCAGACGCCCTTGGGCCCTGACTGGGATGGTGGTTGGCGGCTGGTCTGGCTTTGGCGCAGGACTGAGACTGGCCAAGCGCTTTCGGGTCGAGCCCCCCGGAAAGGCCACGAGATGGCAGACTAAGTCCAAAATCCAACCACAAAAAGACAAGGGTGGATCTCGAATCACAGACGTGTGATTCGGAAAATACGTAGCCGCGGGAGCTAGGCTCAGAGGCGAAGGTATACCCAAATATAAACCCGGCAAAATTACGGAAAAATTTTCACCTAGGGAAAAAGCCGGGGGTCGGAAGCTGTTCCGACCGTTTCGGACAGCACGCTGACGTCTGAAGACGAGGGCGTTTCCGTGTTCAAATAATGTTGAACACGAACACTATAATTTCACAAAATCCGAAAAAGAAGACAGCCGCGCCGCACCATAAACATAATAAGAAACCAGCGTAAAACTCGATTTAAAACAAGACACAAGCAATAGAAGTGATCGACGAAACCCACTCATCTACCTTCCCAGAAGTCGTGGAAAATGTTGATATAAATCGAACGTTGTTATGCTTAAGGAATCGTCCATGAATAGCCCCTGGAAGAGACGACTTTCCGCGCTTGTTTTGTTTTCGACACTGGTAGGCTCCGTAAGTGCGGCAGATCTACCTAGCTATCAATCCCCATCAGGGAGCTACTGCTCCAACCACCGCCAGTCGGTGCTGCCACAACGCCAAGTCAGCGAGATACGTCAAACCGTGTCCCAGAATTTGGCCAGCGCCATTGACGGCATGAATAGCCAATCCGTTCTACGCGACAGCGACCCAGCATTCATCTGGGCGATGGAAGCACGTTGGGCCTGTGCTGGCGCAGTTGGGTATCTGAACGGCGGCACTGTGGACGTTGAGTCCGTCCAAAAGTGCGACTGCTTCCACCAACGCTATCTGTCGTTTCGGTAGAGGGCAGACATAAAGTGAGCATCAAGATCATGAACTCCCTCCTCAAGTCCGCTCTGCTGGCCGGGATCGCTTTTGTCATGCCGCTATCGGCGCAGGCCATGGGCTTGCGTGAAGCTGTGCAGACGGCACTCGACAGCAATCCGCAAATCGGCGCGGCGATCCAAAACCATGACGCAATCGGCTTTGAACTGCGTCAAGCACAAGGTCTTTGGGCACCACGCGTTGATCTTGAAGCGTCAACCGGCATCCAATATTTGAACACGCCATCGCGCCGCGCGACCGGCATCGAAGATGATGCACTCTATCCATCGCAAGTGGGCGTCACCGCACGCTGGGACCTTTACGACGGCGGTTTTCGTGACGCAGAGCTTTCCCGGCAAGCAGCGCGCGTCGACAGCGCGGCTTATCGCGTGCTGGAACGCAGCGAGTTTATCGCTCTGCAAGTTGCACGCGTTTATTATCAGGTGCTGTTGCAGCAGCAGATCGTCAACCTGACACGCCAGAATTCCTCCTTCCACGAGGGCATCGCCTCGGACGTCTCGAGCGCCATCGAAAATGGTCAACTCACCGAGGCAGACCGCCTGCAGTCGATTGAACGTCTGGCAGCAGCGCGCGCTCGGGTGACGGAAGCCGGTGTGGAACTTGCCGCCGCGCAGATCGAATACAAAACGCTCGTTGGACTGATGCCTGGCGCGGTAAATGCACCACCCCGGGCGTCGTCTGGCATTCCGGGCTCGCTGGAAATTGCTGTCGCCAATGCCATCGTCAACAACCCTCGGGTGAAGACGGCAGGCGCAGACATCAACGCCGCTTCGGCCTTGGTTGAGCAGGCAGCCTCTGACTTTATGCCGAAAATCCAGCTCGAAGGCCGTGCCGCAACTGGTTACGACGTCTCGGGCGCCCATGAATGGCAGAACGATTTGAGCGCTCGCGTGTCGCTGCGCTGGAACATTTATGACGGCGGCATTGCACGCAATCACGTGCAGGAAGAAATGCGCCGTGAAAACGAAGCCAAGATGGTGTTTGACCAGACCGCTCGTGAAGTTGAACAGGCGGTACGGGAAAGCTGGCTCCGCATGAAGAGCCAAGCGGAGCTGTCGCGGGTCTATAATGAGCAGTTGAACTCCTCATCGGGCCTCGTCGACTCCTACCGCGAACAGTTCACCATTGGTGAGAGATCACTGCTGGATCTGCTCGACTCCCAGAACACCCGCTTCAACGTGCAAATTCTGCAGGAAACAGCACGCTACAGCGTCATGTTTGCCGAATACCGCGTGTTGGCAGCAAGCGGCACACTGATCGACTTCCTTGGTGTTCAAACGCACGACGCCGCCAGTGCTGGTACATTCTCGGCCTTTGACTTGAAGTCTTGGGAACAGTTCGAACCACGCACTTTGGAACCGCTGAACCTGCAAAAAGTAGGCAACTACTGAGAGCCGAACCTTCGATCAAATTGAGCGTTATTACTAACGTAGATTTGGGTCATTGCGGTAGGAAATCATGAGAATCCCGGACGTGGCAGAACAGAGTTCTGCCACACCACCTGAAAATGCCCAAAGCTTTGGTACGGCAGATCCGGTTTTGGATTGTGTGCGGTTTCTGGCCCGTGCGTGGCGCAAGTCAGACTCCCCGGCTATCCTCACCGCCGGGCTTCCCCTACAGAACGGGCGAATGACCACCCAGTTGATCGAGCCAGCATTGGCCCGAGTGGGTGTTTCAGCAAACCCGCTGCATCAATCGATTGCGCGCTTACAGCCTTTTGATTTTCCCGTCGTCCTGCTGCGCTCCGAACAGCCTCCGCTGGTCATTCTGAGGCGGCTCAATTCCCGCAATTATCGCGTCTTCGATCCGAGCATTGGTGACGAGAAAACGATTTCGGCCAAGGCGCTGGATGCACGCCAGAGTGTGGATCTGCTGCAGATTTCCCCTGACTACTCCGTGGTGCAGGAGAGCACAGGCACGCGCTTTGCCAATACCAAACACTGGTTTTGGTCCGCTGTGCGCGGGCATACACGCAGTATTGTCTACGTGCTTTTGGCGGCGGCTTTCGTCAACGTGTTTGCGCTGGCCTTCCCGCTCTTTACCATGAACGTCTATGACCGCGTGCTGCCCAATTCGGCCCAGACAACGCTCTGGGTTTTGGCCATCGGCATCGGCATGGTCTCGATTTTTGACCTGCTGCTCAAACTCGCCCGCTCGGGCGTTATCGAATACGTGGGGCGCTCGATCGACTTCCGCTTGTCGTCAGCATTGTTTGATCGGGTGCTCAATACCCCCATGTCATCGCGTCCCAATTCCACCGGCGCTTTCATCAGCAAAATCGGCCAGTATGAGGTGCTGCGCGAATTTGTGGCGGCGAGCACGCTGGTCATGTTTGTTGACCTGCTGTTTCTCGGCCTCTTCGCCTACATCATTGCGATATTCGTCGGCTGGTTGGTGCTGTTCCCCCTTTTGGCGGGCCTGATCGCGCTGATTATCACCATCGTTATCGCTGTGCTCTCAAGCAAAGCGGTGAAGTCGGCATTGGCAGAGTCCTCGGCCCGTAATGCCGTTCTGGTTGAGGCGCTGACAGGCGTCCAATCGGTCAAAGCCTCGCGCGCCGAAGGGCAATTGCTGCACCGTTGGGAAGCGGCGGTTTTGGCCTCCTCCCATACGCAGGATAAACTGCGCTCCTATCAATCTTTGGCCACCAACACGACCGCAACGCTTTCGCAGCTCTCGCTGGTCGGGATCATTGTTGGCGGCAGCTATATGTTCACCTCCGGCGATGTCACCACCGGATCGATCATTGCGGCGATGATGCTGTCTAACCGCCTCATTGCGCCTATTGGAATGATCGCCGGGACATTGCTCAAAACCCGCGCAGCGATTGAGGCCTATCGATCTGTCGACCAGATCATGAAACTGCCCGATGAGCGTCCCAACCGCCCTGCGCAAGCGCAGCGCGTCGTGCGGGAAGGCAGGATTTCCTTCAACAAGGTGCGGTTCACCTATCCGGGGTCCAAGAGCTACGTGCTCGATGGCATATCGTTCAGTGTCCGGCCGGGTGAAAAGATCGGCATTATCGGCCGCATTGGCTCGGGCAAGACTACTATTGGGCGGCTGCTGGTCAATTTCCACCGCGCCACTGAAGGCGAAGTGCTGCTCGATGGGGTCGATATCGACCAATATCACCCTGAAGACTTGCGGCGCGCTGTGGGGCTCGTCGTGCAGGACCCGGAGATTTTCAACGGCAGCGTGCGCGACAACATCATTATGAGCGACCCTGGCGCGAGCGAAGAGCGCATAATGGCAGCCGCTCGGCGCGCTGGCGTTGAAGGCTTTGTCTCGCGCCATCCGCAGGGCTACGACATGCCCGTGGGCGAGCGCGGCGTGCTGCTTTCGGGCGGGCAACGCCAAACGATTGCGCTGGCGCGCACCATGCTAGTTGAGCCTAAAATCCTGTTCCTCGACGAACCATCGAGTTCAATGGATTTGGCGACTGAAAAGCAGCTGATCAAGCATTTGGAAAACAGCCTCATGCCGGATCAGACAGTGCTGATTGCCACCCACCGCTATAGCCTGCTCTCGCTGGTCACCCGCATGATGGTGCTCGACAATGGCAAGCTGGTTGCTGACGGACCCAAAGAAGAGGTTCTCAAGCAGTTGCGCATGCGGGCTGACGCCTCATGAACCAGCATCGCCCGAACGCAGAAGCCATCGATAAACACCATCACCCCTCCAGCCGCCCCCCACGGGAATGGACGACTATTATCGTCCTCGTGATCATTACGGTCGTGGCGTTTCTAGCGTGGTCAAACTGGGCAGAGGTCGACCAGATCAGCCGCGCGGAAGGCAAAGTGATCCCATCCGGTAAAACCCAAATTGTGCAAAGCGCCGAGCCCGGCGTGATTAGCGATATTTTGGTGCGCTCGGGCGAGCAGGTGAGCGCGGGGCAATTGCTGATCCGGCTCGATGATACCAACACGTCTTCCAGTGCGGGTGAGGTCGAGGCGCGCGTTTTGGCCCTGACGGCACAGAGCGAACGCCTACGCGTTGAAAGCGAAGGGCTACCCGCGACCGACTTTGTTTGCGCGGATTTTGTGCAAGAGCAGGCGCCGGACGTTTGCGCCACCGAATTGGCCCTGCTCCATTCGCGCCTCGCGAGCAAAGCTGGCAATGCGGAGGTGTTGCAACAGCGTGTTGAGCAGCGGCAGCGCGAGCTCAATGAGGTGCAGATCAACCGGACGCGGATGCAGACTACCTTCGCGATCACCCAAGAGCGTCTCGACTTGATCGAGCCGATGGCGCAACGCGCGCTCGTGGCACAAACAGATCTCTTGGCCTTGCGCTCGGAGGCTGCTGATCTCAGCGGGCAAATCAGTGCCGCCGAAGAAAGCATGGCGCGGCTGCGGGCGGCACTCCAAGAAGCGCAATTGCAGGTAGGCCAAGCCGATCAGCAAATGCAGCAGGAGGCTTTGGCTGAACTGACGCTTAGGCGGGCCGAATTGGCTAGCGCGCAACAGCAATTGCGCGGCGCCGTCGACCGCGTGAGCCGCACCGAAGTGCGCTCTCCGGTTGATGGGGTTATCAATGCCATTGAAGTCACAACCATCGGAGCGGTCGTAACCGCTGGCTCGCGCCTGATGGATGTGGTGCCCAAATCCGATTTCCTGCTCGTCGAAGCGCGGCTCAAGCCAGCTGACGTGGCCTTCGTTATTCCCGGCCAGTCCGCCCGCATTCAATTCACGGCCTATGACTTCTCGGTCTACGGCGGATTGCAGGGCGTGGTGGAGACGATCTCAGCGGACAGCCTCGTCGATGAGCAAACCCGCGAAACCTATTACCTCGTGACAGTGCGGGCTGATGAAACCGTGCTGCACCACAGAGGGATCGATCTGGCGATTTTACCCGGCATGGTGACAACGGTCGACATCATCACCGGCAAGCACTCGATTTTACAATATTTGCTCAAGCCATTGAACAAGGTCCAACAGGAGGCCCTGATTGAACGATAGCGCTCCTGACACAAATGGCGTCATCGCGAGCGATCTGGCTCATGCCGATTATGCCACGCCGATCTTTCGGACTGTGAATACGCACAAGGGGCGTGTGGCCTTGCGGCTGGAGGCGGTGTTCTGGGATGCCATCGCCACTATGGCCCATCGCGCTAGCGTCAAGCCAACCGACATGGTGCGCGACTTGATTTCGCGGAGCAGTGAAGAGGCAACCAATCTCTCGAGTGCGCTGCGCAGCATCGTCACCCATCAACTCCTCGTCGAAAACGACCGCCTTGCCCCCCTCGCTTCAGCCCTATCGGTGGTGCGGCTGTTGCAGACCGTACCGACGCCCTCGTTCGCGCTCGACAAAAACAAGCAGCTGGTGCGCGTGAACGATGAGTTTGTGCGCTATCTGCGCTCGGTCATGGCAAAGGCAGGTGCGGTCGAGCGGGCGCAGTTGCGGCTTGAACGCCCTGCCGATGTGCTTCTAACCGAAATCCCGGCCGGATCGTCCATCGAGTGTGGCCTCTCGATCCACGTCGACAATCATGAGCGGCGGACGCAGGCGCGGATCATCATCCCACCACCTGCCCCCGCCAATATTCTGGTCGGGTTCATCATCAACTAGGCCAGACGCTTAGAACGAGGAGCCCGGCGAGATCGCGCTGAGGTCCTTTGGCATATCGGCAACCGAGACACTGCCGCCCGCAAAGCCATGGATATAGCTTTTGCTGCCCGCAAAACTCATCAGGGGCAAATAACGCGAGTAAGCAGTATCGAGCTCTAGGCGGTCGGTCGTGTTGTCGAGCACGTATGCGCCTTGGTCCGTGTGGACCACAAGCACGGCATGGAACAGCCGGCGGCGCGTGTCTTGCAGCACGACAACCTGCAGCTGGCTTTCATCGAACCCGAGTTCCTGAAGCATCCAGTATTTTGTGATCGCGTAATCTTCGCAGTCGCCCCAAGCAAGCTCAGCGGTTTCGCTGGGTGTCGCCCAATAGTCGGTTTGAGCCCAAACCGTGCGATCGTCCCGATAGGTGATTGCGCCATTAACGGCAGCATTGACCATAGTCAGCTGATCGAGTGTCGAGCGACCTTCGGCCTGAGAGACAACATCACGCAAGGACTGCGCAAACTGTGTCTCACACCTATCAAATCCAAACTCGACGCAGTTGTCAGAGAAGAACCCGCTGTGATCCTGAGCGCGAATGTCATGCCATTTTGAGGCGACCGGAAGGCGCTGCGCCGAGATCGCCACAGACTGAAAAACGTCAAGTTTGGCCTTTGGAAGAACCGTTTCTGCTTCTGGGAAAGCGCCCGCAGTCGGAGAAATCGTCGCCGTTTCTATAAGCTGCGCAGCCCCCTGCCCGTTATCGGAAAGCGACTGTGCAGAGGCTCCCTCGACGGAACACATTACAACCATCATGGCTGCAAACTGGGAAACTGACCTTATAGGCAAAACGGAACTCTCCATAAAATTTCATCGAGAGCTTCCAACACAACGCCTAAACATTTGACAATCCGAACGGTTATAAATCATTCGTGTCCATGCATAAGTTTTTATTGATCGACACTAGTAAATCTCTAAAACTTTACCGTGTAAACTGATGCCAAGTTGGGTTTTTTGGTGCACCATCCGCAAAGTCTAGAAGTGGAGTGACCCAGTGGTCAGATCTTGGTTGAGCAAATTTGCCGCAGGCGATGTGGAACCCGAACAGCGTCGCGCCTCTGCGCCAATTGTGCCAGCAGACATCTCTGATGCGGATCGAGACCCATCGCTCGGCACGATTACTTTCTCTACATTTACGCGCGTGGTGGAGCAGGAAAAGAGCCATCCCGGCGGGGCGCTCTTGTTCATCGATCTCAACGCAAAATCAGCGCGGATGACGCCAGAGATTGCCGAACTGCACGACGAGACCCTGATCTGGCTGGCGCAGGCCATCGTGCAATGCGTGCGCAGTGACGACCTTGTTTCCCACGTTGAGGGCTACAAGTTTGCCGTGCTGCTGCGCGGGGCGCAGCAAGAGATCGCGGCAAGCGTGGCCGAACGTATTCTGCAGTCGGTCGACAACACCATCTTTTTAACCAGCGACGGCATCGCCCCGCTTGGCGTGGATGTTGGCGGCATCGTGTTTGCAGAGTTTGACAAGCCTACCGATGATTTGGTGCGCTCGGCTTCAGACAATCTCGACACCGCCCGCACAACAGACCGACGCATCTGCGTCGTCTAAGCCAATCCCAAACCGTACGAGCCGTATTGGCGGGCCCTGATCGAAGGGCCTCGGAGACGACGACAATGTCCGTGAGCGTCGAGCGTCACTAACGACGCAGGTTCAGCACCGCAGCGTCGCCTCGCGCTCTTGAGCCTTTGACAAAGCCGGATCATGTCTGGCCAAAGCACGTTGTCGCTCGGCCTGGTTACAGACCGAGTTGATTGATCAGACCTTCAAGAGCATCGCGTCCTATCTGTTCAGGCTGCGGCGCCGCTTGCGGAGCAAGGAAGTCGGTGATGATGTCCTGCGGCGTTGGAGGAGCTGCAGGCGCTGGTGTCGACGGCACTACAGGCGCTGGCCCACGAGGATCGGGTCTGGGCAGGGCAATATTGACCGGCTGCTGCGCCGGAGAAGTTATCGTCTCCATTGGAGCTGGCAGAGGCGCAGTTGGAGCGGGGGTGGTGGTCGGGGCCTGCTGCCCGAGAACATTGCCCAGCACCGAGTTCAGAATACTCTGTTGGCTTGGCGGAGCGTTCGGATCGGTCGCGAGACCCTGCCCGCCGATCATCTGTCCGATGGCATTGGTCAACACCTCATTGTTGAGCCCGCCGGCTTCGCCGCCAAGTGCGCTACCGATGCCGTCGAGCACGCCCGAAGCACCGCCGGTGAGACCACCGACGTCTACGCCAAGCTGTGACAGCGCCTGTAGAGCACGATTGGGATCGGACAGAACGGCCGTGAGATCGGGATAAATGCGCGGGCCGGACAATGGCCCATTGATGATGATCGGCATACCGAGGCCAGAAACGTCAAAGTCCCCACCTTGCCCATCCAGAGACCCGACAACGCGCGGGTCAAGACGCATGTCGATGGTCTGAGCAGCCAGATCAACACTGCCAGCGCCGCTCATGCGGACAAACGGCCCGAGAACGCGGATTGTCTCGGCCGTGGCGACACCATTGGCAATATTGACGTTCACCGACAATTCGGTGAATTCGGTCTTGGCCTCGGCATCCTGCGTATAACCAGCGTCGATGAGCGAGCGCACATTGCGCACAAGGCCCGCCACGTCGATCCCGCGTATCGCGCCATTCGACACAACGACATTAACCGGGCCATTGAGCGAGCGCGCGAAGGCTTGGCTATCAGCGCCAGCGCCACTCACCTGAACGCTGGCCTGCAACTGCCCTTCAATCTTGTCGAACCCTGCGGCGTCGGTCAGCAGCGGCAGTGCCTGCACATTTTCCATGGAAGCCGTAAGGTCAATCGCGGGAACGCTTCCAGCGCCATTGGCGGTGACGCTGGCCGCGACCACGCCATTATAAAAACCCGCCTGCGGAATATTGAGCTTGGCAACGCCCTCAGCAACCGACAGCGTGGCCGTGGTGGGGCCCAGTTTCACATCGCCATAGGCCAGCTGGTTTGCTGCAAACCGAATGTCGGCATTGAACAGGCGCAACATAGAAAGATCTATGGGCGATGGACCGGAAGCGGCAGCGGCCGGCGCAGAGCCTCCACCGCCGACCAGCGAGCGCAGATCAAGCGTGTCAACGGACAAAGACGCCGTGACACTGGGCTTGCTCGCCATTGCCACAGACACCGAACCATTCGCGCGAATGTCATCAAGGCGGATTGTTGCATCGGTCACGGCGAACTGGTTGCCGCCAGCCGACACGCCGCCAGAGAAGGCGAACTGGCCGAGCGGGCTCCCGACAGATTGCCCGAGCCAAGCGAGAGCGCGGGTCATGGATGGCGTTGCGATATCCGCTTTGCCACTGACCTGCCCGGAGGGTGTGACTGTCCCCGAGAAGTTGGCATTGAGAGGCTGGGATTTAAGATCGAAGGCGACTGCGCCCGGCTCCTCCCATAGGAATTGCGTCGGGGTGACGGAGGCCGCAAAACTAACGGCTTCGCCGTTCCAACGCGCCGATCCGGACGCACTAACAGGCTGGCGAATGTCGTCGATTTGAACATTTGCTTCCAGCGCGTCCACCACGCCCGCCCCTTGCCCGGCAATAGAGACAAGCTGAGGAACAGCGACGCTGCCGCCAGCGATCGACACCGATCCGCGCAAATTGAGGGAGTTGCGAATGGACGCACCATCCAGCCCCTTGAAGGCATACTGCAGCTCGGAGGAGAGCCGACCCGTTACAGGCGTTTTCTGGCCCAGCAACTTTGTCAGTTGTTCAATATCGATTGAGGTCAGATTGACTGAGCCGCTGGCGACCGAAGGACTGTCATTGGCGTCGAGGGCGACACTGGCAACAAGGCTACCGCCTGCCACGCTGGTGGAATCGACGGTTGAGACGAGACGACCATTTTGCAGTTGCGCTGCGATGACCACGTCCCGCGCGACAGCGTCACCGACTTGGATGGCTTCGGCATGCAACTCGATATCGGCATCCAGCGCCTTCAGCGCGGAGAGGTCGGGCGCGCTGGCCGCTGCATTGGTGGAAGGCGCGGCGTTTGGAGCCGGATCGGCGTTTACCGGTTGGAAATCTGCGTAAGAGAGAACACCGGCTTTGACACGCGCAATAACGACAGGCTGCTCACCGGGAACATAGCTGGCGTCGAGCAGCATCTTTTGGCCGATACTGTCGATTTCACCACCCGTGACGCGGTAGCTGCCATCGTCGGCCAGTTGAATATTGCCCGAGGCTTTGACATCGGCGAGCGCAGGATGCAGCGGCTGGGACGCTTTGACTGAAATGGCGAATGTTGCAGGCTGTCGCGCCAACAGATCTCGGAGCGAGCCGATTTCAGCGCCAAGCTCCAATTTATTGCCATCCATAACACCGGAAACGGCAACGGAAACTGGCGCGCTGATGCTGGGGAAGGACATCTTCAGGTTAATGGCGCTGGCGAGAGACGCGAGTGTCCCCGCTTGGTCTTGCACGACCTCGCCGTCAATCACCCCAATATGATCGATGGAGATTTTCTCCAGATAGCCGGCGAGGACCTGAAAAATATCTTCGGTGCTAGGCTCTTGTGGCACTGCCACCGTCTCCCCTGCGCCTGCAGACAGCACAATCCGGGGATTTTTGATCTCGATGCCGGTCACCTTGATCTGGCCAGAGAGCAGCGACAGTGGCGCGACCGAGGCGACCGAGCGGGCCGCTGTCATTGAGAGGGAGCCGTCCTCTGCCGCAAAAGAGAAGTCTTCTACGACAATGCCAAATTCCGGCACGATGGAAAACTGCAGCGGTCCATTCAGCGCGATGGTTGCGCCGGAGGCACGAGACAGCTGATCGGCAAGCGCGGTCCGCAACGCCGTGGAACTGACCGCAAAGGGCAGCAGAAAAACCAGTCCCAAAAGCGTCAGGAAGAGGAGCCCCACGACTATAGCGGTTTTCTTCATGTGGAGCCCCCGGCGGTGCGGCAAGAGATAGTATGGTGCAGCGCCCCCAATGGCTCGGAGCGCGATGATTATTCAGCACTACCGCAAATGACAGTGTAATTCGTTAACCACTGAATGGGTGCGTCAGGGCGCTGCGCTTTTGGGGTGGGATGCGGACTGGCGGGTTTTGGAAGAGAGTGATGGTAAACAGACTTGTCCTAGTTCTTCAGAGCCCCATTTCGAAGCGTTCGACTCGTCCTACTTGGTTGAGGCTGACCTCGAAGGTGATCAGTTCGCCATCAACATCGGATTGGCAAATACCGACGAAATAAACGTTGATGCGCAGTTCATCAGGGCTGGCCGCTCTCACAGTGCAGTCGTCCGGTTTGATGGTCGGTAGATTTGTATAGCTGGACCAATCCCGCAGGTATTCGGCAGAGACAATCTGCATAAGCCTTTCCTCATCCGGTTTGTAAATTTCAAACGCAATGGCGTAGCCTAACCAGACGCCGAGCACGGCGATTGCTATCGCCCCAGCAACAACAATAGGAATCCTACTCAACATCCGGTTACCCCAGAAAATGATGCAAGAAGACTGACCGGTTTGGTCACTTCATGCAACCCGCGCGAACGTCAGCAATGGGATCGAAATCAGCCATACCCCCGACACCGGCGCGCTCCCCACCGCCCGTCACCCGCGACCATGAACAGAACGCTCTGCGTTAAGTGCAGATGTCGAGATAGCGCATTCAAAGGACCAGTTTGCCAGGAGGTAATGCCAAGTGGAACGCTTGCGGGTCCTGCCCGAGGCGCAGTGGATGCGATGGGGCGGAGACATACAGCGACCAACCTCTACGCGTGCAGAGTGTCCGGGGAGCGACTGAGGTGTCAGGGCTTAGAAACAGCGCATATCACGCGCTAACGGCGTGATAACAAAGATCGTTTTTGTTGGGAGGTTGTCAGTGAAATGGCGCGCCCGGAACGATTCGAACGTCCGACCCTCAGATTCGTAGTCTGATGCTCTATCCAGCTGAGCTACGGGCGCGCATATATTTCAGTGATGTCTTTCAACATCGTCGCATCACAGGAAGTGATGTAAATGGCGCGCCCGGAACGATTCGAACGTCCGACCCTCAGATTCGTAGTCTGATGCTCTATCCAGCTGAGCTACGGGCGCGCATGCCATTTTTAGTGGCTTCATCTTCTTTAGAACCCCGCGTCTGCGGCGCCCCTCTGAAGATGCGCATTACCTACAGTGCGTTATCGGGATTGGCAAGCAGGGCAGGAAAAATTTCACTGTGATCGATTAAACTGCCTGTGGATGAATGGGGATAGCAATATCGAAACGCGTGCCAATCGGGGCGTTGGCGAGGGTGAGCCGCCCACCATGCGCCTCAGTGATTTCTCGGGCAATGGCGAGACCCAGTCCCGTGCCCCCTGCCCGCGCAGAACCTTTGAAGGCAACAAAGAGATTATTCTTGGCGCGCTCGGGCAGGCCCGGACCGTTATCACTAACGGAGACAATTATATGAGAGCCCACCACACGAGCATCCACTTGCACCTGATTGTCCGGCGCATCGGCCGCTTGGGTTTCGAGCGCCTCGCGGGCATTCTTTAGGAGATTGACGAGGACGCGTGAGAACTGTCCCCGATCGACAGTCATCGTGAGCTGGTCCGGCACGGCATTGATAAAGCTGATGCCCGGATGATTGATGAGGCGCGCCTCAAATGCTGCGTCTTCCGCCAAAGGCCGCAGCTTGGCCGCTTCAAAATTGGGAATAGACTCCGCCTGACGACCATAATCCAAAACGGACTGCGCAAAGCCGATGGCCTTATCCAGCGTTGTCACAAGGCGCGGCGCGAGACGCTGCACTTTTGGATCGTCGAGCGTCGCCACTTGATCGGAGAGCATTTGGGCGGAGGCCAAGGTGTTGCGCAGATCATGATTGATCTTGGCAACAGCCAAGCCAAGGTCAGCCAAATGGCGTCGCTGACGCAGCATGGTGAAGAGTTCGCTTTCCATCGCAGAAAGCTCACGCGCCAAAATCCCGATCTCATCCTTGCGCTTGGTAGGCTTTAAGATGAGCGCAGCATTCTCGGGCGCCTGCCGGAAGCGCAGGATATTATTGGTGAGGCGATAGACCGGCGCGAGGAAGAGCCGACTGACCAAGAGATAGAGAACAAAGGCGGTGACGGCGGCAATGCCGGCCGAGACCAGTGCGATAGAGCGCGAGAAGTCGACAAGATCCCGCTGCAGCGGACGCTCGGGCATGAGCAGCTCGACAAGCGTATCGCCCTCATCAGCCGCGCCAATCACGCGCAAGGTGCGGTTCTCTGTCGAGAACAAGATGTCGAGCGCGCCAACAATGGACTGGATCAGGCCATTATCGCGCAGATCGGCCACCACCACGCTGCGCACCTGCGTAGGCTCGGCATGTTCAATCAGTTGGGAATGCCCTTCGCGGCGGTAAACAATCGCCAAGGCATCCGCCGAATCCAAGAGGCGGTCGGTCAACTCACGCGGCAAAGCCAGCACGTCGGGGACGGCATCGAGAACACGTGTGGCGGTGACGCCGATACGAACGCGATCCTCAAGCCAAGTTGTGCGATAGCTGGCGACAGCGGGCAGATAGATCACGACCGCGACAAGCAGAATCACGCAGGTGATCGTCGTGATCAACTGGTAGGACAGTCCTGAAAAGCGTCGCTTGAGCGCGGTTACCAAGTTTTCCATTCTGACCTAGATATCCCGCGACTGCGCGTTTTCAGCTTACCAAGGCAGGTGCTTTCGTAAGGTGCGCAATTGGACATCTACCCAAGATACGGTTTTGGGCGTGGTTTGGTTCGCCACCAGCCGAATTATGTTTGATAAATAACTTAACTGAGGGCTCGGCAGCTCTCCGAGACGTTGGATTGGCATGTCCGCAGCCATTGCCAATGACAGGACACTGCAGATTTCACTCGCCCCTGGGCCAACCGCGCTGACGCCCACAATCGAGCCATTGGCGCGCGTAATGATTTTGACGAGCCCACGCGCCTTATCGGCGGCTTGAGCCAATTCATTTTCGGCCAGATTGGAGCGGTAAATTTTGTAACCAGCTTTGGCGATGCTCGCTGCATCAGGGACGGTACCGATCTCGATGATGACGGGGTCGGTTCCCACCATGCGGGCCGAACCTTGCCAGCGCCTTGTGGTTTGCCCTTGTATAAGAGAGTCTACAACCGCGCGGCCATGATCGAGCGCCATCTGCCAATGGGGCATGCCAGCCGCATAGCCGACAACCCGCACACGCGGATTGGTCGTTTCGCCCAAAGAGGCAGAAGCAAACAGCGCTTCAAGCCCCGGCAGCGAGCGTACCCGCGCCTTATCGAGGTCGAGACCATCGCTCATTGTGTGTCGCGTACCGGCAATTGCGACATGCGAGAGATCAAGAGATTCGATGTCGCCATTGGGATGGGCAACAGTCGCCCCCGTGCCTTGGGTACGAGGATGAATGGACTGCACATAGGCGCCTTCAAAAACGCGTACACCTTCGCGCCGCAAATCGGCGAGGAGAAGATTGACCGTTTCCCGATCAAATCCGGGAAGAGCATCGCCTTGCGGAACTAGGGTGACCATTGAGCCTAGGCGGGCATAAATCTGGGCAATGGTGAACGCCTCGCCAGACCCGCCTATAACCAGAAGGTGCGAAAGCTTTCGCGTGTTTTCCAGCAAGGCCTCAGGCGTGAGATAGTCAATTTCTGAAAGGCCTGGAATCGGTGGCACCGTCCATTGCGCGCCCAGAGCCAGAATCGTGTTGCGAGGACGAATCTGCTTTTCGCCGACAACAATGGTGCGCTGATCCAAGAACTGTACCGGACCTGCGACAAATTCGATGTCGCTGGCCGCAAGGGTAGAGGGCGCAACCTGCGCCTTCGCCGCCTCGACAATGCGCGCGGCGCGCTCTTGAACCGCTTTGACACTCACCTTTGCGTCAACGGAGGTGAGCCCCATAGATTGGCCATTGCGCAAGGCAGACACGAGGCCCGCACTGGCGCCTAAAGCTGCCAAATGCAGGTTTAAATGAGGATTATCGCCCGATTCTGCAGCCTCTCGGCTGGCCAGAACGACGTTGGCACCCAAGCTCTGGGCATATTTGGCTAACGCAATCCCCAGCGCACCAGCGCCAATAATGCACAGCTCAGGTCGAAGAGGTTCAGCCATATCTTCCTAGGCGTATAAGGTTTCTTCACTTATGAGGGTGATTGGTTCGGTTTACAACTGTTGCTGAATTCGCGGCTTTAGGCATGAGGCGCGTTGACTTGATGTCAGCTTTTCCCTATAGACCGCACCAGCCTGTAGGTGGGTCTCGTGGGCCTGCCCCAAAGACAATTCCTGCGTTTAGCAGCTAGAATTTAGAGGAACCGTGCGCGAGCGCGGTCTGATGTTATGAAGCGTACATACCAGCCCAGCAAGCTCGTGCGTGCCCGTCGTCACGGTTTCCGTGCACGTATGGCAACCAAGGACGGCCGTGCGATTATCAATCGCCGCCGTGCAGACGGCCGCAAGAAGCTGACCGCCTAAGGATTGGTGGCCGGATGACGGCCGACGATTCTCAGTCGAAAGCTAAATTGCGCCGCCTCAAGCGGCGCACGCAATTTCAAAGAGCTGCCCGGGGCAATCGCGCCGGGCGCTCTGCGTTTGGGATGCAAGTGGTTACCGCCCCGCAGGAGGATGCTGGGGTTGGCTTCACTGTCACCAAAAAAATCGGCAATTCGCCCGAGCGCAACCGCATAAAGCGCCGCTTACGCGCCGCCGCGGATGCTTGCGCGCGTGACTTTCATCCCGGACATGACTATGTGCTTCTGGCGCGACGAGAGGCTATAAGCCTGCCGTTCGCCAAATTGGTTGCCGATCTCGGCTCCCTCATTACCCGCGTGCACGATCCTGAAGCTGAAAAGCGTAAAGGACAGAGCCGCGGCCAACGGAACGCCAGATGATGAATTCTGACAATCGTAATGTGATACTAGCCGTAGTGCTCAGCATGATGGTGCTGCTCGGCTGGCAGATCTTTGTAAACGGGCCCCAGCTCGAGCAGGCACAGCGTCAGGCTGAGATTCGCGCTGCCCAACAGGCGGAAGCGGAAAATCTCGCTATGCCGACCGTGGCTGCCGATGGCACCACACCAGTGGCTGATCCAAACACGCTCGTTTATGCGGACCGCGACACCGCTCTTGCGGCCACTGAGCGCGTCTCGATCGACACGCTCGACCTTGCAGGCTCGATCAACCTGACCGGCGCACGCATCGACGACCTGTCGCTCAAGCAGTATCGCGAAACGGTTGAACCAGATTCTCCTATCATTGCGCTTCTCAAGCCAGCCGGTCTTGAGGACGCCTATTTCATCGAGCAGGGATTTGTTCCGGCCAGCGGTTCGACTGTCGTCGTGCCTGATGGCCAGACCCAGTGGAGTGTAGAAGGCGATGCGGCAACGCTGACCGCCACCACCCCAGTGACCCTTCGTTGGGACAATGGTCAGGGCCTCGTCTTCCGTCGCACCATCGCGCTGGACGACTATTACCTCTTCACCATCACCCAGTCGGTTGAAAACAACGGCGCGGGCGACATCACCCTGTTCCCCTATTCGCGCGTTATCCGTCACGGTAACCCGAAGGTCGCCAACTTCTTCATCCAGCATGAAGGTCCGATCGGCGTTCTGGGCTCGAACAACTATGTTGCGCGCAAGTACCAGGATCTGCATGGCGAGCCACAGGTCGACTTCTCCTCGACCACTGGCTGGCTCGGTATTGCTGACAAGTATTGGGCAACCGCTGTCCTGCCAAAGGCTGGCACCAGCATCAATGCGCGGTTTGCCTACAACCAGCAGAACGGCAAGAACGTCTATCAGTCCAACTATGTTGAGACCCAGCCTGTTGTTATCCCAGCTGGCGCAACCATCAGCCACGAAGCCTATGTCTTCGCTGGCGCCAAGGAAGATCGCGTCATCAGCGCCTATCAGGAACAGTACGGCTTTGACCGTATCGAACTCCTGATCGACTGGGGCTGGTTCCACTTCCTGACCAAGCCAATGCATTGGCTACTGGTTACCCTCTATGGCGTTCTCGGTAACTTCGGTCTCGCCGTTCTCGCTGTGACCGTTATCGTCAAGGCCCTGTTCTTCCCGCTGGCAAGCCGTTCGTACGCCTCCATGGCTGCAATGCGCCGCGTTCAGCCAGAAATGAAGGCCATCCAGGAACGTCTCAAGGACGACCGTGCTGCCCAGCAGCAGGCGATGATGGAGCTGTACAAGAAGGAAAAGATCAACCCGCTGTCTGGTTGCTGGCCTGTGCTGCTGCAGATTCCGGTGTTCTTCGCCCTCTACACCGTTATCTTTATCTCGCTTGAGATGCGCCACGCGCCATTCTTTGGCTGGATTCAGGATTTGGCTGCACCAGATCCGACCAACATCTTCACCCTGTTTGGTCTCATTCCTTGGGATCCGACTGCGGCTCCACTCATCGGTGGCTTCCTGCACCTTGGCATTTGGCCGGTTATCATGGGCATCACCATGTGGGTCCAGATGAAGCTGAACCCGCCGCCACCAGATCCAACCCAGGCAGCCATCTTCAACTGGATGCCAGTGATCTTCACCTTCATGCTCGGGACCTTCCCAGCTGGTCTGGTGATCTACTGGGCTTGGAACAACACCCTCTCGGTGGCGCAGCAGTGGTTCATCATGAAGCGCCACGGCGTTGAAGTGAACCTGTTCGGCAACATCATCGATAGCTTCAAGCGCAAGCCAAAACCGGCAGCTGAAGTTAAGAAATAAGCCCACGCAACGAAACAATGGGCCCGCCGGTAAACCCGGCGGGCTCTGATATTTAAGGGGATCGACATGACCCAACCAGACTTTTCGCCCCATATCATCGAGCGTGGCCGCCTGATGTTTGCGCGCCCGATTATCTTCACCAAGGGCTGCGTCAGCCTCAACGACCTGCCCGACATGGACCGTGTTGAGATCGCCTTCGCGGGCCGTTCCAACGTCGGCAAGTCGAGCCTGATCAACGCGCTGTGCGGCACCTCGGGCCTGGCACGCACGTCCAACACGCCAGGGCGTACGCAGGAGCTCAATATCTTTGAGAGCCAGAGCGAACCCCTGCGCATCGTCGACATGCCCGGCTATGGCTACGCTAAGGCGCCTGAACCTAAGGTGAAGGCATGGACCAAGCTGGTTCACCAGTATCTCGTTGGCCGCGCCACCCTGCGCCGTGTTTATGTTCTGGTGGACAGCCGCCACGGCCCCAAGGACAACGACATCTCGGTGATGAACGAGCTTGACCGCGCCGCTGTGAGCTATCAGGTCGTGCTGACCAAGATCGACAAGCCTTTGGCCAAGGATCTGGAGGCTGTGATTGCTATGACCAAGGCAGCCATCGCCAAGCGCCCTGCGGCCCACCCAGACGTCATTCTCACCTCGAGTGAGAAGGGTGACGGCATGGAGCACCTGCGCAGCGAAATCGCGCTGCTGCTGGAAAGCTAACAGCCCTCCCAATAGAAATGCAAAAGGGGCGCCGAAGCGCCCCTTTTTTATGCGGCCCGCCGCCCCATCTTTTGCCCCCCGGACCGCACCTCTGCGATGGTAAAGACCGCAACGATCCGGTCTAGTTCATCCACTTGGGCTTCGGTCTGTTCGATGGTGGCGTTGGTCTCCTCTACCAAGGCCGCATTGTGTTGCGTGATCTCATCCATTTGCTGCATGGCGACATTAACCTCGCCAATGGCCCGCGACTGCTGCCGTCCCGCCGCAGTGATTTCAGCAATCACCGAAGCGCTTTCGAGGACTGACGCATTCAGCGCGCTAATCCGCTCGCCGATCTGCAGCACAATCTGAGTGCCAGAGCGCACTTCACCCGCAGACAAATCAATCAGGTGTTTAATCTCGGCCGATGCCTCGGCAGCGGACTGGGCCAAGCGCCGCACCTCGATGGCGACGACCGCAAAGCCCTTACCCGCCTCCCCTGCCCGAGCGGCTTCGACCGAGGCGTTGAGTGCCAGAAGATTGGTTTGGAACGCGATATCGTCGATCAAACCAATGATTTTGGAAATCTTGGACGAGGACGCTGAGATTTTCTCCATCGCCAGCTTTGCCGTTTCCATAGCCGAGCCGCTTTCGACCGCGATGCGTGAGGCATCTTCAGCGGCTCTATTGGCGTCTTCCGCACGCGTGGCATTAGCCTCCACGGTTGTGGCCAACTGCTGGATAGTGGCGGAGGTATGCTCGACCATGCCGGCCTGACGGCTGGTGCGCTGCGAGAGGTCTTCAGAACCGGCGAGGATTTCCCCGGCGGCCGTTTTCAAACGTGACGACGTGGACTGCAGATCGCCCATGACGCTGGCCAAACGATTGGCCACAGCATTGGTATTGTCGCGGAGGTCAGCGAAGGCTCCGGTGAACTCGCCGTCGACGCGCTTAGAGAGATCAGCCCGGGCCAGTGCCGAGAGCACAAGGCCGGTGCTGGTGAGGCCGCTGTCCATCGCACCCAAAAGACCGTTGACCTCGACGGCGAGCTGACGGAGGTCCGCCTGCTCGTAATGGGCATCGACCCGGCGGTTCAACTGCCCCTGCATCACCGCGCGAATAGTGTCGCGCAAGTCGGTGGTGAGGTGATTGGCGTCGACCTGTCGCTTGTTTTCTTGGGCAACGTGTTCCTGCTCGGCCGCATAGAGCGCAACCTGCTCGATCAGCGCCGCACGGAAGCGTTCAAAGGCATCGAACATGACGGTCAGCTCGTCATTAGTCGTTTGCTTGGGGATAGCGATCTCGCGATTGCCCGAGGTGAGGGCCGCTGTGATGCCGACAAGAGTCCGAAGGCGCTGGGCGACTAAACGCTGGAAAAAGAAGAAGACAGCCGTACAGCCCGCGGCCGCAGAGGCACCCGCCAGAACCAACCAAGCGATGACGCTCGTGTTGCCCTGACGGTAGAGTTCAAACAGCGCACCGCCGCCAAAAACGAGAACAAGTGCACCGAATACCAGAAACACACCCACGAGCTTCTGGGTGATCGAAGACTGCCGCAAACGAGCCATGGTAAATCACTGACGCCACAAGAAATCGCGTCATGCTGAACCATAGTTGGTTAAGCGTTGTTTATCGCAAACTGCTCGCAGCGCTAAAAAAACGCATAATCGTGTGGCGCAGCGCCATGCTATCGGAATTTATCCGCATAGATTGAAGCGCCGTCTCGATAACATCGTCGGTTGCGCGACCACGGCGCATTTCGACCAAGGCCTGCGCGTAACTGTCTTCAAACTCGGGATGCGGCTGGAGTGTCAGGGTCACACCATTGGCATAGGTCAGTCCGGCATTGGGCGCGAAGGGCGACGAGAGAAACACACGCGCCTCAGACGGTGGCGTGATGACCTGATCCTGATGCGAGCAAGCGACGTTGATGACGGCGGGCAGCTCACGGGCAAAGGGGAGATCATTGGCAACGGAATAGGTGTGGCGACCAAGGCCCCAGCCTTTTTCTGACTTCCGCACTTCGCCACCCAAGGCGTCCGCGATAATCTGATGACCAAAGCAAATCCCGAGCATGGGGATGTTGCCCGCATAGGCCGAGCGGATGAACGCACGAAGCGGATCGAGCCAATTGTGATCTTCATAGACACCAGCAGGCGAGCCGGTGATCAAAATGGCATCAAGCGTCGTCGGATCGGGCAAGGCGTCTGCCGCGCAGGCATCGATGTCGTCAAAGGTGAAGCCCTCAACGCCGGTCGAGCCAAACATTTTGCGGAACATCTGCGGATAGTCTTCGTGCTCAGCTTGCAGGTGGCTGGGCACAGCGCCGGTCTGAACGATGGTAATTTTCATGCGAGAATAGGCCATGATGAGATCGACCCGAAAGTAACTGGCTCGACATCACCCCGCAATGGGTTAGGCGCTCGGCTCAAACCGCATAGCGATACCATTGATGCAATAGCGCAGACCGGTTGGCGCTGGCCCATCTTCAAAGACATGGCCTTGGTGCCCGCCACAATTGCTGCAATGGACCTCGATGCGCATCATGCCAAGCGTCAGGTCCTCCTCGGTGCCGAGTGCGCCGGGGATAAAATCATAAAAGCTCGGCCAGCCGGTGTGGCTGTCATATTTGGTTTCAGAGACGAAGAGGGCCTGATCGCAGGCAGCGCAGTGGAACACTCCGGCGCGTTTTTCCTCGTTTAATGGCGACGTATAGGGGCGTTCGGTGCCCTTTTTACGCAGAACGATATAGGCTTTTTGGTCCAAGCGATCCCGCCATTCCTCATCGGTCAGGCTGAAGGGGAACTCGCCATCAGCGGCCCAGGCGCCACGCATAGGGAATGCAGCGGCAGAGAGGGCGGCCAGTGACAAAACAAATGATCGGCGTTGCATGCGCGCACTCCCTGATTTGTGGTTACGCTTAGATTTGAGTTCTAGACCATGGTGGTGCCGGGCTGAAGCACTGTCCAGCCCGTCACATGGCTTTGATCGTTAGTTTGCCGGAAGAAGCACGGCATCGACCACGTGGATAACGCCATTGGAAGCGTCGATGTCGGCTGTAGTGACGCTTGCAGAACCACCTGCTGCGTCGGCAATCTTAACGGTCTCGCCATCGAGGCTAAAGCTCAGCTCGCCACCCGCAACAGTTGCCGCCTTAAAAGTACCGCCGTTGTCCTGGATCAGCTTGATAAGGTCAGCGGCATGAATGTCGCCAGCGACCACGTGATAGGTGAGGATGCCAGTCAGCTGATCTTTGTTTTCTGGCTTCAGCAGAGTTTCAACAGTGCCAGCTGGCAGCGCGTCAAAGGCTGCGTTCACGGGCGCGAATACGGTGAATGGGCCTTCGCCATTGAGGGTGTCCACAAGACCAGCGGCTTGAACTGCTGCAACGAGAGTCGAATGATCTGGCGAACCGATAGCGGTTTCAACCACGGTGCTGGTGCTCGCCAACATTGCGTCTTGAGCCGTAGCCGACAGGGAGCCAAATGCGAGTACTGCAGCAACCGATAGAGTACGAAGCGTCATCATAGAATGCACCTTCCATTGTCTGGGGCTCCAACCATTGGAGCTGCGACAATTACGGGGAGCGATCTGCACTGGATTGGTTTTTACGCGCGCGTGCTGCAGAAACTTCATTCAAACGAAAAATCAATGACTTACGGGATATTAGCGGGTCGAACACGTTCGTTCTGGGCGAATTTTTTGGTGTGATCCAATCGACTTTGATCACCGTAAAGAACCGATTTTGGCGCCGAAGATGAGTGTGACTTGCACGTCCAATCGGGCGCCCGCATAGTTGCCCCGCAGTTTCCCCGGAGGACGCATGTCTACAAACACTGTGCGAGACGACATTGGCGGGCTCATTCTCCGGGTGGCCTTGCGCGACCGATCAGCATTCGATCGGCTCTATACCGCAACGGCTGCGAAACTTTTTGGCACCTGCCTACGTGTCTTAAACAACAGAGCCGAAGCTGAGGACGCCTTGCAGGAGGTTTTCGTCAAAATCTGGCTCAAAGCAGATCGCTTTGCGGTGACCGGACAAAGCCCGATGACGTGGCTGATTGCCGTGGCCCGACACCACGCGATTGACCGGTTGCGGGCGCGGCGTGAGGGCCTAGGGCAGATCGACGATGCGGCTTTGGCCGTGAAAGACCCGAGCCCCGATCCCGAGGCGCAGTCTGTTGCCGCTGGTGAAGCCACCCAACTTGATGGGTGCTTAGCCGAGCTGGAAGAGCAAAAGGCCAGCGCCCTGCGTGCAGCTTATATGCAAGGCGATAGCTACGCGGATCTGGCGGTCCGCTATGCGGTTCCGCTGAACACCATGCGCACATGGCTACGACGTGGCCTGATGCGACTGAAGGAGTGCTTGGAGCGATGAGCGTGATCAAAGATGACGATCTGCCCGAAGGCGGTGACGATATTCTTGCGGCCGAATTCGCTCTTGGTGTGCTCCCCGCGAGCGAACAGGCGATGCTCGCGCGCCGGGTCGAAACCGACGCAGCATTTGCGCAGTCCGTCTACGCTTGGGAAGAGCGCCTAGCCCCGCTCACCGAGGGTTTTGTGCCCCAGGATGTATCGCCACGTTTGAAGACCGCACTCGACAGGCATCTCTTTGGCGTCGCCGGCGCGCCTCAGAGCAAGGGTTTTTGGGGCAGTTTGGCGCTATGGCGCGGCCTTGCCGCTGGTATCGCGGCGGCATTCCTTGTGGCCGTCACTCTTCCCATGATGCAGACGCCGCTGGCGCCCCAAACCAGCATCCTGGCCTCGCTGGCAGCGGACACAAGCGAAGTGCGCTATATGGCCATTTACGACGCGGGTAGCGGCGAGATCCGGCTCGCCCATCTTGCAGGCGAACCCGCCCCGGGGCAGGTCTTTGAGCTTTGGGTCGCGGAAGGCGACGCTGCTCCAACCTCGCTCGGCGTCATCCCTGTGGGCGGCGCAGCCCGTATGCCCCTTAACGACAGCGTGAGAGCGTTGCTTAACAATCGTGCCCACATGGCGATCAGCGTTGAACCGCCGGGCGGATCGCCGACAGGGCAACCGACCGGGGACGTTGTCGCATTAGGCGATCTCCTCGAAATCTAACTTTTTTCTCTTTTACTTCGGCACCTTACTGGCCCTAGGCAAAACAAAATGCGTGGGGCTGAAACTTATCTGCCGTTGCTCTCGTGTCTGTTTATGTCCCTCAATCCTGAGGCGATCTACACATGGAGGAACGCCATGAACATGATCTCGAAGACCCTTATCGCAGGCTGTTTTGCTCTGACCACTGCCGGTGCAGCACTGGCACAGGACAATCCAGAAGTGGGCGGCGCTGCAATGTTCGCGGACAAGAACATTGTCGAAAACGCCATGAACTCCGCTGACCACACCACGCTCGTGGCCGCTGTGTCCGCAGCAGGTCTGGTGGAAACCCTGCAGGGTGCCGGTCCTTTCACCGTCTTTGCTCCAACCAACGCTGCCTTTGATGCTCTCCCAGCAGGCGCGGTTGAAGATCTGCTGAAGCCAGAAAACAAGGACATGCTCACCAAGGTCCTGACCTGCCACGTGGTTGGCGCCAAGGCCCTCGCTGCGGACGTTATCAAGATGGTTGAAGACGGTAGCGGCAAGCACGTCATCGACACCCTTGGCGGCTGCAAGCTCACCGCCGAAGTTACCGACGGCATGGTCACCCTCACCGATGAAACCGGTGGCACCGCGACCGTCACCATCGCTGATGTGATCCAGTCGAACGGCGTTATCCACGTCATCGACAAAGTGCTGATGCCAGCGAGCTAATCGCTCGCGGCGGGGCCTCGTCGATGCAGTCTCCCTTCTGCACATCGAGGCCCCTGCCCGATCCGCAAGTTCGATGACACCGAAAGGAAACCCAAGATGACTGCGCTTAAAACCCTCACTGCAGCACTGCTGCTCACCAGTTTTGCTGCACCCGCAATGGCCGCAAATGTCGTTGGCCTATCAGGCGAAAACACCCTTCACTGGCTCGACACCGAAAGCTGGACTGAAACGGGGTCGATCGATGTAACAGGCGTTGATGGGCGTCTTCTCGGGATCGACGTTCGCCCCGCAGACGGGATGCTTTATGGTGTGTTCGCCGATGGCACGCTCGCCACTATCGACCCCGAAACCGGTGTCGCCACCAAGGTCAGCACTTTGGCGACGAAACTCGCAGATGGCGTCTCAGCGACCGTTGATTTCAATCCAGTTGCCGACAAATTGCGTGTCATGGGCAGCGATGGCACCAGCCTACGCGTCACTGTTGATACCGGTGAAACCGTCACCGATGGTAGCCACAGCTACGCGGACGGTGCGAGCCCAAATGTGATCGCGGGCGCTTACACCAATTCCTACGCCGGCACGGAAAAGACCCAGCTCTTTAACATCGATGGCAAGGCCGGTTGGTTGGTGCTGCAGGACCCACCAAATGATGGTGTGTTGAACGCTGTCGGCGAAATTGGCGTCATGCCGACCGAGGCTGGCTTTGACATCGCCTCAGATGGCAAGGGTGGCAATGAAGCCTGGCTGGTGATCGAGGGCAGCTTCCACACGGTTAATCTGGAAACCGGTGCGACCACGGAGGCTGGCAAGATCGACGGCGCAAACGTCCGCGATATCGCCATTATGCCCGCGATGTAATTTTCGCGACACTTGAATGCAAAACACCCCGGCGCAGACCGGGGTGTTTTTGTAATCGCTTTACGCGTGTCACTAGACCAGCAGGTTCGACCAAGCTGGGTCAGAAGCGTAGCTTTCCGTCTGGATAGACTGGGCCGCGCGGCCCCAGATGTCGACCGACATCAGACGCGGGCCGTCATTGCCACCCGGATCCTGGAAGAACATGATGACACGGCCATTTGGTGCCCAGGTCGGGCCTTCGGCGTGATAGCCCGAATAGAGCAAGCGTTCGCCCGAGCCATCTGGAGCCATAGTGCCAATGTGGAACTGGCCACCTGACTGACGGGTGAAGGCGATGAGATCGCCCTTTGGCGACCACACGGGGGTCGAATAACTGCCCTGGCCGTAGCTGATACGCTGCGGATTGCCGCCTGACGCACCCATCATATAAATCTGCGGCGAGCCACCACGATCGCTTTCAAAGACGATCCGGCCACCATCAGGCGAATAGGACGGCGCTGTATCAATCGCTGCGCCAGAGGTCAGCTGCATCGCCTGCCCGCCACCCACGCCAACCGAGTAAATGTTGGTTGCGCCCTGCTGCTCAACCGAGAACGCAACCGTGTTGCTATCGGGGGAGAAGCGTGGCGCAAAGGTCATCGCACCGACATTGGCGAGGCGCTGCTGGCGACCGGTCGAAAGCTGCAGCAGGTAAACCTGCGGATTGCCTTCAGCGAAATTCATATAGGTGATGAGATCACCATTTGGCGAGAAGCGCGGGGTGAGCGCCATGTATGAGCCATCGGTCAGATAGCGCACATTGGCACCGTCCTGATCCATCATCGCGAGACGACGGGTACGGTTCGCCTTCGGGCCGCTTTCAGCAACATAGACAACACGCGTATCGAAATAGCCCGAACCGCCGGTCAGTTGCTCATAAACAGCGTCCGACACCATGTGCGCGATACGACGCGCCGAGCTTGGATCGGTCGCATAACTCTTGCCAACGACCTGCGCGCCAGCCTGAACGTCCCACACGCGGACCATGGAATTGATCTGGCCGCCGCGCTCTACCGAACCCATGACGACGCCATCGACATTGGCCGTGCGCCAGACGGTAAAGTCCGGTGAGTTGTTCACATCGCCAACCTGCACGGGGAGCGAGGCCGGATCGAGTGGCAGGAAGAGACCAGACCGGCGCAAATTGTTGCGCACTATATCGGCGATTTCTTTGCCAAAGGCCGGGTCCGAAGACGCGAAATCAGGGATAGCAATCGGCAGGGGCTGGAAATTAGCGCCTTCGACCACAACACGCAGCTGTGCCAAAGCCATAGGGGCAGTGGCAAGCATGACGCCGCCAGCCAAGCCCAATTTCAGCGCATCGCGCCGCGATAGAAGCGTCATTATTCTCTATCTCCGATCTCGCCAGTTTTGCTGCACTAAGGCTAACAAACGGGCAAATTCAAGGTCACGGTCTTAGTTCAAGTTCAATCGTCCGCCACTCGCTGTAGGAGTCTGCGGAAAGCATTGTATAGGGACCACACTGAATGACAGCGCGCTGAGCGGCGCGCGCCATGGCCTGCCCGGCAGTCGACGGATCAGCCGAAATCACCTGTGGGGTGCCAGCCGGTGAACCGTCCTGGTTCATGTTCACGCGCAGCGTTACATTCATGCCCGAGTTGTAATCGCTCGGCAGCAAGTTCCAGCACGCCTTGATCTTGGCAGCAAAGCCGTCGATTGCGGTCTGGCTCAAGCGCGCTGAGGTGCCGGTTGTGTCACCCAAGCTTGCCGCTCCACCCTGCCCAGTCGTGCCGCCTGTCGTCGGCGCATTATTGATGATCGAGGAGATATCATCTGGCGGTGGGCGCTCGGACGGCGCTGTCGGTTGGTTTTGGCGTGCAGCGGCGGCAGCGGCTTCGCGCTTCTTGCGCTCTTCCTCTTCCTTGCGCTTACGTTCGGCCTCGGCAGCAGCCTCCTCCTTACGCTTTTCCTCAGCAGCCAAGGCTTGCTGACGAACCTGCGCAAGATCGGTTGGGCGTGATGTCGGCATGGCCACGTTCACCGTTGGCGCCGCAGGAGGGGTTGGCTCCGGCGTCGGCTCTGGTGTTGTCGGCTCAGGTTCTGGCACGGGCTCTGGAACCGGTTCTGGTTCCGGGACAGGCTCTGGGGTCGGCTCAGGCGTAGGCTCAGGCTCTGGTGGCGGCGGTGGAGGCGTTAAGTCCGCAGGACGCGTCTCAGGCAGGGCTGGTGGCGGCGTCGGTTCTGGTGGCGGTGGTGGCTCCACCGGTTCCGGCTCTGGTTCGGGCTCAGGCTCTGGTGCCGTTTCCGGCGCAGGTGCGGTTTCAGTCACTGGCGCAGGCGTGGGAACATCGGCCGGCGACGGGGTCAGCTGATCCTCTTCCGTATTGCCAGTCGGCTGGGCCAACTCTGCCGGTTCTTCGCTATCAGTTACCGATGGCGTGTCGGTTTCCACGACCTCGCTATCCAACACCCCCTTACGGATATTGGAGAAATCTTCAATCGGCACCAAATCAACGGCAATTGACTGCACGCTCGGCTCAAGCCGTTCAGTCATGCCCAGATTGACCAGACCCAGCACGAGGACGATCACGTGGGCAGAAACAGAGACAACTAGACCTGTGCGCATGGGCCCGGGCCTATCGCTCACGCTCGGTAACGAGCCCGATCTTGGTATAACCGGCAGCCGACAGCTGGCCCATGACACGCATCACAACGCCATAGTTGGCGGTGGTGTCGCCCTGCAAATAAACGCGGTCCTCAGTGGTCGCTAATCCGGAAAGAGTGGTGATGAGTTCGGATTCAGCCACAGGCGTCTGATCAACAAAGATCGCGCCTTCCGGCGAGACCGACACGGTGATCGGCTTGGTCTGGTTTGGCATCGATCCTGCAGCGGATTGCGGCAAGTCGACTGGCACGCCAGTGGTCATCATTGGCGCAGCCACCATGAAGATGATCAGCAGCACCAGCATCACGTCCACCATCGGCGTGATGTTGATTTCACTAATAACGGCGCGGCTCTTGCGGCGTCTGCGACGCCCGCCTCCGCCCCCGCCTGAGGAAACACCCATGCCCATATTAGCGGTTCCGTGCTTCGAGCTGGCGCGAGAGGATGGTCGAGAACTCGTCGGCGAAGCCTTCGAGACGGCCAATCATCTTGCCTGCATCAGCGGAGAGCTTGTTGTAGGCGATAACGGCAGGAATAGCGGCCACTAGGCCAATCGCAGTTGCGAACAGCGCTTCCGCAATCGGACCCGCCACAATGGCAAGGCTGGTATCGGATGAGGCCGCAATATTGGTGAAGGCGTTCATGATGCCCCACACGGTACCGAAGAGGCCAATGAATGGGCCCGCAGAACCGACAGTGGCGAGGAAGCCGAGGCGCTTTTCGAGGCTATCGCTCTCGCGGGAAATGGCAACATCGAGAACCTTGTCGAGGCGCTGCTGCATGCCAGCAAAGCTCGAGGCGTTCTGCTCGTGGCTGCGCTTCCATTCCTTCATCGCGGCGACAAAGACCGCGCCCATACCACCAGAAGGCTTTTCAGCCTGCTGACGATAGAGTTCTTCGAGCGACTGTCCG
This sequence comes from Devosia sp. MC532, assembly GCF_016461625.1. Lineage (NCBI taxonomy): Bacteria > Pseudomonadati > Pseudomonadota > Alphaproteobacteria > Hyphomicrobiales > Devosiaceae > Devosia > Devosia sp. MC532. The sequence continues at coordinate 100,259 of NZ_JAEMNZ010000008.1, read as the reverse complement.
GACCAGAACGTGCGTTCAAACGCGTTCATCTCAGCGGCAGCGCGACGATACATCAACGACTTTTCGACAATGATCGCCCAGCACCAAACAGATGCCGCGAGCAAGCCAATCATCACGCTTTTGACGACGAAATCGGCAGCCCAGAAGAGGCCCCAGATGGAGAGGTCAGCATGCGGAGCGGCGGCGGTGGCGACTCCAACTGCATCCATGGCTTCCATTAAACGATCCTTTCGGCCGACGAGGCGCGGGTCCACATCGGGCTGCGATGGGGGCCAATTCTGTCAAAATTAAGAGAAATGCTTCGTTTCTCCGGCCGCGAAGCAGCGCGGAGACCGAACTGCGGTCTCTGTTCCTTGGTTATGGTCACCAATGGGTTAACAAAGAGATTCCGGAAAACCCCTTGTGTTCGCTTTGTTATTTATGGAGCCAGGGCGCGAAGCACAGCAGGGAGGCGCGCAGGCCCACCAGAGGTTTTTATTGCGACGACATCAAGTTGAGCGCTTGTGAGCAGCGTATCATCGCAGAAAATCTTTTGCTCAAGCTTAAGACGAGCACCAGTTGCCGCAACAACTTGTGTAGAGACAGACAGCAAATCATCGATGTGAGCGGCGCCGATAAACTCGAGCTGAATTGAACGGACGGCAAAGGCGATGCCCTGCGCCGCCAATTCAGAATGGTGAATACCATTCTCACGCAGGAACTCGGTCCGCGCCCGCTCAAAGAATTTGAGATAGGCCGCGTGATAGACATTCCCCGAAAAGTCAGTGTCCTCGTAATAAATGCGGACAGGAAAACTATGGGTCGTCATACGCGCTCGTCGTGAATGATGTGGGTCAGGGTGCGGGACCGGGTCCGCAGATAGTTCGGCAACCACGAAGGGAGAAGATTGCGCTTCTCCAGCGCATCCCCTTCAAGGCTCACCCATGAGAATTTGAGCAAATGCCCCTCATCCCAACGCTGGAGCCAGGGGTCATTGCCGTCAGGCCCCTGCCCCGGCAAGGCTACTTCGTAGAAAAAGCCGAGCTCATGAAAATCTTCGCCGACACGTCGGTAAAAACTCTCAGAGGTGGCGACCAGAGCGCCAACGCGGCCAGGCATATCCAGCTCTTCGGCGATTTCGCGCGATAGCGAAAACTTGCTGTCTTCGCCAAGCTCAATCCGGCCGCCCGGAAGCATGGCATAGTCATCATCATCTTCGCTGCAAATCAGGACGTGATTATCGACCACGATGATCCCGGCGACACGGAAATTGAACCGCTGCGAGCCGATGGGAAAGCTGATGATATGCCGTTCATTCACTCTTCGGGTTCCTCAAACAGGGTCGACTGTATGCCCACAAAGCCTTGCGGTACACCGCGTCCCATATGTTGGAACGCGATTGACGTGAGCATGCGCCCGCGCGGTGTGCGCTGAATAAAGCCTTGCTGCAAGAGGTAAGGCTCGACGATTTCTTCAATCGCATCGCGCGGCTCGGAGAGCGCAGCGGCGATTGTTTCGATACCGACGGGGCCGCCATTGTAGAAATCGGCAATGGTTGTGAGATAACGGCGGTCGAGTTGATCGAGGCCTCGGCTATCCACATCAAGGCGCAAAAGTGCAGCGTCGGCAATCTGGCGTGTCACTTCATGAGCGCCGCCCACCATGGCAAAATCGATGACGCGACGGAGCAAGCGTCCGGCGATACGTGGGGTGCCGCGCGAGCGACGCGCGACTTCCATAGCACCATCGGGCGACATTGGCATGCCGAGAAGGCGCGCACCACGCGTGACGATTTTGACCAGCTCTTCAGGCGTATAGAAATTGAGGCGAACCGGTATGCCGAAACGATCGCGTAGTGGCGTGGTGAGTAGGCCCGCACGTGTGGTTGCACCAACCAGCGTGAACTTGGCCAGATCGATACGCACCGAACGCGCCGCAGGCCCTTCCCCGATGATCAGATCAAGCTGGAAGTCTTCCATCGCGGGATAGAGGACTTCTTCAATGGCCGGGTTGAGACGATGGATTTCGTCGATGAAAAGCACATCTCGCTCTTCAAGATTGGTCAGCAGCGCCGCCAGATCCCCCGCCTTGGCGATCACCGGGCCCGAGGTCGCGCGAAAACCCACACCCAATTCCTTGGAGATAATCTGCGCGAGCGTCGTTTTGCCAAGGCCAGGCGGACCAACAAACAAAACGTGGTCCAGCGCCGAACCACGCTGTTTTGCGGCCTGAATGAACACTTCCAGATTGGCGCGCGCCGCCGCCTGTCCGACGAAGTCGGAAAAGCCTGACGGGCGCAACGACACATCGAGATTTTCGTCGCGACCGGTGGAAGGGTTGGTAATTGAGGTCACGCGCAAGCTTACTTTATGTTGCGGACCGGAACACAGGCCGACCTTGTCGCCTGCTTGTTCTTGAGGTCCGGATTGGATCTTGTATTGCGAAAATGCAATTTCGTTAGGTAGTCAAGTCGCGCTTCGCACGACCAGCGCGGCAAGGGGTTATTCAAATCGTGGAAATAATAGGGCTTTGACGTCCCATCGGCTTCCACAAACCAAATCGCCACAGCGACGGCTTCGTTTTGGTCGGCCTGCGCCGCCGTTACAGAGCTCGCCGCGCCGAGCATAACCAGTGCCACACATGCAGACCTAAGTTTGGTTGCCAAAATCACTCTCCCCAATTTGGAGAGAGCTTAACTGCTGAGCTCGCGAAGTCCCAGACGAATAAGCTTTTCGGTCGCGGTATCGTCGCCTTCCTTTTGCACCACGCGTGCCACGGCAGCAGACGCCTGCTGGCTGGAATAGCCCAAATTGGTCAGCGCCGACACGGCGTCGGAAATATTGGTTGCGGCAACGCCTTCGCCAAGCGCGGCCTGCAAGCCCAGAGTGCCAGCATCGACAGCGCCAATGGCTGGAACCTTGCCCTTAAGTTCGGTCACAACACGCAGCGCCAGTTTGGGGCCAACACCATTGGCGCGCCCGATCATCGCCTTATCTTGCAGCGCCACAGCGCTCGAGAGTTCAGACGGCGTGAGGATCGACAGAATGGCCAAAGCCACGCGTGCACCCACGCCCTGCACGGAGGTGAGAAGATTGAACCAGCTCTTTTCAGCTTCGGTGGCAAAGCCATAAAGCCGGATCATGTCCTCGCGCACGATGGTCTCGATAAAGACCACACCAGCTTGGCCAACACTGGGCAATGACTGCAGCGTGCGGCCCGAGCAGAACACTTGGTAGCAAACGCCACCGCAGTCGATCAGGGCGTAATCATCACCAAAACTATCGACCAGACCTTTAAGCTTGCCGATCATGCATAGGCTCCCATGCGCATCGCTGAAACACGGTGGTGGGCGTGGCAAATCGCAATCGCCAAAGCGTCGGCTGCGTCCGCGCCCTTAAAAACAGCTGTCGGCATCAGTGTTTTGACCATGAGGCCAATCTGCGCCTTATCCGCGTGGCCCGTGCCGACAACGGATTTCTTGATGAGATTGGCGGCGTACTCTGCCACGGGCAGACCGCGCAAAGCAGGCGTCACCAAAACAACGCCGCGCGCTTGGCCAAGGATAAGCGCTGAGCGAGCGCCCGCACTCACGAATGTCTCTTCCACTGCGGCTTCATCAGGCTGATGAGCGTCCAAAACGCCATTTAGCCCTTCGGACAAAAATGCCAGCCGGGAGGCCAGTTCGCCTGTTGTTGGCGGGGTAATCGTGCCACCAGCGACAAAGCGCAAACGATTGTCCTGCGCCTCGATAACGCCCCAGCCACAACGGCGAATGCCTGGATCGATGCCGATGATTCGAACGGGAGTGCTCATGGATTACCTTGTAGTCAGCTTCGCGCAGCCTACCAAGGCTAAAGTGAACAAATTGGCAACAAACGATATACCAGTGGATGAATAAACTTTTAACAATTCGGGCAAGCATTAATTGAGAAAGCCTCGCCTAGCGTCACGCGCATGCTTTTGGGGGCAAACGGCATGAACACACAGCGCGTTACCAACTGGCGACTTTCAGCTATTTTATATGCACGACAACGCTTCAAACGCGTTGCAAGCCACAGGAAAGCCGGGCCATTTCATAGCTGGTCGAGCGTAACCCGTTGGAGCATTTTCGGCCCGGTTTGCTGCGTGGTCGTTTCGTGGATTGTGGTGGCTGTGTTCTTCTCGAGCGCAGAGCTCACATCCGATCTTTCGATCCGCCTGTTTGGCGCGGCGACCCTTTCACCCCTGCTGGTGGGGCTGCCCTTATTCTACTTGTTCACAATGCGAATGCGCCAGCTGGCGGTCGAAAACCTTCGACTGGCGCGCTTGGCCAATACCGATAGCCTCACCGGCTGCCTGAACCGAGGTGCGTTCACGGAGCTAACGCAGGAGTATCTCAGTGACCGCGAAGGCACGCCCAGTGGTGCCCTTCTCGTTATTGACGCCGATAATTTTAAAGCGATCAACGATGCCCATGGTCATGATCAGGGCGACATTGCCCTGACACTGATTGCTGCGACGTTGCGCCGTATAGTGCGCACAGGCGCGCTGGTCGGCCGGCTCGGCGGCGAGGAGTTTGGCGTTTACTTACCGGGCGCCAATCGCATGAGCGCCTTTCTGGTGGCAGAACGCATTCGTCGCGGCATCCGCAGGGCGAGCTTTTCACCGCGAGGCGTGCCCTATCCGCTCAGCGTGAGTATTGGGGGCGCAAGTTTCGCCGCACCAATCAGTTTTTCAGAACTGTTCCGCTGTGCTGATCAGGGGCTCTATGCGGCCAAAAAGGCCGGGCGCAATATGGTGGAAGTAGCGGCCGTTTCCTTGCCCCCGGCCCCAGTGCGTCGCGCATAAAAAAATCCCCGCGTGAGGCGGGGATTTCAAATTCGAAATGCAGCTCAATTAGACGAGCTTGGCAGCGTCTTCTTCGCTCATGTCAAAGTTCGAGTAGACGTTCTGAACGTCGTCATCTTCTTCGAGGGTCGCGATCAGCTTCATCAGGGTTGCACCCTTTTCAGCGTCAATCGGCGTACGGTTCTGAGGCTTCCAGACGGCCTTGACCGATTCAGCTTCGCCCAACACCTGCTCAAGCGCAGCCGAGACTTCGGCCATGCCTTCAAAGCTGGTGTAGATGTAGTGGCCTTCGTCGTCGCTCTCAACGTCATCTGCACCGGCTTCAATCGCCGCTTCCATGACCTTGTCTTCCGTACCGACTGCAGCCGGGTAGGTGATTTCGCCAACGCGATCAAACATGAAGCCGACCGAACCGGTTTCACCCAAGGCGCCACCGTTCTTGGAGAAGTACGAACGAACGTTTGAGGCCGTGCGGTTGCGATTGTCAGTCAGCGCTTCAACGATGACGGCAACACCACCCGGGCCGTAGCCTTCATAGCGGATTTCGTCATAGTTCTCAGCGTCGCCACCGGACGCCTTTTTCACAGCGCGTTCGATATTGTCTTTTGGCATCGACTGCGAGCGCGCATTGGTGATGGCCAAACGCAGACGTGGGTTAAACGCTGGGTCAGGCTGACCCATCTTGGCCGCCACGGTGATTTCGCGGGCGAGCTTCGAAAAGATCTTGGAGCGAATAGCATCGCTCTTGCCCTTGCGGTGCATAATGTTCTTGGCGTGGGAATGGCCAGCCATTCGTTACCTCGGCGAGAATTTGTAAAATCGGGCTGCTTATAGGGCCCGCGAGGGCAAAAATAAAGCGCCCGCCCCCGGTGTCACGGCAGCGAGCGCAGGTTTTTTAGGCCAAAAACAGTTTAGCCGGGGTCCTGCCTGTTCCAGATCGAATGATCGATCTTGCCATCGAGCTCAGGATAATCCGAGGCTTGGAAGGTTGGCACCTTCCCCGCTTTACGCTGATCGACATAGTCCTTGGTCAGTTTCGCAACCGTGCCGGAGAGCAGAACAATGGCGATCAAATTGATGGTCGCCATCAGCCCCATGGACGCGTCGGCCGCATTAAAGACCGTCGCCACGGTTTCAACAGAGCCCCAGATCACCATGCCCATAGCGGCCAAGCGCAGAACTGTTAGCGCAGGGAAATTGCCCAGCTTGAGGAAGGTCATGGCATTTTCGGCATAGGTGTAATTGCCGATGATGGAGGTGAAGGCGAAAAAGAAGATCGCAATGGCGATAAAGGCATTGCCGAACCCGCCGATGTGAACAGTCATGGCGGCCTGGGTCAGCGGTGTGCCAGTCAACTCGCTGCCCGGAACCATAACCCCGGAAAGCAGAATAAGCAGCGCAGTTGCAGTACACACCAGAATGGTATCGATGAATACGCCCAGCGCCTGCACGAAGCCCTGCGATGAAGGGTGGTGTGGGTCAGGCGTTGCAACTGCGGCGATATTGGGCGCAGAGCCCATGCCGGCCTCGTTGGAAAAAAGACCACGCTTCACACCGTTGAGCATCGCGCCCGCGATCCCGCCACCAGCAGCTTCGAGACCGAACGCGCTGCGGACAATGAGGCCGAGCATGTCGGGCACCTCAGTGATGTGCATGGCCACAACCCAGAGCGCGACCAGAAGGTAGATACCGGCCATAATCGGCACGACCACTTGCGACACATAAGCGACGCCGCGAATACCGCCGAAAATCACGATGCCGGTTAGCACAGCCAGAGCAATGCCGACCCAGAGCTTATCGAAGCCGAATGCGCCCGCAGCCGCATCGGCGATTGAGTTGGCTTGAACAGCATTGAAGACCAGACCAAAGGCGAGGATCAGGCAGACCGAAAACAGAGCACCGGCCCACGGGGCTTTGAGGCCACGCGCGATATAAAACGCAGGCCCACCGCGATAATCTCCGTTTTGGTTTTTGATTTTATAGAGCTGGGCGAGCGTCGATTCAGAGTAGGCCGTGGCCATGCCGAGGAGCGCAACCACCCACATCCAGAAGATAGCACCGGGGCCGCCAAGATAGAGAGCCACCGCGACACCGGCGAGGTTCCCCGTGCCAACACGGGATGCCAGTGAGGTGCAGAGGGCCTGAAAGGGTGTGATCCCGGCTTTGTCGTTGGCCTTTGAACCGACAACCGCTCGAAACATCTCACCGAAATGGACAAACTGCACGAACCCCAGCCGGATCGTGAAGAATAATCCAACGGCAATTAGGCCATAAACGAGGACATAGCCCCAGAATATGTCGTTCAGAAAATTGATGATGGGATCAAGCATGCCCCATTTCCCCCGTTAACGAGCCGCTGGTTACAGCCGGACACAATCATCGAGGTAACGAGAACAGCGACTCACGGTTCCGTGAGTCGCTTATGCTAGTCTTTAAGCGGGGAAGTCAGGCAGTGCCTGTGCCAGTACGCCGCCAACCCGCAAAGGTGCAACGTAACGCGCCAGACCCGTTAGTGGATCGGTCTCAACGGCGACGCCGCAGAGCGTGGCTTCACCGTCTGCCGGAACAAATCGGCCAGTCGGTATACCACTGAGAAAGCGGTTTAGCGGTTCCTCATAATCACTGCCGATGACAGAGTCGAAATCTCCGCACATGCCAGCGTCGGCCATGAGTGCCGTGCCGCCACGTAAAATGCGGTGGTCGGAGGTGGGGATATGGGTATGTGTGCCAACCACGAGGGTGGCACGACCATCCAAGAAATAGCCCATCGCCTGGATTTCCGACGTGGCCTCAGTGTGGAAGTCGACGAGAATGGCGTCGGCGACATGGCCGAGTGGCGCTTGCGCAATCGCCGCTTCAACAGCACGGAAGGGATCATCGATCGGGGGCATAAATACGCGGCCGAGCGCATTGACCACCAAGACGCGATGACCATTGCGGCCTTCGACCATCATTGCGCCACGGCCCGGCGTACCGGAGACATAGTTGATCGGGCGCACCAAATTGGGTTCGCGCTCGATATAAGAAAGCGCTTCACGCTGATCGAAAGCATGGTCGCCGAGCGTGACAATGTCCGCGCCCGCGTCACGCAATGCGTTGTAATGGCCCTCAGTGAGACCGCGCCCGTGACTGGCGTTCTCGCCGTTGATGACGACGAAATCGAATTTGTATTCCTGGATCAAACCCGGCAGGCGTTCGGTTATGGCATCACGTCCGGCCTTACCCATCACGTCGCCAAGAAAAAGCAGTCTCATAAAGTGTCTCCGAACATGCGCAGGCCAGTCTCTGTAATGACGGCATCTAGCGGCACGTCGTGGTCCAAGCGAGGTATCTCATCGAGCTCTTGAACGGCATAGGCCAATCCAATGAGCCGTGGCTTTTTAGGTAGGGACGCAAGCGTCCGGTCGTAGTAACCACCGCCATATCCCAGACGCGTGCCTGTTTTGTCAAAGGCAACGAGCGGCAGCAATAGGACATCGGGTATCGCCCGTGGCGCAGTGCTCGGTGGCCCGAGGGTACCAAAACCGGCTTTTTCCAATGGAACATCAGGATCCCAGAGCCTTAGATCGAGCGGCTGACCAGGTGCTGTCACCACCGGCAAGATGACTTTTCCGCCTCGTTCTTTCAGCGCACTCAAGATCGGCAGGCAATCGAGCTCATCGCGCAGTGTCCAATACCCAGCGACAGTATCGGCGTCAGACATCAGCGATGATTGGAAAAAATGGGTAGCGACGGCCAATGCGGCATCCCGTCGATAGTCGGCACTCAACGCCGCGCGGGCGAGGTACACTTCCTGCCGCAGGTCTGACTTGATCTCATCAACGCTCAGCTGCGCCATCAAACCTCAGATATTTGTGCCGCCCAGGCCGTGGGAATTGCGATCCCGGGAACCTACTTACGTAGGTGGGCGCCGTATGTCCAAGCCCACGGGCCTGGTCAGGGACAGCTCCCTTAGGATCGATTAAGGCCCCGGGGATTCTGTGTCCTCACGCGCCGGGCAGCGCTTACACATATAGGCGCTTCCGGCACCGCTGCAAAGGCCACCATCGCGCTTTCAACGAGGTTGATCGCTCAATTCGCAACTGGCGCAGTTTGCTCGAGAACGCTGGCGATGCTCTCGATCGTCCGTGAGGCTTCATCGAGCTTCTGGGTAAACTTACGCTCGGTCTGCTCAAGCTCTTCGGCAATGCCTTGCCCGGCCTCGGTCAAAAGCGCCACTTGCTCTTCAAGAGCGGCGATGCGTTTTTCCGCTTCCGTCAATTCATCCATGACGGCAATGCCTGCCATGACCGTTAGACGGGTATCCCCGATTTCGCCGACGGCACCCTTGAGCGCTTCAACCTCAGCGTCAAAACGCTCGGCAAGGCGCATCAAATGCCCCTGTTGACCTGCTTCACAAGCCATACGGTACTTGCGGCCATTAATTTCAACATTGACCTCGGGCACTCAACTCTCCGTTTTTTGGAGCACGGACCGCACGGTTTCCATGGCTTCGACGAGACGACGCGACACTTCGTGTGCACCATCATCCAGACGCTTCGCCTTTGCGGCAGTTTTATCGAGCTCAGTGGCAAGCCGCGCGCGTTCATGCACGAGCCTTTGCGTGTCCACTTCCATGCGCTGACGTCTCTGGATACGCCCATTAAGGTCGCGCAGACTGGTTTCCAGTCTTTCTATTGCCCGGTTGAAACGGGCGTCGGCTGCTTGCAGCCCTTCTTGAAGTTCCGTCTCACTCATTGCCGGTACTGCCCTTTAGGCGCATCGTTTCGAGCACATAAACTTGGCCCACCCTACCCGGCATTGCAACCGAGTCGCCATCCATACCCCCTTATTTTGCAAGAAGAGGCGAACGTATTGCCCTAATGCCGACATTGACAGCCTAAGGGAACCTGTTATGGCTCAAAACCGCCTTGGGAGGGTGACATTTGCGCGCCCACTCCCACGTTTTCAGCCTTTTGAAAGAGCGGTCCGCCCCATGACGAACACAGCCCAGCAGAACGAATTGGCCAATGCCATCCGGTCTCTCTCCATGGATGCCGTCGAGAAAGCTAATTCTGGTCACCCAGGCCTTCCCATGGGCTGCGCGGATATCGCAACCGTGCTGTTCACAAAAATCATGAAGTTCGACGCTGCGGCGCCCCACTGGGCAGATCGCGATCGCTTCATTCTTTCGGCCGGTCACGGCTCGATGCTGCTCTACTCTTCGCTCTACCTTCTGGGCTATGAAGACATGACCATCGACCAGGTCAAGAACTTCCGCCAGATCGGCGCCAAGACCGCCGGTCACCCCGAATACGGTCACGCTACCGGCATCGAAACCACCACTGGCCCACTCGGCGCTGGTATCGGCAATTCGGTTGGCTTCGCTGTTGCAGAAGCCAAACTCGCGGCCGAATTCGGCTCCGACCTTGTCAACCACTACACCTATGTTCTTGCTGGTGACGGCTGCCTCATGGAAGGCATCTCCCAAGAAGCAATTTCCCTTGCTGGCCACCTCAAGCTCAACAAGCTGATCGTCATCTGGGACAATAACAGCATCACCATCGATGGCGCAGTGTCCAACGCTTGCTCCACCGATCAAATCGCGCGTTTCCAGGCTTCGGGCTGGAACACCATCGAAATCGACGGCCACGACCAGGCAGCTATTGAAGCGGCTCTGCTCGAAGCGAAGAAGTCGACCGATAAGCCAACCATGATCGCTGCCAAGACCGTCATCGGTCGCGGCGCGCCAAAGAAGGCGGGCACCGAAAAGGTTCACGGCGCTCCACTTGGCGCTGAAGAACTCGCTGGCGCAAAGGCCGCACTCGGCATCGACTACCCAGCCTTTGAAATCCCTGGTCATATCCTCGACACGTGGCGCGCCGCTGGCCAGCGCGGTGCAAATATCCGTGGCGATTGGGAAGCGACCCTTGCCGCCTCCGCGCACAAGGCCGAGTTCACCCGCCGTATGTCGGGCAAGCTCCCAACCGGTCTGGACGCAGCCTTCGCCGCCTACAAGCAGAAGCTCGCTGAAGACAAGCCAAAGGTCGCCAGCCGCAAGGCTTCGCAGATGGCTCTCGAAGTCGTCACCAAGAACGTGCCGGAAATTCTGGCGGGTTCGGCTGACTTGACCCACTCGAACCTCACCAATACCCCGGACACCATGCCGTTCCAGGCGAACAACCGCTCTGGCAACTACATGATGTACGGTATCCGCGAGCACGAAATGGGTGCAGCCATGAACGGCGTTACCCTTCATGGCGGCCTGATCCCATACGGCGGCACCTTCATGGTGTTCACCGACTATGCCCGCCCAGCGATCCGCCTCGCTGCGCTGATGGAAATCCGTTCGATCTACGTCATGACCCACGACTCGATCGGTCTTGGCGAAGACGGTCCAACTCACCAGCCAGTGGAGCACCTGACCGCTCTGCGCGCGATCCCGAACCTCTACGTTTTCCGTCCAGCTGACGCGATGGAAACTGCAGAATGCTGGGAAATCGCTCTTGCTTCGCAGAAGACGCCGTCGATCCTCGCGCTGTCGCGCCAGAACCTGCCGGCGCTGCGCACCGAATATTCGGTTGAGAACAAGTCGGCTAAGGGCGCATACACTATCCTCGGCGATGCCAATGCAGACGCTGTCATCTTCGCGACCGGTTCGGAAGTTGCCATCGCTGTAGAAGCGCAGAAGGAGCTGACCGCACAGGGCATTTCCGCTCGCGTCGTCTCGGTTCCGTCCATGGAACTCTTCAACAAGCAGTCTGATGCCTACAAGGCTGAAGTGATCGGTTCGGCTAAGGCACGCGTTGCTGTGGAAGCTGGCATTGAAATGAGCTGGAACAAGCTCCTTGGCGACAAGGGCCGCTTTGTTGGCATGAGCTCGTTCGGTGCTTCTGGCCCAATCGATGCGCTCTATGCCCACTTTGGCATTACGCCGAAGGCCGTTGTTGAAGCCGTCACCGCGCAGTTGTAACAGATCGGGACCTCCCTCCCAATCTTCCTTCTTTGGAGTTTAAAACTATGGCAGTTCGCGTCGCCATCAATGGCTTTGGTCGTATTGGCCGTAACGTTTTGCGCGCTATCATCGAGTCGGGCCGTACCGACATCGAAGTCGTAGCGATCAATGACTTGGGCCCGGTAGAAACCAATGCTCACCTGCTGCGCTTTGACAGCGTGCACGGTCGCTTCCCTCATGAAGTGAAGGTGGATGGCGACACCATCGACGTTGGTCGTGGCCCAATCAAGGTAACCGCGGAGCGCGATCCAGCGAACCTGCCGCACGCCGCAATGGGCGTCGACATCGCTCTTGAGTGCACCGGTATCTTTACCTCGAAGGAAAAGGCATCGGCTCACCTCAAGGCCGGCGCGAAGAAGGTGATCATCTCGGCTCCGGGCGACGGCGCTGACAAGACCATCGTTTACGGCATCAACCACGCCAGCCTGACCAAGGATGACGTGGTGATCTCGAACGCATCGTGCACCACCAACTGCCTAGCACCAGTCGCCTATGTGCTGCACAAGGAATTCGGCATCGAGAAGGGGATGATGACCACCATCCACTCCTACACCGGTGACCAGCCGACCCTCGACACCATGCACAAGGATCTCTATCGCGGCCGCGCAGCTGCGCTTTCGCAGATCCCAACCTCGACCGGCGCTGCTAAGGCTATCGGTCTGGTTCTGCCAGAACTCGCTGGTAAGCTCGACGGTGTTTCGGTTCGTGTACCAACCCCGAACGTATCCTGCGTAGACTTCAAGTTCATCGCTTCGCGAAATGTAACGGCTGAAGAAATCAACGCTGCGATCAAGAAGTACGCCGATGGCGAACTCAAGGGCGTTCTTGGCTACACCGAAGTTCCAAACGTCTCGATCGACTTCAACCACGATCCGCACTCCTCGACCATGGCTCTGGATCAGACCAAGGTACTGGGCGGCAACTTCGTGTCGATCCTGTCCTGGTACGACAACGAGTGGGGCTTCTCCAACCGTATGTCCGACACCGCAGTGGCACTGGCAAAGACCCTCTAAGGGCTCGTCAGACAAACTATTTAAGGGCGTCCCTCGGGGCGCCCTTTTTGTTTGAGCGCCACCGGGTGACAAAATGAGAACTCCCGTGCGATCCTCACCCAGAGGGACAGGACGATGACGCTCAATTCCACGATTGCTTGGAAAGGGCTTGAGCTTGATACGCTCGAACATGCCCACGTAATTTTCAACGGACGCGACACCCGCATTCGCGGCACGATTATTGGCCCCGACTTTGGCCTGTTTTATCGGCTCGACATTGACGGCGCAGCGCGTGTTCGTGCCGCAAAAATCGAACACACAAATGGCGGCGTGCTCGAGCTTTTCTCAGATGGCCTCGGCAATTGGAGCGACAATCGCGCCGAGCCCATCGCCGCGCTCAAAGGGTGTCTCGATCTCGACATCTGGCCCACCCCGATGACCAATTCCCTGCCCCTCTGGCGGCTGGAGCCAGAGGTGGGCGCGCCACAGCGCCTAGCCCTCGTCTATATTGACGCTACAGACCTAAGCTTCAGCCGTGTCGAGCAGATTTACACCAAGCTCTCCGACACAGCTGCGCGCTTTCAATCTGCCCAGATCGACGTTGAAATCACCCTCGATGCAGATGGTTTGGTGGTCAACTATCCGGGCTTGTTCAAATCGATAGACTAGTGTGCATGTTTCGCCCTTCCGCCAAACGTGCCACTCTGCTACCCAGCGGCCACACACTCGGAGCAGCACCATGAGCGATAGTTTCAAGACCCTGGATGAACTCGATCTGACCGGCAAGCGCGTGCTGCTGCGAGGCGATCTCAACGTTCCGGTTGCAGACGGCAAGGTCACAGATGCGACCCGTATCGAACGTCTGGTCCCGACCATCCGCGAAATCGTCAAGCGCGATGGCAAGGCTATCATCCTCTCTCACTTCGGCCGTCCGAAGGGCAAGGTTGATCCTGAATTCTCGCTTGAGCAGGTCTGTGAAGCTGTTGCCAATGTCACCAAGCTTCCAGTTGGCTTCATTGCTACCGATTGGATCGATGTGTCTGAAGCCGGTGCCGCGATCGACGATGCGCCAGAAGGCTGCGTCCTGATCCTCGAGAACACCCGCTTCCACCCAGGCGAAGAAGAAAACGACGTCGAACTGGCCGAGCGCATGGCCAGCCTTGGCGATGTTTATGTCAATGACGCCTTCTCAGCTGCGCACCGCGCCCACGCCTCGACCGAAGCCCTAGCGCGCCTCCTGCCCGCTGCAGCCGGTCTTGCGATGCAGGCCGAGCTTGAAGCGCTCGAAGCCGGTCTCGGCAAGCCAAAGAAGCCAGTCGTTGCCATTGTTGGCGGCGCTAAGGTGTCTTCCAAGATCGACCTGCTGGAAAACCTCGTTTCCAAGGTGGATGCCCTCGTTATCGGCGGCGGCATGGCCAACACCTTCCTTTACGCACAGGGTCTGGGCGTTGGTAAGTCGCTTTGCGAAAAGGACCTTGCCGATACCGCCCGTCGCATCATGGAAAAGGCCGACAAGGCCAATTGCGCCATCATTCTGCCTATCGACGCCGTCGTCGCTTGGGAGTTCAAGGCCAACACGAAAACCATGCTTTATGGCGTCGATGCCATTGCTAACGACGGCATGATCCTCGACATCGGCCCGTCGTCGGTTGAGCGCATCAATGCAGCTATCGACGACGCCAAAACCGTCATCTGGAACGGCCCAGTGGGCGCGTTTGAAATCGAGCCCTTCGATACAGCGACTGTCGCTATCGCCAAACATGTCGCCAAGCGCACTCATGACGGTCACTTGGTCTCAGTTGGTGGTGGCGGTGACACGGTCTCCGCGCTTGCTCACGCTGGCGTCAAGGATCAGCTGACCTATGTCTCGACCGCTGGCGGCGCCTTCCTTGAATGGATGGAAGGCAAGCCTCTGCCAGGCGTTGAAGCGCTTAAGAAGTAAGAATTTAGGCCGGGACCACTCCCGGCCTTTTTCTTTTGATTGTTAGAACGTCATCGTCGCCGGATCGAAGCCGATGCGGCCTCCAGCGTCGTCTAGGGCGTTGATGGCCGCCATCGCTTCGGCATCAAGCGCAAAGTCAAACACGGCAAAATTCTCGAGAATGCGGCTCGCTGTCACCGATTTCGGGATGACATTGAGGCCGCTATCCAAATGCCAGCGGATAATGATCTGCGCAGGGGTTTTGCCATACCGCTTGGCTATCTCAGAGATCACCGGATTATCAAGCTGCTGACCTTGTCCCAAAGGGCTCCAGCTCTGAGTAATGATGCCAAGCTTCTCGTGAAGAGCCCGCAGTTCACGCTGTTGGAACTTTGGGTGTAGCTCGATCTGGTTGATCACCGGCACGACGCCAGTGGCATCAATGATCTCGTTCAAAAAGCCAGTCGTAAAATTCGACACACCTATGGAGCGCGCCTTACCCGTCTTTTGGATATCGATGAGCGCCTTCCAGCTCTCAACATACTTGCCGCGAAAGGCTGACGGGGCATGGATAAGATAGAGGTCGACATAGTCGGTGCCCAGTCTGTCTAGGCTCGCATCGAGCGCGCGAAACGCACTGTCATAACCTTGGTCCTCATTCCAGAGCTTGGTGGTCAGAAAAATATCCTTTCGCTCCACCCCGCTTTGGCGCATGCCTTCACCAACGCCATTTTCATTGCCGTAGATGGCCGCCGTGTCGATATGACGGTATCCAGAGCGCAGAGCCGTGGCGACAGCATCCACAGCCACATCATCGGGGGTTTTCCACACGCCCAGTCCAATCTGGGGAATGGTGTAGCCGTCTTGGAAAGTCTGGGTCGGTGCAGTGGTCATTTGGATCCCTCGATGCGCGTCTTTCATCTCGACGAGAGATGTAGTGTTTTGCCACGCCATCGCAAGGCCAACGCTCACTACCATACTAGATTAGCCTTTCGTCTAATAACCACAGGTCTAATCGAAAGCAGAAGTCCAAAAGTCTAATGTCGCCTCAAGTTCCCAACTGAGGTGCACACGATGACGAAGTCCCTTAACGCGATTGCGCAGAAACTTATGACGCCCGGACAGGGCATTCTTGCTGCCGACGAGAGCGAAGGCACTATCGGCAAGCGTTTTTCAAAGATTAACCTGCCGAATACTCTCGAAATGCGCCGCGACTACCGCGAAATGCTCTTTGGCGCTTCCGATGCCATGCGCAACTATATTTCCGGTGTCATCCTCACCGAAGAAACTCTCAAGCAAGAAGCGGCAGACGGCACACCGTTCCGCGCCATTCTCGCTGATGGCGACGTTATCCCGGGCATCAAGGTCGACCGCGGCGCATTCCCAATGCCCGGTGAGTCTGGCGAAAAGATCACAGAAGGTCTGGATGGACTGCGTCAGCGCCTGGAAGAATACGCCAAGCTCGGCGCCGGTTTCGCCAAGTGGCGCGCTGTTATCACCATCAACGACATTGCCCCGACCCGCAACAACATCCGCGCCAACGCCCACGCGCTGGCCCGTTACGCTGTGCTCTGCCAGGAAGCTGGCATTGTTCCAATCGTTGAGCCGGAAGTGGTTGGCGATGGCGAACCGGGCAATCACTCGCTCGAACGCTGCGCTCAGGTCACTGGCGACGTGCTCGAAAACGTCTTCAAAGAATTGCGCCTCGCCGGCGTTGACCTTGCCGGAATGCTGCTCAAGCCAAACATGATCCTGCCGGGCATCAACTCCCGTGACCGCCCAAGCGTGGAAGAAGTTGCAAAGCGCACTGTTGAAGTGCTGCGCGACCACGTTCCTGCGGCCGTTCCCGGCATTGCATTCCTTTCCGGCGGCCAGACCGACGAAGAAGCAACAGCCCACCTCTCGGCCATGAACCAGATCAGCGGCAAGCCTTGGCCAATGACCTTCTCCTACGGCCGTGCTCTGCAAAACGTTGCACTGCGCACTTGGGCAGGCCGTCGTGAGAACTTCATGGCAGCGCGTACCGCTTTTGCACACCGCGCCCACATGAACTCGCTCGCTGCACTGGGTCAGTGGAATAACGCTGTAGATCGCGCAGCTTAACGCTCCGCATCACTGTGGATTTGGGCGCGCGTCGACTGGATCGATGCGCGCCTTATTTATTGCACCATTGCGCCAACCCGCTCTCATCCCCTATGTGAGGCATGCCTGCACCTCGCCACATTGGCGATGAAGGCAACAATGCTTTGCAGTATCGGAAATGCCCATGGCGCCGCAGCTCTATCTCATCACCCCGGCCAATCCGGATGTCGCCCAGTTTCCGCGCCAGCTGATGGCTGTGCTGACCGGCCCCGAAATTGCAGCCATTTTGGTGCAGCGCGGCACGCTTTCTGACGCCGATTATGCCAAGTTCGTTACCAGCCTCGTTCAGGTCGGACAGGCAGCAGGCGCAGCTGTTCTGGTCGAAAACGACGCCAAGCTCGCTAAAAAGCTCGACGCCGATGGCGTGCATATTTCGACAGGCGATGTTGCAGACATTGAGGAAGCAATCAAGCTCCTCAAGCCTCAGGGAATTGTTGGCGCCGGACACATCCGCTCGCGCCACGACGCCATGAGCTTTGGCGAAATGGACGTCGACTATGTCTTCTTCGGCCCGATTGGCGACAAAGCCGACCCACAAGCCGCTGAACTCAGCGCTTGGTGGGCAGAAGCTTTTGAGGTTCCCGCTGTTTTTTCGAACCCGAGTGCAGAGGCGGGCGACGCTGCCGCAACTTTGGCGGAATTTATTGCAGTGTCTGATAGCGTATGGTCCGCTGCTGATCCTGCAGCGGCTTTGGCTGCTATTGATCGTGCCCTTCGGGAGACAGAATGATCCGCACATCGCGCCTTTTAGCCTTAGCGCTGCTCGCCCTGCCCCTCCCCGCTTTCGCGCAGGATGCAGAACCGGCTGAGCCAGCGCAGGCCCCTGTTGCTGAAGAGGCCGCACCGTCGGCCTCTCCCATGCCCGGCGCGATTGAGATCAATAACTCCATCTTCGGCTCCACGCGCGAACCCGACTATGCCTATGGCGCGTTCCAGCGCGGCTATTATCTAACCGCTCTCGAACTTGCCCTGCCACGCGCTGAAAAGGGCGATGGCGCAGCGCAAACGCTCATTGCCGAAATTTATTCCAAAGGCCTAGGCGTTGCACAAAATGCTGAGCGCGCTCGCGGCTGGTATGAACTCGCGTCCCGCTCGGGCGACCGCCTCGCGACGTTTGAGCTCGGCATGCTGTATCAGCAGGGAATCGGAGTTGAGAAGGATCGCGCCAAGGCCGCCGAACTGTTCAAAAAGGCTGCGGACGCAGGTTATGCTCCGGCCAAATATAATATGGCGCTGTTGCACGTTGAGGGCATTTACGCCGAACCCAACATGAGCAAAGCGGCTGGTCTTATGAAAGAGGCCGCCGACGCTGAACTGCCAGAAGCCTTTTATGATTATGGCACCATGCTCATCGAGGGCGTTGGCGTTCTGCCCAATGCGGTTGAGGGCGCTGAGTTCATCAAACGCGCAGCAGAAGAGAATCTCGTTTCGGCCCAGATCGACTACGCGACCCTGCTCTATCTCGGTCAGGGCGTTGATCGCGATCTTGAAGAAGCAGCGCGCTGGTACGGACGCGCCGCCGATAGCGGCAGCGCTGTAGCACAGAACCGCTACGCCAAGCTCCTTGCCGTTGGTGAAGGAATATCACTCGATCTTGAAGAGGCGGCGATGTGGCGCTCTTTGGCGCGCCGCCAGGGCTTTACGGACCCTTCATTGGACCGCCTGCTTGTGTCGATCCGCCCAGAGGCTTTGGCACGGGCTGAGGAGCGCGCACGCTTCTGGCCATTGCCCGCGCCGAGTTCAACCGCCAGCGCCACTGTTGAGGCTATCGAGCCCATTGGTGAAGTTTTACCCACCACTCTTGATCCCGAAAATGCACCAAGCCTCGTGGTCGATCCGACGGTCGAGGATGAACAAGCTGCGCCGGGACAAGATGATGCGGGCCAAGACCCTTGAACCGCGCCCCGTTCTGAGGCAATAAGCCCGCCACACATTTATTTTGCGGCGGAGCTTTTCTCCTTCTGCACTGGTTCCATCCACACGGGCCCGATGCATATAATCCGCATGAGCTAGCGAGCAAATCCGATATGGCGCGTTCCGCCCTTCTAAACGTTATGGTCAGCGCGGCCATTAAAGCCGGTAAATCCCTCACCCGCGACTTCAACGAAGTCGAAAATCTGCAGGTATCCCGCAAGGGCCCAGCGGACTTCGTTTCCAAGGCCGACCTTCGCGCCGAACAGATCATCTATGATGAACTGCGCAAAGCCCGCCCATCCTATGCCTTCCTGATGGAAGAAGGTGGCGAAGTTGCAGGTACCGACGGCCAGCACACTTGGATCGTTGACCCGCTCGATGGCACAACCAACTTCCTACACGGCATCCCACTGTTCGCAGTCGCAATCGCGCTGCAGCGCGGCGACGATATTGTCGCCTCGGTGATCTACAACCCAGTGCTCGACGAACTCTACACCGCCGAAAAGGGTGGTGGCGCATGGCTTGCTGATAAGAAGCGCCTGCGCGTTGGCGCGCGTCGCCACCTTGCTGACGCTGTCGTCTCGACTGGCATCAAGACTCAGGGCACCTCTAACGACGTTCTCCAGATCAAGCAGGTCGCGTCGATCAATGCTGCCGTTGCTGGCATTCGCCGCTCCGGCTCGATCTGCGTTGATATGGCTTGGCTCGCAGCAGGCCGTTTCGACGCACTCTGGGAAGCTGGCCTTAAGCCATGGGACGTGGCTCCGGGTCTCCTGCTCGTCAAGGAAGCCGGTGGCGTTGTTTCGGACTACGCCGGTCAGCCTGGTTCGGTTGCCAACGGTCAGCTCGTGGCTGGCAACGAAACCCTGCAGCCACTGCTGCTCAAGGCTCTGCGCCCAATCCACTAAGTTTAGCCAAACTGATTTTCTGCCCTCGCCCAGCGTTCTAGCGCTCGGCGGGGGCTTTTGTTTGTGCGGGTCACGAAATCTGGTTTGTGGATTGAGAAATCCTTAACCTTACGAGTTGTCACGCATCGCTAGCCCCTCTAGTCTTTGCCATGCCTGATTTGCGGCGTAAGGGGCGTGAATGTCGATGAGCCAAGGATATGATCCCTATCACCTAGCAAGCCCGGGTGTGTATCTGGTCAAGATCGTGATCTTCCTGATCCTGGTGGGCTTGGTTGCCGCCATTCTGGCCGGGCAAATCATCAGCTTCTTCTGGGCAAACCCGTTCATCAACTCGATGATCTTTTTTGCTCTCGCAATCGGCATTTTCCTAAGCTTCCGTCAGGTCATCCGCCTCTTCCCAGAAGTGAAGTGGGTGAACTCGCTTCAAGACGGCACACAGGCCAATGTGCGTACGCCAGTACTGCTCGCTCCTGTGGCAGGGTTGCTGCGCGAACGCATTGGCGAAGCGGTTATCACGCCGTCGTCCATGCGCTCGATCTTGGATTCGGTGGGAAATCGCCTCGATGAGGCCAAAGACACCTCGCGCTATTTGACGGGTCTTCTGGTCTTTCTGGGGCTGATGGGCACGTTTTACGGCCTCTTAGAAACCGTCAGCTCCGTTGCTGGCGTTATCAATGCTCTCGATGTGACTTCCGCCGACAGCGCCTCGCTCTTTTCCAACCTCAAGGAAGGCCTCGCCGCCCCTCTCGGCGGCATGGGCACGGCGTTCTCGTCATCGCTCTTTGGCCTTGCAGGATCGCTGATCCTCGGCTTTCTCGATCTTCAAACCAGTCAGGCTCAGAACGCCTTCTACACCGATCTGGAAGACTGGATGACGTCCATGACCGAATTGGATCACCCTGTTTCGGCCATGCAGGCCAATGCGGGCGGCCCGGACATGCAGGCCATGTTCGATAAGCTTGGCGCCAATATGCAGAACGCCAATTCCTCGCAAAACGCCATTCGCGCCATGGCCGAACTGGCGCGCGGTATTGATGGCCTCGTCAAGCACATCCGCACCGAGCAAGACGATTTGCGCGCCCATATCCTGGAGCAAGGCGAAACCAACAAGAAGCTGCGCGATTTGTTGGAAGCCATGACCAAAGAGCTCGACAACGAGCGGCGGAACTAAGCCATGCCGGGAGCCCGCTCGCGTCGCAGGCAAGAGGCCAATTACTGGCCGGGGTTCGTAGACGCCCTATCGAGCCTTCTGCTCGTCATCATTTTTATGCTGTCACTGTTCATGCTGACCCAGTTCTTTCTGGGTCAGGAGATTCAGGGGCGCGATACGGCACTCGCTCGGCTCAACTCCCAGATTGCCGAACTGACCGAGCTCTTGCAGCTGGAGCGTGCCAATTCCGATGATTTGCTTGGCCAAATCTCCGTCATCACCGCAACGCTCGCTTCCGCCGAGAACGAAAACCAATCGCTGAACTCGCGCCTCGCCGGAATCGGCGCGGGTCTCGGCGACAAGGACGACGCCATCGCAGGGCTGCAATCGGAGCTACTGGCGGCCGAACAACTCTCCGACGAGGCCAATGCGCAGGTCGCCCTGCTCAACCAGCAGTTGGCCGCTTTGCGCACTCAGATCGCCGCGCTCGAAAACGCGCTCAACGCCTCTGAGGCTCGCGATACAGAATCGCGCACGCAGATTGCCGATCTTGGCCGTCGCCTGAACCTTGCACTAGCCCAACGCGTGCAGGATCTGTCGCGCTACCGCTCTGATTTCTTTGGTCGCTTGCGCCAGATTCTTGAAGGTCGCGCCGACGTCCGCGTTGTTGGAGACCGGTTCGTCTTCCAATCCGAAGTTCTGTTTGACGCGGGTCAGGCCACTCTGGGCGAAGACGGACTGCCCGATCTTGATGCTCTGGCCGACGCCATCCTGCAGCTTGAAGACGAAATTCCACCCGATATTAATTGGGTCCTGCGCATCGACGGCCACACCGACAAGCGCCCGATTTCCAACGCACGCTTCCCCTCGAACTGGGAATTGTCGGCCGCTCGCGCAATTTCTGTCGCCCAATATCTGGTTTCACGCGGCGTTTCGCCAAATCGCTTGGTCGCCGCTGGCTTTGGTGAATTCACCCCGCTCGATGAGGGTGAGACCGATGACGCCTACCGGCGCAACCGCCGTATTGAGTTCAAACTTACGGAGGGGTGAGAGTTTCTCTCTCCCCGTCAAATCATGGACGAGGGCTAAACGGCTTAACCTTAACAGCTTTTCATGGCGGTGCTGTCTGAGATCGACCGCGCCACAAAAAAGCCCGGATTCCCGCCACATCCCAGCCTCAATAGGACAAGATTAACCATAGCAGCAAACTCGCTTTTAAGAATAAGAGCGGTAAATGCCCTGCTTAAGTTTAAAGCCTTCTTGAGGAGCCGCTCGTGGCCATCTCTGCACCCATCTCTAATGTAATGCGCGCTGCTGCCATGATGCTTTTCGTCGTGGTGTTGGCAGCGTGTTCGCGCTCTGCAACTGACAATGTTGGCCTGACCGGCGTTGGTAATACAGGTCCGGGCGGCGGCGCCCCTGGCAGCCAGCAGGAATTCATCGTCACCGTTGGCGACCGTATTTTCTTCACCACCGACTCGAGCTCTCTGACGCCAGAAGCCATGGCGACCCTCGACAAGCAGGCCCAGTGGCTCAACCAGTATCCGAACTACCGCGTCATGATCGAAGGCCATGCCGACGAACGCGGTACCCGTGAATACAACATTGCACTTGGTGCACGTCGCTCCAACATCGTGGTCAACTACCTCGTCTCCAAGGGCGTTGGCGCGCAGCGCATCACCAGCCAGTCCTTCGGCAAGGAACGCCCAGTTGCAATTTGTAACGACATCTCCTGCTGGTCTCAGAACCGCCGCGCGGTAACCGTCGTCCAGTAAGCTAAAGGCCTCTCCTCTCGAGGAGAATGCCACTGACCCAGTGAAAACTGGAGGTAAAAGCGCCCAAAACCAGAAATGGTTTGGGCGCTTTCTTTTTTTTGGCACGATTGGGGTTTATCGACACATATTGATACCCATTTAATCCGCATCGGCGGCGACACTCGGAGGCTAGGGTAACCTTGTTCAAAACTAAGAAATTCGGAAGGGCGGCGCTTTGCGCACTGGGGCTAAGCCTCGGCGCACAAGCCGCACAAGCGCAGACCTCTCTGCCCGCTGCCGAACTCGGCGGCCTCTCTTACAACAATAATGGCGGCCGCATTCTGGTAGCGCAATCGAACGACGCACAGTCGATGGTTCGCATTCAGCAGCTCGAAGAACAGATCCGCACCCTGAACGGGCAGATTGAAGGCCTCACCTTCCAGCTGACCCAGCTGCAGGAAATGCTGAACCGCTTCCAGGAAGACGCTGAGTTCCGTTTCCAGCAATTAGAAGGCGGTGACTCGGGAAACTCTGAAGCGGCAACCCGCTCGGGCAGCGTGATGCAGCCCCAGGCGTTGCCGCAGGACCCAGCCCCTAACGAAGAAGCAGCCCCGCTGACCGACATTCCCGAGCAAGGCGTTAAGCCTCTCCCGGGAGAGCAGGAATTTGACCCCACCTTTGGCGACGAGGGTGCTGTTGACGAACTCGGCAATTCTGCCGATCCGCTCGTTGGTACCGGCCAGAATGGCGGGATCAACTTGGCGACAGGTCAACCCCTTGATCTTAGCTACAATCCTACGGCCAATACCGGCAATGCTGACGCGGATGCACAGTTTGCGGCAGCCCGTCAGGCGCTTGAAACCGGCGATTACGAATTTGCCGAAGACCAGTTCAAACAGTTCCTCGAACTGTACCCAGACAACCCAAATCTCGCCGATGCGTCGAGCGGATTGGGTCAAGCCATGATCGCGCGCGGCGGCTATACCGAAGCCGCCGATGTGCTGGTCTCCGCCTATGAGAAGCACCAGAGCAGCCCGGTTGCACCAGAATTGCTGATGAACCTTGGCGTGGCATTGGCTGGTGTCGGTGAACGCGAAACCGCGTGCCGGACATTCGGCGAGGTCCGCTCACGCTATCCCAATACCGATGAAACCTTCCAGACGAGCCTGTTGCAGGCCAATTCGCAGGCTCAATGTCCGCCAGTCTGACGCCGGATTTTACAAACTCCACCGTGCTGGCGCAGCTTTTTGCGCCAGCAGCGCATGAGAAAACCATCGGCCTAGCGGTTTCCGGCGGTGCGGATAGCCTAGCTCTGATGATCTTGGCGCACCGCTGGGCACAAAGCGCGCCCCACACACCAAAACTCATCGTTTATAGTCTCGATCATGATCTACGACCGGAGGCAGCTGCCGAGGTCGAAATGGTGTTGCGTGAGGCGGCACGCTTGGGCCTCACTGCGCGCGCTCTAAAGTGGACTGGCGAAAAGCCAGAAACCGGCATTTCCGAAGCGGCACGAGCGGCCCGCTACGGGATAATCGGCGCGGCAATGATAGAGGATGGGGCAACCCTACTTCTCACCGCACACCATCGCTCCGACCAAGCCGAAACCGTTCTCATGCGCCTGGCGCACGGCAGCGGCATCGAGGGCCTACGCGGCATGGCGGCTCGCTCGCAAGTTGAAGGCATCACTGTATTCCGCCCGCTCTTGGAGATTGATCCCAAGCACCTCATTGCCCTCGTCAAGCAAGAAGCCATGACAGCCGTGCAAGACCCGACAAATGAGGACACCAGTTACGAACGCGTGCGCTGGCGCAAGCTCCTGCCTGCGCTGGCCGCCGAGGGCCTAGACGGGGCAGCACTCTCCCGCTTCGCCCAGCGCATGGCCGAGACCGATCTTGCAATCGGGCAAATGGCTGATGCAGCTTTTGACGAACTCGTTGATCTCGATGGCTTTGGCGCCGCCACCATTTCACGCGACGCCTTTACCGCTCTCAGCCCGGCCATCGGTCGGCGCATGCTTTCGCGCGTGCTCACCATCGTTGGTGGCCGTCAGAAACCGCGCGCTTTGGGGCAAGTCGATCGTCTCTACGATTCGATCATTGCCAATACACTCCAGCGCGCCGCGACCGCCCTTGGCGCCGTTGCTCGTGTCCGCGAAAAGACCCTCGTCATTTCGCGCGAACCCGGCCGTACATTGCCCGCAGACGCGTTACTTGAGCCGAGCGGCGTGCTCACTTGGGACGAGCGTTTCCTCTATGCCAATCTCTCGACCGACAAGCGCTTCACCGCATCCGTGTCTGAATTTTTGCCCCGCCACCGCATTGAAACAGTGCTTGGAGCCAAGGTAACCGCCCCATCGGAAGCCATTCGAACCACCCCTATCCTGCGCGACGAGGCAGGAAACGTGGTCGCATTGGGCGGCTGGTCGTTTGATGATCGAATTAAGGTCGAAATTCTTGTCGATTGATCGTTCTAAAGTCCAAAGAATCCTGATTTCATCCGCCACAGAAATCCTATAGACCCTTGGCCCAATTTGAGGCTTTGTTCCCAGGGAGCGCCCACTGCAATGACTACCCCCGATACAGACCGGTTCAGCCATGATGCCGGCATCCTTGCGCAGGCCCTGCCCTATATGCAGCGCTATGAAGGCAAAACCGTCGTTGTGAAATACGGCGGCCACGCCATGGGCGATGCCGCACTGGGTCAGGCATTTGCGCGCGACATCGCGCTGCTCAAGCAGTCCAAGGTTAATCCGATCGTGGTTCATGGGGGTGGACCACAGATCGCCTCGATGCTGAAAAACCTCGGCATCGAATCCAAGTTCGAAGGCGGCCTTCGTGTCACCGACAAGCGCACCATGGAAATCGTGGAAATGGTGCTGGCGGGTTCGATCAATAAAGAGATCGTCGCCACCATTAATGCTGAAGGCGAATGGGCCATCGGCCTGAGCGGTAAGGACGGCAACATGGTCTTCGCCAAAAAGGCGGTTAAGACCATGATCGACCCAGACAGCAATATCGAGCGCGTGCTCGACCTTGGTTATGTCGGTGAACCGGTTGAAGTCGACCGCACCCTACTCGACCTGTTGGCCCGTTCGGAAATGATCCCGGTCATCGCTCCGGTTGCTCCAGGCCGCGACGGCAATACCTACAACATCAACGCCGACACCTTCGCGGGCGCCATTGCTGGCTCGCTCGGTGCCAAGCGCCTGCTGTTCTTAACCGACGTGCCGGGCGTGCTCGATCGCGATGGTAAGCTCATTCCAGAATTGACCGTGCGCGAAGCCAAGGCGCTCATCGCCGATGGCACGATTTCGGGCGGCATGATCCCCAAGGTCGAAACCTGCCTTGACGCGCTCGACAGCGGCGTTGAAGGCGTCGTGATCCTCAACGGCAAACAGCCACACGTCGTTCTCGTCGAGCTATTCACCGAGTTCGGTGCGGGCACGCTGATCGTCCGCTAACCTGTTTCAACGGCCGCCTGTGACGTACTGGCGGCCGTTCCTCATTGCATAGGCGACCTCCGCGACCATCGTGCTTCGGGCACACACCGTCGGTCGCTCTGGCAATTTCAAACTCTAAATACTGTGAGAATCTCGGCCTTGCCCGAGCTGATCACGTAACCGTGACGATCCGCCATCCCAGCGGCGCAATTGACATTTAGCGCACGGAAGCGTCCATCAAACGCGCGCGCTGGAGCCATATTGATGACCGACTACGTCCGTAAGATCCTTTCCTCCTCAGTCTACGAAGCTGCTATTCAAACGCCGCTCGAACAGATGGAATTGCTATCGGCCAAGCTCGGACGCCAGATCCTGGTCAAACGCGAAGACCTACAGCCCGTATTCTCATTCAAAATCCGCGGCGCGCATAACCGCATCGCCAATCTCACCGAGGAAGAAAAAGCGCGCGGCGTCATCTGCGCCTCGGCAGGTAATCACGCCCAAGGCGTTGCCCTCTCCTCGACCCGCGCTGGCATTCGCTCGGTTATCGTCATGCCCACCACTACCCCACTGATCAAGGTCAACGCGGTCAAACGGTTGGGCGGTGAAGTGGTTCTGTTTGGCGATGGTTTTGACGCTGCTCGCGCGCAGGCAGAAATCCTCGCGGAACGCCACGGCTATGTCTTCGTCCACCCCTTCGACGATCCTGACGTGATCGCCGGGCAAGGCACTGTTGGCCTCGAGATTATGCGCCAGCACCCGCACGACCTCGGCGCGATTTACGTGCCTGTGGGTGGTGGTGGTCTGGCCGCAGGGATTGCGCTCTTGGTCAAATTCCTCAACCCAGATGTCAAAGTTATTGGCGTCGAGCCAGAGGAAGCCGCCAGCATGAAGGCGGCGATTGAAGCAGGTCATCCCGTGCCGCTCGATCAGGTCGGCCTCTTTGCTGATGGCGTCGCTGTGCGCCAAGTGGGCGAAGAAACTTTCCGTATTTGTCGCGAGCTGCTCGATGGGATTGTCACCGTCACGGCCGACGAAATCTGCGCCGCCATCAAAGACATTTTCGATGACCATCGCGCTAT
Organism: Devosia sp. MC532; assembly: GCF_016461625.1. NCBI lineage: Bacteria > Pseudomonadati > Pseudomonadota > Alphaproteobacteria > Hyphomicrobiales > Devosiaceae > Devosia > Devosia sp. MC532. The sequence continues at coordinate 73,154 of NZ_JAEMNZ010000008.1, read as the reverse complement.
CACTGAACCAGCTGGCGCTTTGGCTTTGGCAGGGCTCCGCCGCGACATTGAGAATGGCACCGCCCCGGCCACCGGAGCTTTGATCGCCGTCAACTCTGGCGCCAATGTCAATTTTGATCGCCTACGCTACGTCGCCGAACGCGCCGAAATCGGCGAACGCGCTGAGGCATTGCTGGCCGTGACCATTCCCGAACAACCCGGCAGTTACCGCTCCTTCATTCGCCAGATCGGCGCTCGCGCTGTGACGGAGTTCAACTATCGCTATGCGCAGGGCGACAAGGCCCGCATTTTCGTTGGCGTCAAACTCGCCCGCGGTGATGCCGAGAAGGCCGACATCATCTCCCATCTCGTGGCGCAAGGATTGGCCGTGACCGATCTCACCGACAATGAAGTGGCCAAGCTTCACGCTCGCCATATGGTGGGTGGCCGCGTCGGTGGACTGAACAATGAGATGGTGTTCCGCTTCCAGTTCCCAGAACGGCCAGGCGCACTGCTGAAATTCCTTGAGGGCCTCAACGATGAGTGGAACATCACCCTATTCCACTATCGCAATCATGGCTCCGACTATGGTCGCGTACTGGTGGGCGTCGAAGTCCCGGCGGAAACGCGGGAAAGCTTCTTTAGCCATATCGATGAGATTGGTTTCCCTTATTGGGACGAGACAGAAAATCCAGCTTATAAGCAATTTTTGCATCTGGCTTAGGCAAAGCACCCGGCACCGCCCCGTTTGGGTCGCATTTCTGTCAGACTAGCTTTGCTACAAGTCATACGAAGACAACGATACGGTTTTGCAGCGGCGGTGCAGCCCTGCGCATTCAGTCAGAAGGGACACAGCTCATGCTCGGCACTATCAAGACGGCCACCGCATTACTGGCAACAAGCGTTACGGCACTGATTGTCGCTCAGCCTGCTCTCGCTTTCGAGGCCGATGCCGTGCTCGAGCGCTTCAGCGCTGTCATGGAATATTCGGGCAGCAAGATTACGTTTGGCCCAGCAACAGTGAACGGCGATACGATTACCGTCGAAGGCGCCACCATGGATGTGCCCGGCGAAGATCCTATCGTATTCGACCAGACGATCACCTTCTCCGGCGTGGCCGAAGGCAGTGGCGGCAATTTCACGATCGAATCCGTTTCGATCCCCGATCTCGAAGTTGCTGAAGGGTCCAAGAAGTCTCAGACGAACGTGACCCTCAAAGACATCAAGGCCTCCGACATTTGGCTCCCGCCGCCAGGCGAAGTGACCGCCGCTCATGTCGTGCAGTCTTTCGGCTCGATCAGCACCGGTCCACTGACCGTGATCACGAACGGCACAACCGTTCTCACCTACGATAGCCTGCTTGCGAAGTACGACTTTGGCTTCGATAGCGCCGACGTTCTCGAAACCGTTGATAGCACTTTCACAATCGCCAACATTCAGGCTGACCTAGAGCCGCTCAAGGCCGAAGATCCAGCAGCCGCCGCGATGATTGACGGCTTGGGCCTCCAAACGCTGCAGGGTGAAGTGAACCAGACAGCGCAGTGGACCTTGGCCGATGGCCGCATGGTCATGGATCAGTTCCTGATCGACTTCGCCGACGTTGGCCAGATCAACTCGACCTTCGATATTTCGGGCTTCACACTGCCACTGCTCGAAAAGCTATCTGCCCTGTCCGCAACAACGGCGGCGGCGGCCAATAGTGAAGAAGCTGAAGCACAGGCCATGGTGACGGGGCTGGAGCTAGCGCAGGCGCTCTCGATCAGCGGCTTCACGCTTCGCTACGATGACGCAGGTTTTGCTCAGCGTGCTCTAAAAGTCTTTGCAGATCAGGCAGGTGTCTCCACCGAGCAATACGCAGCAAGCCTCAAACCAATGGTGCGCATGGCGTTGGAGCAAGTTGGCATTCCAGCAATCGTTGATCTCGTTGCGCCACCGGTCGAGGCCTTCCTCGACAAGCCTGAGAACATCGAACTCAAGATTGCTCCACCCACGAAAACCAGCATGCTGATCCTGGCGGCCGGTGCGGCAAACCCAGCAAGTCTGATCAAGACCTTGGGCATTACCCTCACGGCAAACCAGTAAATCTCCTAGGGGCCCTCGGGCCCCTTTCCTTTTCAAGCTATTGATGCATTCTGCGCTTATGACCTCTGTGATCTCCCCGTCCCCCGCCGCCGACCTCAGCCACGTATCCGAGTGGGTCTTTGACCTCGATAACACGCTGTACCCGCGTGAATGCAATTTGTGGGAGCAAGTGGACGTCCGCATCACCCACTATGTGATGGACGTTACGCGGCTTGAGTTTACTGAAGCCAGAAAGCTGCAGAAAGAGTTCTACCGGGACTACGGCACGACGCTGAACGGCTTGATGAGCCGCTATTCAATCGATCCGGACCATTTCCTCCATACGGTCCACAACATCGACTATTCCCCGGTTCAGCAGAATCTCGAATTGGTGGCAGCCATTCGCAACTTGCCAGGTCGTAAGTTGATCCTCACCAATGCGGACACCAACCACGCCAAATCAGTGCTCACTCGCCTCGGCGGCGCGGACCTCTTTGAAGACTTCCACGACATTCGCGACATGGTCTTCATCCCCAAGCCACGCAAAGAGGCTTATGAAGGCTTCTTCTCGCGCTACAGCATCACCCCCAGCAATTCTGTGTTTTTCGACGATCTCGAAAAGAACCTCGTTGTTCCGCACGAAATGGGGATGAGCACGGTGCAGGTGGTGGCCAGCGAAGACTATAGCCACGACCTCGTCGATGCTTGGGAGCTGGAGCAAACCTCCGGCCCGCACGTCCATCACGTCACTGCAAACCTGACCAAGTTTCTCCACAATCTGAAATAACGACTATTTCTTCGCCCTCTGCTGCGGACTAAACTGCGCGTATGACCGATCTTCCAGGGCGTCGCCCGCCACCAATTCCCGAAACGCCGCTCACCTTCCGTCAACGACTGGACAACATGCGCCACCTTGGGCGCCTGATCGCGCAGATTTGGCGCACCAGCAGATCCTTGACGGCGGCGAGCATCGGTTTACGCCTCGTGGCGGCGTTCCAGCCGATCGCGGTGCTCTATACGGCAAAGCTGATTGTTGATGAGGTGGTGCGGCTTACCGCTCTGCCCGCCCCCGGCCCCACCATTCTTGACTGGTGGAATGCCGGTGCCCTCAACACGGTTCTCGGCTTCCTGCTGATCGAGCTGGCTCTGGTGTTGGCCAATGATGTGATCAACCGCGCCACAGGCCTAGTCGACTCCATCCTCTCCGAACTGCATTCGAACACTGTCAGTGTCGAGTTGATGGCGCACGCCGCCAAGCTCGATTTGATGCATTTTGAATCGGCGGAATATCAAGACCGCTTGGAGCGCGCACGCCGTCAGGCTGCAGGGCGCAATCAGCTCCTGAGCCAGCTGTTTGGCCAAGCGCAGGACATGATCACGGTCGTGACCCTCGCAGCAGGTCTCGTCATCTACGCTCCGTGGTTGGTGCTCTTACTGCCCTTAAGCTTCATCCCCTCGATTTGGGGCGAAACGCGGTTCAACACGCTTAACTACATGCTCAGCCGCTGGCGTACCCCAGAGCGCCGCGAGCTTGAGTACCTCCGCCACGTTGGTGCGAGCGCTGAAACAGCTAAAGAGGTCAAACTCTTTGGCCTGGGCGACTATCTCATCGGGCGCTTTAAAAAGCTGGCACACGGCATCTATGTCGACAATCGCCGGGTCGCTATTGCGCGCGCCAGCTGGGGCTCCCTCTTTGCCGCCATTTCCAGCCTCGCCTATTACCTCGCCTATGGCTACATCGTCTGGCGCACCATTACCGGCGAGTTCACGCTCGGCGATCTCGCCTTTTTGTCGGGGTCTTTCCTCAGGCTCAATGGCCTGTTCCAAAAAATCCTTCTCGGCTTCACCCAGATAGCGGGGCAGTCGCTCTACCTCGACGACCTCTTCTCTTTCTTCGAGATCGAACCATCGGTTCTGCCCCCTGCCTCCCCCAAGGCATTCCCAACCCCGATCCAGCGCGGCATCGTCTTTGAGAACGTCGGCTTCCAGTATCCCGAGACGGAGTATTGGGTGGTGCGCAATCTCAACTTCACCCTCGCGGCAGGCGAAACTCTGGCGCTGGTTGGGGAGAATGGGGCCGGTAAAACCACCATCGTCAAACTGCTGACGCGCCTTTACGACCCGACAGAGGGCCGCATCACCATCGACGGCATCGACCTGCGCGACATGTCGCCCACCGACATCCACCAGCATATCGGCGTGATCTTCCAAGACTTCATCCGTTACAGCTTTTCCGCTCGCGACAATATCGGCGTTGGCCGTATCGAAGCGCGAACCGATCAGGCGCGGATCGAGCAGGCCGCTGAACAAAGCCTTGCCGATGGGGTCATCGCCAAGCTGCCGCAGCAATATGATCAACAGCTCGGTCGTCTCTTCAAGAAGGGCCGCGACCTCTCGGGCGGCGAATGGCAGAAGGTCGCCATTGCCCGGGCCTATATGCGTGACGCCGATCTCGTCATTCTCGATGAACCGACCGCAGCGCTGGACGCTAAGGCGGAAGCTGAGGTGTTCGCCCGCTTTAAAAACCTTGCGACCAACACTACGGCCGTCATCATCTCGCACCGCTTCTCGACTGTCCGCATGGCAGACCGTATTTTGGTGCTTGAAAAGGGCGCGATTCTTGAAGCAGGAAGCCACGAGGAATTGCTGGCGCTCAATGGGCGCTATGCCGAACTCTTTGAACTGCAAGCGGCAGGCTATCGTTGATGCACATCACCATCTACCACAATCCCGAATGCGGCACCTCGGGCAACACCTTGGCAATGATCCGCGGCACCGGGATTGAGCCAGAAATTGTGCTCTATCTCGAAAACCCTCCGTCTGCTGCAACGCTTGCCGACCTCATCGCTCGTGCCGGCATTTCAGTGCGGGATGCGATCCGCACCAAGCAGCCAGAATACCTCTCCCAGGGTTTGGACAATCCCGAGTTGAGTGACACGCAGCTGCTCGCAGCCATGGTGGCGACGCCTATTCTCATCAATCGCCCTCTCGTGGTTACTCCGCATGGCGTGCGCCTCTGCCGCCCCTCAGAGCTCGTTTTGGACATTCTGCCAGAAGCGGCCACCATCCCGTTCACCAAAGAGGATGGTGAGGTGGTGATCGACAAGGATGGTCAGCGCGTCTAAGCGGCTTTAAGGTCAGGCCGAACCAGCAAATTGAGCGCATCGCCCCGTGGCCCTTCCTGAAGAACACACCATCCAACTGATTGCCGAGACCTATAAGCTCTTGGGCGATCCGACCCGTCTGCGTGTGCTCTTAACCTGCCTCGAAGGCCCCATCGCGGTGGGCGATATCGCCAAAACCACCGGTGCCTCCCAATCTCTCGTTAGCCACCATTTGCGTCTCCTCCGCGCCGCCCGACTGGTGCGCGGAACTCGGCGCAATAAGCAGGTGTTCTACCAAGCAGCGGACGATCACATCGCCAGAATCCTGGCCGACATGATTGCTCACGCGATGGAAGAGCACGACTTGCACGACGACGTTTTGGCAGAACCGAAGACGGACGAGGCACCCAGCCAAGTCTAAGCGTTCTAAACGGGCGAGCTTCATGCGCGACGTCGCGATCACGCCAGCGTGTCTACCATGCTTGTTGACCATCATATGAATACGTGTTCATATGATTATAGAACGAGGGTATCATGGCACATCCGCACGATCACTCCGGCCACAGTCACGACGAAACTGACCACGATCATGAGGCGCATCAACACGCGCCCCATGCTCATGACCATGCAGGTCATAGTCATGATCACGCCGGACACGATCATACGCCAAAAGTAAGTTCCGCCAACGAACGCGCTGTCCTCATCGGGCTAACGCTGACCGGCACGTTCATGGTCATCGAAGTGATCGGCGGCCTGCTATCGGGCTCCCTCGCCCTGCTGGCCGATGCTGGTCATATGTTGACCGACACCATTGCCCTATTCCTGTCGTGGCTCGGCTTCCGTATCGGCAAGCGTGTAGCGGATAGCAAGCGCAGCTTTGGCTATGCTCGTGTCGAAGTCCTTGCCGGGCTGATCAATGCGCTGACCCTCTTCGGCATTGTGGTCTGGATCCTCTATGAGGCGTTCCAGCGCTTCATGGCGCCGGGCGAAGTCCTCGCGGGTCCCATGTTCGCCGTAGCCGTCGCTGGGCTTCTCATAAACCTGCTGGTGCTGCGCATTCTCGGTGGTGCCGACAAAGACCACGTCAACATCAAGGGCGCATCGCTGCACGTCATGGGCGACCTCTTGGGCTCTGTGGGCGCTATTGCGGCCGCGATCATCATCTGGCTCACCGGCTGGACGCCTATTGACCCGATCCTATCGGTATTTGTCAGTGTGCTCATTCTGCGTGGCGCTTGGGCTTTGCTGATGCGAACCTTCAATATTCTCATGGAAGGCGCACCCGATGGCGTTGATCCCGCAGCGATCGCCGCGGACCTCAAGACCAATGTCCCCGGCCTCGCCAAGGTGGACCATCTCCACGTCTGGTCGCTATCATCGGGCCGCACCATGGCAACGCTCGACATTGCGCTCACCGGAGACATCGCCCCCGCCAGCGTTTCAAATGCCGTCCGGCAACGCCTCGCACAGACCCACGACATCAATCACGCCACGATCGAGATTGATTGGACCGGTCACGGCTCCCAATGCGCGGCCGCCAAGCCTGCGTAACGCCCTGTCGCCATCGACGCCGTCAGCAGATAGCCACCCGTTGGGGCTTCCCAATCAATCATTTCTCCGGCGACAAAAGTGCCGGGGATTTTCTTGAGCATGAAGTTGGCCCCGATCTCGTCCCAAACGACACCGCCCGCCACCGAAATGGCTTCAGCCATCGGGCGCGTTCTGTTGAGGCTCAGCGGTAGGCACTTGAGCACTCTCGCCAATGCTTCAGGGGCCAACTGCCCTGCCTCAGGCGCCAACTCGCGCACCAATGCCGCCTTCACCCCATCGAGCCCCGCGGCCTTACGCAATCTGTTGGTAAAACTCACCTTGCTGGGCTGGCGGGCGAAATCCGCCGCCAATCGTTCAACACTGCGTCCCGGCACCAAATCGAGGGTCAGCACTGCTGAACCGTCTGCCTCAATAGCGTCGCGCAGCGCAGCAGAATGAGCATAGATCAAGCTGCCTTCAACACCGTAAGGCGTGACCACAAACTCGCCTGGCAGAGCGCCCAGAGCACTCGTCGCCACAACGGACTTTACTGGGTGACCGGCGAAACGCTCGCTGATAAACGGGCTCCACCCCCGCTCGAAAGCGCAATTGGCGGCCCGGAACGCGGCAATTTCAATGCCACGTTTTGAAAAGGGCGAAACCCAAGCGGCATCTGAGCCTAGTCGCGGCCAGCTCGCCCCTCCAAATGCAAAAACCACCGCATCAAACGCGTGCTGAACCTCACCCTCAGGCGTCGCAAAAACCAGCTTTTCCTCCGCCCAGCCAAGCCAGCGATGACGGGTACAGATGGCAACGCCCTGCGCGTCCAGCCGCTTGAGCCAAGCGCGCAACAGAGGCGAGCCTTTCATCACATCTGGAAACACACGACCCGACGAGCCAACAAAGGTGCTCACGCCCAATCGATCCGCCCAAGTGCGAACGTCATCGCCCGTAAAGGCGTTCAACGCCGTCTCGAGCCTTTCTCGTGACGCGCCAAATCGGCCTAGCAAAGCCTCGTGTGGCTCCGAGTGGGTGATATTTAGACCAGACTTACCGGCCATGAGGAATTTCCGGCCGACACTGGGCATAGCGTCGAACACGGTGACACGTGCCCCGGCACTCGCTGCTGCCTCAGCTGCCATGAGCCCCGCAGGCCCAGCTCCAAGAATTCCGATGTGCCGCTGCGTCATGGCCTGCCTAACAAGAAGTGAAGCTTCTCATAGCGCAAGAGAGCCAAATTTGGCCATGCCAAGAGCGCGCAGCTCCCCAAAGAGAAAAGCGCGACCGGAGCCGCGCTTTTCTGCCTTATCCTGCCGGAAAGAGTCTGAACCGCTTGGGGCGAAACGCAAAGCGGGATCGGTCTGCCAGCGGATGGTCGAACGGCAGGTCAATCTCGACGCGATGTGCGCTTCCCTGCAATTCAAGCTCAACACGGCGCGTACCACCAACGCGGCGGCTGGCGACAACATCGCCGCCGAGCGCCGAGGACGCGTCTGTCAGCTCGATATCATGTGGACGGAAATAAAGCCGTTGGGCCCCCGTGGCTCCGCTGGCCGGAAGACCGAGTGAGCGACCATCGAGGTGAAGTTCGCCCCCCTCGACCGTGACGGGAAGCTCTGAACTTTCGCCGATAAACCCGAAGACAAACGGCGACGCCGGTTGGTCATAGACCATATCAGGCGTTCCCACCTGTTCGATCTTGCCCTGGCTCATGACACAGAGACGATCAGCCAGCTCCAGCGCTTCTTCCTGATCATGCGTCACAAAAACTGTGGTGTGGCCGGTGCGATCATGGATTTCGCGCAGCCATTTGCGCAAGTCGCGCCGAACCTGCGCGTCGAGCGCACCGAATGGTTCGTCGAGCAGCAAAACGCGCGGCTCGATAGCCAATGCGCGAGCGAGCGCCACACGCTGACGCTGCCCGCCCGATAGCTGGCTCGGATAGCGCTTTTCAAGACCAGACAGCTGCACCAGATCGAGCAGCTCCAACGCCCGGCGGCGGATTTCACTATTGTGCGGGCGGCTCGAACGCGGGCGCACCTTCAAACCGAAGGCGACATTTTCCAAAATCGTCATATGCCGGAACAGCGCGTAGTGCTGGAACACAAAACCAATGTTCCGCTCCTGCACACTCTTTTCTGAAGCGTCTTCTGCGCCGAAGAAAATCTTGCCTTCCGTCGGGCGCTCAAGCCCAGCGATCAAGCGCAGCAGGGTGGTTTTGCCGGAACCAGATGGCCCCAGAAGCGCAATCAACTCGCCCGAAAGAATATCCAGAGACACCGAATGCAGTGCTGGAAACCGGTCGAATTCCTTGCGGACGTCTTGTACTTTTACTTCCATTCCCAACCCTGTCAGTGGCCGCGGCCAGTAGCGGCGAGTTCATCGCCGAAGCGCCATTCAAGCGCCGTTTTGAGCACCAGAGTGACAAGGGCCAGCAAGGCCAATAGCGACGCTAGCGCAAAGGCGGCTGTCCCTTGATACTCATTATAGAACATTTCGACCTGCAACGGCATGGTCGTGGTTTGCCCCCGGATCTTCCCAGAAACCACCGCGACCGCACCAAATTCGCCCATAGCGCGCGCATTACACAGCAGCACGCCATAGAGTAGGCCCCATTTAATATTGGGCAGCGTCACGCGGAAAAACGTCTGCCATCCCGAAGCACCAAGCGAAATGGCCGCCTCTTCATCGCCTGAACCCTGATCCTGCATCAGCGGGATCAGCTCCCGGGCCACAAAGGGAAAGGTGACAAATATCGTCGCCAGAACAATGCCCGGCACCGCGAACAGAATTTCGATGTTGTAGGACTTGAGGAACGGCCCCAACAGGCTCCCCGAGCCAAACAGCAGCACATAGACCAAGCCAGAGATCACAGGCGACACCGAGAACGGCAGGTCGATAAGCGTGATGAGAAAGGCTTTGCCCTTGAATTCAAACTTGGCGATGGCCCACGAGGCCGCGATGCCAAACACCACATTGAGGGGCACGGAGATCGCCGCCACCAAAAGCGTCAGGCGGATGGCTGACTGCGCATCAGCAGTCTGCAGCGCCGCCACAAAACCGGGTATGCCCTGCCGAAGCGCTTCGGTGAATACGGCCACGAGCGGCAAAACCAAGATCAGCCCCATGAAGGCGACGCCGATCAGAATTAGGGTCACGCGCACCCAGAGCGGCTCATTGGTGGGGTGGTAGCGGCGGGATGGGGCGTTCTTACGTGCCATAGCCATACCTCTTGCGGCTCCACGCCTGAATGAGATTGATCGCAAACAGCATCAGAAACGAAATCGAGAGCATCACCGTGGCGATCACGGCGGCCGCAGAATAGTTGAACTCCTCAAGCCGGATCACGATCAGCAGCGGTGCGATTTCGGATACGAACGGAATATTGCCGGCGATAAAGATCACCGAACCATATTCCCCAACAGCGCGGGCAAAGGCCAAAGCGAAGCCGGTTAAAATTGCGGGCGTGAGGCTCGGCAACAGAACTCGGGAAACTGTCTGAAAGCGGTTGGCGCCAAGCGTGGCTGAGGCCTCCTCGACCTCTCGGCTGGTTTCTTCCAAAATCGGCTGAATGGTCCGAACCACAAAGGGCAAGCCGATAAACACCATGGCTATGGTGATGCCGATGGGCGTGTAAGCGATCCGCCAACCCAAAGGTGCAAACAGCGTCCCGATCACACCGTTCGGCGCATAGATTGCCGTCAGAGCAATCCCTGCCACCGCCGTTGGCAGCGCAAATGGCAGGTCCACCACCGCATCGAAAATACGCCGACCGGGAAAACGATAGCGCACGAGCACCCAAGCGATCAGCGTGCCAAAAACAACATTGATCCCGGCAGCGATCAGCGCCGTCACGAAGCTGGTGCGCAGCGCCGCAAGCATGCGCGCATCGAGCGCCACCGCCCAAAACCCGGTCCAACCAATACCCGCAGCACGCAACACCAGCGCGATGAGCGGAATGAGAATGATCAGGCCAAAGTATGCAAGAGTAAAACCAAAGGTCAAACCGAAGCCCGGTATGACGCTAGGCTGAACAAATCCAGTCTTCCGGCTCATATGAGATCTCCCCTGTTAGACAGGGTTCGGCCTCTATGCTTTGGTCGATGCATACATCTACCCTCAAGAACTGGCCTAACCCTAGCTTTCCGCTCGACTTTCTCAAGGAGCGGACTGGGCGAGTTTTCTCAAGAATGTAGAAAATCGTTCCGGAAGGAGCAAGCAATTCACGAAGAGCTTTGCGCGGCCGCCTCAGCCTGTCCTGCAGCGAGCAAAGATTGCGCTAGTCCTGCCGCCTGTACGCGGATGTCTGGGACAGCTTCAATTTCAAAATATCGTCCCCGCGTGAGGGGGCCAATCACGCGCACTCTTGGCGACACTTCGCCGTTCGCCGTGATGAGCGCGCAGGCACCATCCACATCGATACCGATATGCATTGAGTCTGGACGTGCCGCCCCTGTGCTCACCAGATGCTGGAGCAGTGGATTATGGCTCGCACGGACATCAACACTCACGCCACCGCAGTCATATACACGCGCAACCGTAAGCCGTTCGCGCTGTTCGGTCCCTCGCGCGCGGATGATCGCCACGGTATTCTCGCCGTCCCGCTCAATCCCCACAAACTCAGCTGCGCGCAGTGTCACCTGCCCCGAACGTATGGCATCGACCAGACGTTGATAAAGATCAGGTGGCAGGCGGTGACGATGGATATTCCACCAAGGCCGAATGTGGCGCAGGAACTGCCGCTTCACCGGATCAGACCAGCTCTGCCACAGTTTCTGATTATAGGGCCGCAGGCCGTCGACGACACTGCGCCAATCGCCCCCTTTGCCCTCAGTATCGCGCACAAGCGCGCGGAACCACTTTGCCAATTCAGTCATGTTCGTGCCGAAGGGGACATCGCTTTCGCTGATCGTCAGCGGCGGCACGTCCTTATGCCCTTTCGGCAAAAGTCCATTGCGCGAAACAACCGTGATCGGGCCCCGATGCTTAGCCTCAACCAGCGATACCCAAGCGTCCACCATCGACAGGCCAGAGCCGAGGATCATCACCGGAGCATTCGGCTCAAGTGGCGTATCTTCTTCCGACCCGACACGAACCGCGATCCCCCGCCCGCGCGCGGGCTGTGTCTCATGCCCAACAGCCAGAACAGCGCGGCGGCTTACGAGGCTGGTGCCGTTCCCAAGCTCGACTTCCACACCCTTACTGGTTTCGCGCAGCGATACAGCCTCTTCGGCCAGAATGCGCAAACGACCCTGCATGCGTGCACCTGCCTGGCGCAACACATCCTCTAAATAACTGCCATATTTGCGACGCGGCACGAAAACATACGAGCTGTCGTAAACGCCCGGCTCGTGCTCTTGCAGCCAATTCCAGAAGTGATCCTTATCATCGGCAAATGCGCTCATGCCACGTGCCGGCACGTTCACCCGATGGTCCTTGCGGCGAGCTGAATAGGCGAGACCTTGGCCGAACTGCCCTTGGCGCTCGAGCAAGGTGACACGCAAATCTGGATCGTCGCTTTTGAGCAAATTGGCCGCCAGCAGGACACCACTTGCACCGCCACCGATAATCGTCACCGATTTCTCAGCCGGGGTCTTAGATAGGTCCTTCGGATCAGCCATGTACTGCGCCTTCCATAATAAGCTGGAAGCTGCACGCGCTCACTAAAATGAAGCTACGGCACATCGCTGCCAGGCTGAAAATCACCCAATACGAAAGCTTTGGGGATCAGCCTGAAAACTATAAAGTCGACTAAGGCACTAGACAAGAGCGCTGGACGCTCTGTGGGCCCATCGCGCGGCGGTGCCGCTGTTGTCGATCAGCTTTATCGGCAAGCTGTTGGGCCAGATCATAGCCGCGTGCCCAGCGACCAAACCCGCTAGCAATATTGATGTGCCCTGCGTGCCCCAAATCCAGCACAGGGACACCCCAGTGCTGCGCGAGGGTCCGCGCTTTAGCAAAGTTCATATAGATATCGTCGCGGCTGGCGACCATGAGCCCCGGAAACGGCAACTTATCCCCCGGCAGCGTGCCAAACTCATAACTACGCGCGTGCAGGGTCGAAGTGCGCTCTATGTCCGCCGGTGCCACCAGCAGAACCCCGCCCACCAGTGGCGCGACCGGGCTTGTTGCAAGGCGAGCCGCAAGGATAGTGCCCAGGCTATGCCCGACAACGATGGCGCCCGGATAGGTCATCACCGCTTTCTCTAACCGATGCAGCCAACGCCCAGCCTTTGGGTCAGCCCATTCGGCTTGTTCAACGAGAACAGCTTCCGGCTTGTCACGCAGCCAATAGTGCTGCCAATGGCCATCATTCGAGCCATTGAGGCCCGGCACAATGAGAACTGGTCTGGTCATGGCTCACCTGCGCGCTCACGACTATTGGCAGGGGTGTCGCGATAGTCGGGTTCAGGCGCTTTACTGGCCAGATAGCAGGCATCTTGCTCTGCTCGGCTCAAGGGCACAGCGCCCTGAGCAATGTCCGGCACTCCACCGAAAAAGTTTGCTTTGGATTTGGCTTCCGCTGCCGGAGCGCGTTGGAGCTTTCCGGGGCCGAAGATACCGAAGAAGTAGACCATGTTCCTTCTCCTGGGTGAGGCTCCCCGGCTTACAGGGCCGGGGAGCGCTGTTCCGTTACTGGGTTGGACCGGAATAGATCTGGTCGAACACACCACCATCGCCGAAGTACTTCGGCTGCGCTTCACGCCAGCCGCCGAAATCCTCGATCGTCACAAGGTTCAACTCACCGAAGCGCGCTGTGTCTTCAGCCGGGACCTTTGAGAAATCCGAAGGACGATAGTAGTTCTGCGCTGCGATAGTCTGGCCTTCGTCCGAATAGAGATATTCGAGATAGGCCTGCGCCAAATCCGTCGTGCCCTTCTTGTCGGCATTGCCCTTCACAACCGCAACTGGCGGTTCAGCGAGGATCGACAGCGACGGGGTGACGATATCGAAGGCGTCAGGGCCAAGCTCTTCAAGGGCGAGGTAAGCCTCGTTTTCCCAAGCAAGCAGAACGTCACCAATGCCACGCTGCACAAAAGTGGTGGTTGAGCCCCGTGCACCAGTGTCGAGAACGGGGACATGGCGGAAGAGCTCGGAGACAAACTCCTGCGCCTTAGCTTCATCGCCACCATTGGCCTCGCGTGCCCACGCCCAAGCGGCGAGGAAATTCCAACGTGCGCCACCGGAGGTTTTCGGGTTCGGTGTGATCACCTCGACGCCATCAGCGATCAGATCACCCCAATCCTGGATGCCTTTGGGGTTCCCCTTGCGAACGAGGAACACAATGGTCGATGTGTAAGGCGCACTGTTATGCGGCAAGGCCTGGCGCCAGTCGGCAGGAATAAGATCGGGATTGGCGTCTGAGATTGCGTTGATGTCGCTTTCGAGCGCCAGTGTGACGACATCAGCTTCGAGGCCGTCGATGACGGTGCGAGCCTGCGAACCAGAACCGCCATGGGTCACCTGTATGGCGACGGTTTCGCCCTTTTCAGCGTTCCAGTGCGTGATGAAGGCTTCGTTATAAGCGCGGTAGAGTTCCCGCGTGGGATCGTAAGACACGTTGATCAGGGTGCGATCCTGTGCCTGAGCGGTGATAGAAAAGCCCACGAGCAGGGATGCGGCGAGGGCTGAGTAGGCAACTAGCTTGGCTGTCCGTTTCATTGGGAACCTCCCGTTCGTTTGATGTTTTAAACTCTATCAACGTGGTCGCCTTTGAGAAGGTTTTGGCTTGCCGTAACTGCGAGAATGAAGAAAAAAATGCCTCCAATCCTGCTTTTGCTTGGATCAAATAGAACTTCATTCCGAAAACCCCTAAAAGCCACCCCATCTGCTTGCCGGCAGAAATCACCCTCAAATATACCCGAAATTAAACCTGAGCAGCTTCGGCACGCACGACCGCTGAACAGGCTCGCCATCGGGCGTCACTGCGCGCAGCAAGATAGTGGATCGCGATGAGCAACAGCCCAATCTTGCCAGAAACAGACAGCGTTACCCCACTATACACACGAGCTGCGTGCAGAGCGTCACAGACGTACTAAGACCATCAGCACCACAGCACGCCCCCTTCAAACACTGCAGTTTGACTTTTATTTAGAAATGAGAGAACAATAGGAAGATCTAAAAATATATTTTAGTTTTTTGCTAAATGGAAATGCGCTGTGATTTAACAGCGCAATAAAGTCACTTCCAAAGGGCGCACTCCCAGCAGAAGTGATTGGGCCCCGACTTTCGGTCGGGGCCCTTTTTATTATTCTTTATTCCAAGAAGGCTTAGAGTCCGCGCAATTTGCGCAGGTTCACAGCATAGGTCTCAAAATCAGAGATCGGACGGCGCGCGACGCCGCTCTCTTCTGCTGCCTTTGCCACGGCGATCGAAACTCGCTCAATCAAACGCGGATCGAACGGGTTCGGGATCAGCTTCTCGCGACCGAAGGTGCTTGCAGAACCGTCAAGTTCGGCTTCCTGCGCCAGCTCAGCAATTGCCTGCGCCGCAGCTGCCTTCATCGCTTCGTTGATCGTGGTTGCGCCGCAATCGAGCGCGCCACGGAACAAGAATGGGAAGCAAAGAACGTTGTTCACCTGGTTGGCATAGTCCGAACGACCCGTGCAAACCATAGCGTCTGGGCGCGTGGCCTTTGCCAGTTCTGGCATGATTTCCGGAATTGGGTTGGAGAGACCCAAGATCAGCGGATTTTCCGCCATATTGGTCATCATTTCAGGCTTAAGCGCGCCAGCCTTGGAAAGGCCCACAAACACGTCTGCGCCATCCATAACTTCGCTCAGCTGGGTCTTGTCGGTATCCTGAGCGAAGGCTGCACGCCAACGATCAACCGAGCCAACACGCGCGGTCGTGACGAGACCCTTGCTGTCCGCCAGCCAGATGTTCTCGCGCTTGGCGCCAACAGCGATCAGCATGTTCATGCAAGCGATAGCCGCCGCACCTGCGCCAGAGGTGCAGATCTTGATCGAGCCAATATCCTTGCCGATCAGCTTCATCGCATTGAGGACAGCAGCAGCCACGATGATCGCAGTGCCGTGCTGATCGTCATGGAACACTGGGATGTTCATGCGCTCACGCAAGGCCTCTTCGATTTCGAAGCACTCTGGAGCCTTGATGTCTTCAAGGTTCACGCCACCAAAGCTTGGAGCGAGCGGCGCAACGATCTCGATGAACTTCTTCGGATCCTGCTCGTCGACTTCAAGGTCGATAGAGTCAATGCCAGCAAAAGTCTTGAACAGAACGGCCTTGCCTTCCATCACCGGCTTGGACGCCAGCGCACCAATATTGCCAAGGCCCAGAACGGCAGTACCGTTGGAAATCACGGCAACGAGATTGCCCTTGGAGGTGTAGCGGTAAGCCGCCTCTGGGTTCGCTGCAATTTCTTCACAAGGAATGGCGACGCCTGGCGAATAGGCGAGCGAGAGGTCGCGCGTGTTCGCGAGTGGCTTGGTCGCGACGATAGCGAGTTTACCCGGGGTCGGATACTCGTGGAAATTAAGCGCTGCGTCCTTCAGGCTGGAATTATCGACGGTCATACGGTCCTACACATGTCGAAGGGGCGGCCAGCGATGACCGCCCCTCAATAGATTCGCCCATTTTGGGCCAGTAGGAGAATGAACCCAAATTACATCGAAAAGAGAACATAGCCTTTCGACGCATGGACGATAAAGTGCAAAAACGTCTACCGGTGCAAGACCTTAGTCCTGGCCTACAACAAGCGACTTCTTGAGGAAGCTACGCGTGTTACCCTTGGGGAAATCGGGCAGTTCGCCAAAAACTTCGTAACCAGATTTTTTGTAAACATGCAGCGCGTGCGGGCTAAACGTGTCGATGTGGGCCGAATGGCAACCGCGCTGACGCGCTTCGTTCTCAGCCGCCTCAAGCATGCGACCGGCGAGCGATTGCCCGCGCGTGCTTTCATCGATCCACAGCCACTGGGTATAGAGCCAGCCCCAAGCGGTGTAGCCGGAAATCCCGCCAACAATCTCGCCGCCTTCGTTACGCACGACCACGGCGAGATTTTGCTTTTCCGACGGCCCCACCATCGCCTGATTGAAAGAGGCAAGCCCCTTGCTGATGGTGTCGAGATCTTCAGCAGCAGGCGAGGCAGTGACGTCGAATACAAGCATTTTACTGAACCAGAATGCCACCAGTCATCGGATGCGGCGCACCCGTCGTGGTGGGGAAGCTAATCGGCATATTGCGCAGAACACGCACTGCGAGGAAAGCAAAGCATTCCGCTTCCACGGCGTCGCCACGCCAACCCACAGCTTCTGCCGGCACGGCTTCCACGCCCGCACGGACATTGAGCATAGCCATGATTGCCGGGTTATGACGACCGCCACCGCAAACGATCAGCTTGTCTGGACGTCCGGGCAGAATGTCGAGCGCCTTACCAACGGCGCCCGTGGTGAATGCCGTCAACGTCGCCGCGCCATCATCCGCGCCAAGGCCTTCGGCCATGGTGTGGAGGAAGTCGAAACGGTCGAGCGATTTGGGATAGGGGGCTGAGAGGTATTTATGGGTCAAGAGCTGCGCGAGGCGCTCTTCGTCAACCGTGCCGCGCAGTGCCATGGCACCATTGCGGTCCATTTCGCCTAGGCCCAGCGACTTTACAAAGTCGTTGATCGGAGCATTGGCCGGACCGGTATCGAAAGCCACGAGCGTGTCTGCACCATCCCAATAGGTAACGTTGGAAACGCCGCCCAGATTGAGCACTGCGGTCTTGCCATCAACATGGCCCAGCGTGCGCAGCAACGCTTGGTGATAGACAGCTGCCAAAGGCGCGCCCTGCCCGCCAGCACGCACGTCCGCCGAGCGGAAGTCATAGGCAACAGGAATGCCGAGGATTTCGTTCATAAGCTTGCCATTGCCCAGCTGACGGGTTGCGCCAATGCGACCCGGAACTGGCGCGCGGTGCAAAACCGACTGGCCGTGGAAACCGACAACGCCAATGTCCGACGGCTTGAGACCGGCCTGAGCGACGAGGTCAGCCACAGCCGCAGATTGCGCACGGGTCAGCGCATCTTCAGCCTTGGCGAAAATGGCCGGCTCTTCGCCCTCAAAATTCCAAACCCGGGCTTCCGCCAATGCCTGCTCCAGCATCTCGCGGATGTCTGCGTGATAGGGCGCGAGCGTATAAGCACCAAATTCGCTGATCGTCTCGCCATCGGTGCGCAACAGCGCAACGTCGATGTTTCCGTCCAGCACCGTGCCTGTCATCAGGCCAACAGCCCAAATCGGCTCCATGTGCGTCTCCTAGTTTGCGTTGATAGCGTCTGCCACGGCGCGACGGAGCGGAATAATACCGCTGTCGAAATGGCGCGTGGGGTGAACGCGATTGGTAAGAAGTGTCCAGGCATGACCGCGCTCGAAATCGAGCCAGAGGCCAGTGCCGGTAAATCCAGTGTGCCCGATGGTGGAAGAAGAGCTGAGCTCCCCGCCTGACCAGCCCTCATAGGGGCGCTCCCAGCCATGGGTGCGACGGCCCGATAGCGGCGTACGAATGAGCGCGTTTGCGCCAGCGGCCTGCAGTTTTTCTGCAGCGAAGTCGAGGACTGAAGAGACCGTGCCAAACAGCCCTGCGTGACCAGCACCATTGAGCGCCGAGCAATTGTCGTCATGCACTTCGCCAGCGAGCACGCGATGACGCCAATAGCAATCTTCGGTCGCAGCCACATTGTCCGGATCAGCGCCCCAAGCAAAACCCTTGCCCGGATCAAGATCGCGGATCCAGCACTTGTTCAGCCGCTCCAGCACAAAGCCGAGAAGGATGAAGTTGATATCGGAATAGACCGAAGGTCCTGACGTATACTCATATTGCAGAATAAGCGTACGCAGCAGGTCCGGGTCACGCCCATAGGCGTAGAAGGGAATGACAGCTGGGAACGGCGTCTGATGCCCGAGGCACTGACGGAAGGTGACCTTCCGTTCCCAATTGTCGAGATTGTAGTGGCGGAAGTCTGGCAGAACGGAGGTGATCGGCTTGTCGAGGTCGATCGTCCCCGCTTCTGCCAAAGCCAGAATACGCTCGGTGGTAAAAAGCACTTTGGAGAGCGAGGCCAGATCGAACCAAGTGTCCTCGGTCATCGCCCGCGCCGCAGGAACGGTCTGTGCCTGTCCCATAACGCGGGTAACACGATTGCCGTCTCGATCGACAAGGCCCAAAATCCCACCGGGGATTTTACCGGCCTTAATCGCTGCCGCAACCGGCGCGAACGCCCTATCGAGCTTGCTCTCCAAAATACCCATAGGCCTAAGCCTCCAACCGCACCTGATGATCCGCCCCGGCCTGACGCCACTGCGCCGCTGGCGGTTCATAACCCACCGGACGCACGAGTGATGGCACTTGCGTATTGTCGACAGCAAAACTCTGACGACGACGCTCAACCGCCGGAACGGCGGAAATCAGGCGCTTGGTATAGCTGTGCTGTGGATCGGCCAGGATCGACTTGGCGTCGCCAATTTCCACCACCTGCCCCGCGAACATAACCGCCACGCGGTGCGAGATGCGTTCCACCACGGCCATATCATGCGAGATAAAGAGGTAAGCGAGGTTGAACTCTTTTTGCAGTTCGACCAAAAGCTCAATCACCTTGGCCTGAACCGAAACGTCGAGCGCCGACACAGCTTCATCGAGAACAACGACGTCAGGGTTGAGCATGAGCGCACGCGCAATGCACAGGCGCTGGCGCTGGCCACCGGAGAACTGATGCGGGAAACGCACCAGCGCGTCTTCCGGCAAGCCAACACGCTTCAAGAGGAAGAGCATACGCTCGCGCAATGCAGCATCCATCTTGCCGCCATTGGCAATCGCTGGCTCAGCCAACAAAGCCTCAACGTTCAAGCGCGGATTGAGCGACGCAAACGGGTCCTGAAACACCATCTGGATAGGACGACGCGAGCGACCGGTTTTAGCGTCGATCTCACCACGGTGCTTTTGCACGAGGCCGAGAACGGCACGCGCGGTTGTCGACTTTCCGCAACCGCTTTCGCCGACAATCCCGAGCGTTTCGCCCGGCATCAAATCAAAGCTCACCCCATCAACGGCATGGATCGCGCCGGTAGACTTGAAGAATTTCTTCTTCATTGGGAAGCGTACGGCCAGGTCAGACACCTTGACGATTGGCTCCATGCCTTCGGCACGCGGGCTATCGGTGCGGACCGAGCGGCCCGAGGTGAAGTGTGGCACGGCATTGAGCAGATGCTTGGTGTACTCATGCTGCGGGTTGTCGAGCACTTCATCGGCAGCGCCCTGCTCCACACACAGCCCGTTTTGCATGACCATGATGCGATCGGCGATACCAGCGACCAGACCAATATCGTGGGTGATAAAGATCATCGACATGCCGGTCTCAGCCTTAAGCTCAGTCAGCAGCGCCATGATCTGGGCTTGCACGGTCACGTCGAGTGCTGTGGTTGGTTCGTCAGCGATCAGCAGACGCGGGCTGGCCGCGAGGGCCATCGCGATCATCACGCGTTGGCGCATGCCCCCAGAAAGTTGGTGCGGGAAATAGGTCGAGCGCGTTGCCGCATCCGGAATACGAACGCGCGCCAAAACCTCGAGCATCGCCTTTTTGGCCGCTTCGCCTTTGAGCCCGTGGCTTAGGCGGAAGGCTTCTTCGATCTGATCGCCAATCGTGTGAACCGGATTGAGCGATGTCATTGGCTCTTGGAAGATCATGCCAACGTCGCGACCGCGCAGCGAGCGCATGGTCACTTCATCAGCCGAGGCGACATCAACCACAGTGCCGTCTTGGCGCTGCAGTTTGATCGACCCACTGATCACCTTGCCGCCGCCAAAATCGACGAGGCGGTTGATCGACAGCGCTGTCACCGACTTGCCCGAGCCACTCTCGCCAACGATGGCGAGCGTTTGTCCTGGCAGCAGGTCAAAGCTTACGCCATGCACGACTTCATTAGCCTGCGGATCACGGCCAAAGCCGACCTTCAGGTCTGTTACGGAAAGCAGTGGGGTGGTCATACTGCCCTCCTCTGAGTACGCGGATCAAGAATGTCACGCAGCGCGTCGCCGGTGAGGTTAAAGCCCAAAATGCCGAGCATGATGGTCACGGCTGGGAAGATCATCAGCCACGGCGCCTGCTGCATCAAATTCTTGCTTTCGGCCAGCATCACCCCGAGAGACGGGGTCGGAGGCTGTGTACCAAGGCCAAGGAACGAGAGACCCGCTTCAGTGAGCAACGCCCACGCCAGAGCCAAAGTCACCTGCACGGCGAGCGGAGCCACAAGATTGAGCAGCAAGTGGCGGCTCAAAATATAGGGCTGCGACGAACCAAAGGTGCGCGCTGCATCGACGAAGTCGCGGTTTTTGAGCGACAGCGCCGGGCCACGCACCACGCGGGCAAAGATGGGGATGTAAACCAGCGCAATCGCGAACACCGAAGTGAACGTGCCCGGACCAACAATGGCAATGATGAGCAGGGCAAGCAGGATCGCTGGGAAGGCGAGCAGAATGTCCATGATGCGCATGAACAAGCCATCCCACAATCCGCCCCACCAAGCAGACAACAGGCCAATAATGGTGCCGACGACAGTCGCAATGGCCACCGCCGCAAAGGCAATGATCAGCGACTGACGAATGCCAACCATCAGACGGCTCAACGTGTCACGACCAAGCAGATCGGTTCCGAACCAATAGGTGGCGCTCGGCCCCTTGAGGCGATCGATAGCGAATAACTTGAGTGGGTTGTGCGGCGTCAAGCTCAACGCGCCCAAAATGGCGACGATGAGATAGACGGAAATGATAACCAGCCCGATCCGACCTGACGGATGCCGAGCAAGAGCGCCAAGAACTTTGCGCATCAGCGGTTTCCGATACGAATACGCGGATCGAGCGCCACATAGGCGAGATCGACCAGCAGGTTAACCACGAGGAAGTTGAAGGCGATAAACAGCACCGAGCCCTGCACCAGCGCATAGTCGCGCTGTGTGATCGCATCGAGCGTCAAACGGCCAACGCCGGGCAGCGCAAAAATCTGCTCAACGATAACGGCACCGCCCAGCAAATAGCCGAACTCGACACCGGCAAGGGTCACGACCGGGATCAGCGCATTCGGCAGTGCATGACGCCAAACAACGCTGCGCGGCGACGCGCCCTTGGAGCGCGCCGTACGAATATAGTCGTCACTCAACACATCCAGCATGGACGAGCGCGCAATGCGCGTCACAGACGCAGCAAAGGCAAAACCAAGCGTGATCGCCGGGAAAATAAGCTGACCAATGCTCGCCAATGGGTCCTGCAACAGCGGGGTAAAGGTCCCCATTGCAGGCACAAAGCCGAAGAATACTGACAGCACAAAAATGATCAGTACGCCGACGACGAAGCTTGGGGTCGATTGCCCCAGCATGGCCAGCATACGAATACCAAGATCGCTTGGACGCTCATTGCGAGTCGCGGCCAGCACACCGAGCGGAATACCGATGGACATGGCAATAACCATGCTCATCAGCGCCAGCTGCAAGGTGAGCGGGAAACGCTCGAGAATGACGGTCATGACGGGCTTGCCATAAATCGTTGAAATGCCCAGGTCGCCCTGGAACACGCCACCAATCCAGCGCAGATACTGCGACCAAACCGGTTGATCTATGCCGAAATAATTGGCCAACGCGGCGCGCTGGTCGGGCGTAAGCAGCCCTGCTTCAGTGCCAAGCATGGCGGTGATCGCGTCACCCGGAACCATCCGGATTGCCACGAATACGAGGATCGAAACCCCCAAAAGGATCAGCGGAAATGTGATGAGCCGCTGTACCACGTAATTCATAAAACCCGTCCTGCGGACGAGGCTGGCCGAAATGACCAGCCTCAGATTGCATTAATTACTGAATGGAGACCGTGGTCAGACCAAACAGAGTGCCTGTTGGCGACGATTCAAAGCCAATAACGTTCTTCTGCGAAGCGGTGTAGCTATAACCGGTCGAGAGCCACAGCCATGGAGCCTGTTCGGCCATGTGGCGTTCCCATTCCTGGAAGACTTCCTTGCGGGCAGCCGGATCGGTTTCCCACTGACCCTGCTTGAGCAGAGTGTCAGACTTTTCGTCGAGGAAGTTGGAAACCTTCTGCAGGTTGCCTTCATTGGTGAAGTAGCGGTTGTACATCGGATATGGATCCGGACGGCCGCCGTTCTGCGCAACTGCCATATCGAAATCACCCTTGAGCCAGGTGTCGACATAGACGTTGAGTTCCATCATTTCGATTTCGAGCGTGACGCCGATTTCTGCCAGCTGTGCCTGCAGAACCTGAGCCTGCGACGCTGCGGTTGGCGGCTCGCCTGTCGCTGCAATCACCTTCACGGAGAATGGTTCAACGCCAGACTGCTCCATCAGCGACTTCGCAGTTGCGATGTCCTGGTTGTAGCAAAGCAGGGTCGATGGGTCCTGAGCAAATGCTGGCATGGTCAGAGGACCGGTGACAGCACCTTCACCAGCAAGCGCTGCGTCAACGATTTCCTGACGGTTGATCGCGCAGCTCATAGCCTGACGCACGAGCAGATTGTCCATCGGCGCACGCGATGGGTTCAGCTGCAGCACGTTGTAAGCAAGACCGGTAACGCGGTTGAGCGTCAGGTTCGCTTCGTTTGGAACGAGGGTCGCAACCAGCGGGTCGTTAAGCAGAGCGAAGTCGGTCTGGCCAGCGCGGAGCGAAGCCAGGATCGCGGTTTCGTCTGGCAGAACCGAGATGTTGATGCCTTCGATGGCCAGTTCACCACCAGCCCATTCGGTGTTCGCCTTGAGGACTTCCTTGGAGTTTGGCTCCCAGGATTCAAGAATGAACGGACCCGAGCCAACAGCGGTGTTACCGACGTTGCCAGCTTCAATTTCGCTTGCAGGAACGATCGCTGCGTTCACTGTTGCCATAGCAACCAGCAGCGGCACGTCCGGGGTCGAGAGGTTGAACACAACGGTCTCAGCATCTGGGGTGTCGATGCTTGCAATGGTCAGGAAGTTCGCGCGCGCAGCTGCACCGGTTGCTTCGTCCATAAGGCGATCAAACGAAGCCTTGACGTCAGCTGGGGTAACAGCCGCACCGTTGGTGAACTTGGCCTTTGGATCGAGCTTGAAGGTCAAGGTCTTTGCGTCTGGCGCAAATTCCCAAGACGCAGCGATCGCAGGAACAACGTTCAGATCTGCGTCCAGACGAACCAAAGGCTCATAGATCAGCTCAAGCAGGCGGAGCGAAGAAAACGCAGTCTGCTTGTGTGGATCAAGGCCAGTGGCGTCCTGCGACCAAGCCATATTCAAAGTTGCGGCCTGTGCCGGCAGCGCAAAAGCTGCGGTCGACAGAGCCGTTGCCACGGCAAGCCCAGCGATGAGCTTACGGGATGTCATCCAGTTCATACTTCCCTCCATAGGACCAGCCTGAACACAGAGCTCGGCTGGATTGGTATCGACGCCCTTGCTCTTTTAAGGAGCCAAAGCGAACGCCCGGCAGGATTAAACCTGTCTGGGGCAATTCCAGCTAGCGTATGAACCCACACCCTTCTCTGTCAATAATTTTCAGATGCCTTGTCTCGTCTGAACTTTTGTTACACACAAGAGTCAAATCTGCGAACAAATTGGCTAAGACCGGTTTCGCAGAGGAGGATGTGAGGAACAGCTTTGGGCATACAGTCGACGATTGAAGCTTCGACCAGTAAATTTACCCCAGCAACACAGCGTGTGGCCTCGACGGTGCTCGCAAACCCAACCTTGGTCATGGAAAAGACGATTTCCGAATTGGCCAGTTGTTGCGACACATCAGTGGCTTCCGTGGTGCGATTCTGCCGCATCCTCGGTCTTTCGGGTTATGCCCAATTGCGCATGACGCTCGCGACCGAACTGGGCCGCGAAGCCGCTCAATTTGGCTCCGCCCAAACGCTCGGCGCTGAAATCGCCAAGTCCGACACCCTCCAAGAGATCGCCTCAAAGATCGCATCGCTCGAAATGCTCGCCATTGATGAGACTGTGAGCGGGCTCGATTATGAAGTGCTGGATCGCGTTGTAGCGCTCATTGACCAAGCGCCCCGCATTCTACTGTTTGGAATTGGCGCGAGCCAATTTGTGGCACGAGATCTCCATCACAAGCTTTTCCGCATCGGCCGCAGCGCGTTTCTTCTCACCGATACCCATGAGGCATGGTCTTCAGTTCTGCTCGCACCAAAGGGCACAGTGGCCATCGGCTTCTCGCACTCGGGCGAAACAGCCGACACGGTGCGGTTCGTAGAACTGGCCCGCGACGCTCACCTGCACACACTGGCCATCACCGGCAGTCCAGATTCCTCTATCGCCCGCGCCGCGCAGGATCGCCTCACGACCAGCGCCCGCGAAAGTCACCTCCGCGCGGGCGCTATGGTGAGCCGCATTGCGCAACTGCTCATTGTCGACTGCCTGTTTATGGGCGTCGCGCGTCAGCGCTATGATGAAACCATCGACGCCCTACAACGCACGCGCGACGTTACCCACCCGCGCTGATCACTGCCCCCAAAGCGTCATTGCCGCCATGTCGATGACCCCATCACGATAGATAAGACCACCGGGACGATCTTGCGCCAGCAAAAGTGGACCATCCAGATCCACCCAGCGCGCCGATGCCGCCAACAGCGCAGCTGGGGCCATGGAGAGCGAACTGCTCACCATACAACCAACCATGATCGACATATTAAGGTATTGAGCGCGTTCCACGACCGCCAAAGCTTCCGTCAGGCCACCGGTCTTATCGAGCTTAATGTTGATCGCATCATAGCGCGTTACCAAGTCGTCGATCCCGGCGAGCGCGTGTGCGCTTTCATCGGCGCAGATCAAAACCGGATGATCAATTTCGGCCAAACGCCAATCTTCCGATGCCGGCAGGGGCTGCTCGACCAGCTCCACCCCCAATTGCGCCGAGAGCGCCAACATCGGCTCTAGCATATCCGCGGTCCAGCCCTCATTGGCATCCACCAACAGCCGTGCATTGGGCACAGCCGCCCGCACAGCTTTAAGCCGCTCCGCATCGCCCTCAGCACCAAGCTTCAATTTCAAAAGAGGCATATGCGCGGCCTTACGTGCGGCCTCGGCCATACTCTCAGGCCGATCAAGGCTAATGGTGAAGGCTGTCGCGACATGTGACGGCAACTCCAGCCCACACATATCTGCAACTCTTAGCCCCCGCTCCCGCGCTTCTAAATCCCACAGCGCACAATCCAGGCCATTGCGCGCGGCGCTTGGCTTCAGTGCCTTGAGCAATCCCTGACGATCTAGCCCGCCAGCGATCAAGCTGGCCATAGTTTCAATCGTTGCGACCGTTTCCGCAGGCGTCTCACCATATCGCGGATAGGGCACGCATTCGCCCCGCCCAATGACGCCGTCTCGCTCGATCTCAACTTTGACCACGGCCTGTTCGGTACGGCTCCCCCGAGAGATCGTGAACTTGCCGGCGATAGGGAAAACATCGATCGAGGCACGAAGGTGTGTAGTCATACTATGGGCTCAATTATCGGCGGTCAGCAGGAACCGGCGCTGCGCGATTTCTGCGGGCTCACAACACGTCTAGCAACAAAAAACCCGGCCTCAGAAGAGACCGGGCACAATTGGTCGGAGTAGAGTGATTCGAACACTCGACCCCCTGCTCCCGAAGCAGGTGCGCTACCAGGCTGCGCTATACTCCGTCAGGCACTGCAATCATTTCTGACTGCGTTGCTTGGCTAATACCGCCGTAATTGAACATCTTCAAGCACCCTCGCACTCAAATTCTGTGCGCCCAATGGCACCTTATGCAACGCTCGGAGTTCATCCCATTCCGATCACAAATCACGTTTCCGCGATAATTCGAATGGCACAACCACACCGATATCGTTAAACACATTGAAATAACAATGATGCCACAACCCAAGACACCCAATAGACTTCAATTCAATACTTTAGAGGATATGATTGAGCTCCACCAAAGCAGCCAATATGCCTAAATCTCGACGCGGATTACCGCTTCGATCATTTATCGCTTTGGTGATTTTTATCGCCATGCTGCCCCCGGTAGTGATGCTCTCGTTAACCCTAATGCGCGTTTCAGACGCCGACCGCGAGACGGCGGAACAGCGCTTTCTCGACAACGCTGAGCTGATTGCCGGGCTCGTTGAAAGCGCCGTGGCGGCCCACGCTGCAATGATCAGCTCCCTAACAGCAGATCAGGATCAACTCATTCCGCTCGCCCGTCACTTTGGCGGCAATATCGACGTCACCCGGCAGCCCAGTCAGAGCGTCGCCGAGAGCGCGGCGCAAACCTGGCGGCTGGGCAATCTCTACGACATTGAAGAAGGGGTGAGTGCCCGCGTGCCCCTCACCATCCCTCTGGCCAACGGCGACAGCCAGATAAATCTACACGCCGACGCCAAGGCGTTGACGCGCAACATTGATCTCTCATCCAGTGCCAATTCAGACCTGCTGATCGCGCTTGTCGACGGCAATGGTCGAATTGTTGCTCGCTCGGCCCAGCAAGAGCGGTTTCTGGGCCGTCCGGTGCCAACATGGAGTGCGCTGCTTGCTGTCGGCGCCGATACCGGCCTTTTTGACGCTGAAACGTTAGAAGGCGACACAATCACCTTCGGCTTCTCGAAGGTGAGAAACACAGACGGCTGGGCGGTCGTAATCGGGCTACCCAAAGCGGTCTTCCAAGCACGTTGGCAAGAACCGATGGCCGTGCTGGCCATTGGCGCAATTATCACCGTCTTCGCAACGATTGCTCTCTCGAGCTGGATGGCCTCGCTCATCGTCACCCCGGTGACAGGCCTTGTGAAGCGCGCCCGCAGCATTTTGCGCGATGAGCCATTGGACGAAGACTTGGCTCCAACCCCTATCATTGAGTTGGCCGAGCTCCAGACTGCTCAGACGCGCGCCCAACAAGTGCTGCTCGAACGTGCTCGCGACCTGTCCATCAGCAATCAACGCTACCGCGCCTTGGTCAAAGTCGGCGCGCTCGCTACGTGGCGCACCGACGTTGAAGGCAAGAGGCTTGAACTGGAGGGATGGGAAGAGCTCAGCAAAGAGCCGTGGCAGCACGACCCAAGCTGGTCAAATCTCGTTCACCCCGAAGACAGCCCCTACACAGCCGACGTCTGGGAACAAAAACGTCGGTCGCCAGAACCCTTGGTCTTGGAGTTCCGCATCAGGGTAGGCGTAGACGACACTGCGTGGATTAAATGCCGGGGCGCACCAATCCTCAACGATTTGGGCGACGTCATCGAGTGGATTGGCACATTCGAGAATATCGATGAGCAGAAGCGCCAACATTTGCGCATCAGCCATCTCGCCTATCATGACAGCCTCACCGGCCTTGCCAATCGCAGTCAATTGGATGAGCACTTAGAACAGGCTTGGGAAGGCTTGGAGCACCAGCGCCAAAGCGCGCTCCTCTATATCGACCTTGATCGGTTCAAACAGGCCAATGATCGCTATGGACACGCCGTTGGCGACGAAATCCTGCGCCATGTCGCCGAGCGCCTCCAAGGCCTAACGCGGCCCGGAGACATTGCTGCCCGCATGGGCGGGGATGAGTTTGCACTTGTCCTGCATGACATTCAGGACCCCAGCGTCGCCCATCTCGTGGGCATGCGCATCGTCAAAACGCTCTCCCGGCCCTACAACCTCTCAGGTCAGCTGATCGAAATCGGCGCCAGTGTCGGCATCTCGCTGCTGACGGTCGACAGCGTGGACATCGTCTCGTGGCTCAAACAAGCCGACAGCGCTCTTTACGCCGCCAAATCGGCAGGTCGGAACCGCTGCATGATGTTCGAAGAGTTCGATAAGGTCGAGCAAAAGCTCTAACGTGCCGCAAAGCGCTTCCTTTCCGAAAAAAATCTTCTGTGTCGCAGTAGGCAAAACTTGCGCACACTAGGCTTTGTATTTCCTAACGAATTCAATTAACCATGAGCCCAAGCGGCACATTTTTCCTAGCAAGCGAGCACTTATTACCTACTAACTCATTGAAACATATATATTTTTATAAAATATCAGCGCCTGAAAACTGCCGGACAGCCGTGTAACTGTTGACCCCTCATTGCGAGGGAGAAACGCAGGAAGCGGACATGATGGTTGAAATGGCTGCCGAGAAATTCGGCGAAGGCATCACAACACCAGCGCGAAACCAGAAGTTTTCGCCACGTGCTGTGCAGGCGCCGATGCCAGCAGAACGCCCCATGGACGAAGACGACCTCCTTTTACGCCGCATTGCCGAACACGACGAAGCTGCATTCCGCTCGCTGGTTGAACGCCACGTCGATCGCGCCTTCGCGCTCGCCCAGCGTATCCTCAACAATGAGGCCGACGCCGATGACGTCGTGCAGGATGTCCTTCTCAAGGTTTGGACCACGCGCGGCACATGGCAGGAAGGTCGCGCGCGTTTTTCAACCTGGCTTTATCGCGTCGTCACCAATCGCTGCCTTGACCTGCGTCGTCGCCCACGCACCGAAGACATCGAAACTGCCCCTGATGTTCAGGATGATCGCCCGGATGCCGTCACCACCATCCACCAAGGTGAAGTGGGTCTTTTGCTCGAAAAAGCGATGAGCCGCCTGCCCGACCATCAGCGCATTGCCGTGATTTTGGCCTACCACGATAATTTATCTAACCCCGAAATTGCAGAAATTTTGAACACCACCGTCTCGGCGGTGGAGTCCCTTTTGAAGCGCGGACGCCAGCATTTGCGGCATAATTTGCGAAATGACGAAGTCGACATTCTGGACTCTTTTACCAAGGGTTAACCATAAGCCTCACATCGGCTGAATTTTCTCCGCCCGACTTGCGTCACTCCCACCGTTCTACTGTCAGACGCGGCGATGCTGCGACAGCGGCCCCAGAATGAAGGGCCGCAGACATCAGTACTTAGGAGTAGGTCCATGCCTGTTATTTCCACGAACATTGCTGCAAACTCGGCTGTCCGTCACCTGAACGCAAACTCGGCTGAGCAGAGCGCATCGCTCGCCAAGCTCGCTTCCGGCACCCGTATCGCACAGGCATCTGACGACGCTGCTGGTCTTGCTATCTCGACCCGTATCTCGTCCGACGTGACCACTCTGACCCAGGCAGCGACCAACGCTTCCCACGGCATCTCGATCCTGCAGACTGCTGACGGCGGCGCTGCAAACATCTCCGACATTCTTCAGCGTATGAAGGCACTGGCCGCTCAGTCGGCTTCGGGCACCGTAACCGACGGCGAACGTACCTACATCAACGCTGAATTCACTCAGCTGATCGAAGAAATCGACGGCATCTCGACCGGCACCCGCTACAACGGCGAATCGCTGCTCGACGGCACCTCTTCGCAGGACTTTGCGGCCGGCATCAACATCATGGTCGGCTCGGACGCCGGCGACATGATCTCGCTCAAGATCGACCTGCTGGACTCCACGACGCTCGGCGTTAACGCAGCAGCTGTCGACACCCAGGTAAACGCACTCGCTGCAATCGCTCTGATCGACACCGCAATCGACTCCGTATCGAACGCACGTGCAAACATCGGTGCTCTCGAATCCCGCTTCGCATTCCGCGGCGCTTCGATCGCAACCTCGGTTGAAAACCTCTCGGCTGCTAACTCGGCAATCGCTGACGTTGACGTCGCTGCTGAATCCGCAAAGCTCGCTTCGGCTAAGGTCAAGACCCAGGCTGCAGTTGCAGCAGCTGCCCAGGCATCGCAGATGCCACAGGAACTCCTCAAGCTCCTGAACTAATCATCGTCTAATCGGGCGCGCTGACCATCAGCGCGCCCGAACTCTTTATCTATGGAGTTGAATTTTGAGCACTGTTAGCACCACGTCGTCCGCAACCCCCGCTGCGACCACGACCGTCGTTGCGGCGCCGAAAACCTCCACGACCAAGCCGGTAAAAGAGCCGAGTGACGGCACCAATATCGACTGGGCCGGACTGATTGAAGAATCCGTCAACGCCAAACTGGCGAAAGCGACTTCCATCGATCTCAAGATCGATGCGAACGACCTAAAGATGGCGGCCTATCAAGACGCCAAAAACCTACTGTCATCGCTTCAAACCGCAGCCAATGCTCTGCGCGCGCCATCTGGCAGCACCGCAAGAAGCACAGACGCCTTCCTGTCGCGTAGCGCCTATTTGACCGCTAATGGCAACGTCAATGCAGCTTCAGTTTTCTCTGCAACGGTAGATCCAGCAGCCGATCAGGGCACCTATAAGCTCGAAGTCGTGCAGCTCGCGACCGCTCACAAGATTTCCAGCGGCACAGTCGCTACCAAAACATCAGACCTGAACATCACGAGCGTCATTTCGCTTGGCGTTGAAGGCGGCACCCCCTCGACCCTCTCCATTACAGCTGACATGTCGCTAATGGAAATTTCCGAGGCCATCAACAAGACCAAGGCCTCATCGGGCGTTCAGGCGAGCATCGTCCAAGTCACTCCAAACGACTTCCGCTTGATCCTGACGGCGACCGAAACAGGCAAGTCGATCACCTCTGAAGTCCTCTCGGGCGATGACGCGCTTGGTGCACTCGGCCTGACCAATCCGGCAGGTGATTTCGCAACTGTACTTCAGGACGCCCAGCAGGCGATCGTCCGCGTCGATGATCTGGAAGTTACCCGCTCGTCCAATGAGATCAGCGACATCATCACCGGCACGACCCTCTACCTCTATCAGGCCACACCGCCCGGCACCTCGATCACTCTGGAAGTCGACGCCAACGTCAACAATGTCAAAACCGCCATTCTCCAGCTGGTCGAGGCCTATAACGCCTACCGCGACTTCGCTGTAAAGCAGCAGACATTGCCCAGCCGCACCTACGATCCACCGCTGTTTGGCGATGGCACAATGCGCAGCGTTAACGCTTCTATCGGCGACGCATTGGCAACGGCCATTGGCTCAGAATCAATGAGCCTACTCGGCCTGACTTACGACAATCAGAACAAACTCGTCATCGAAGAAGACAAGCTTGATAATATTCTACTGACCAATTTATCGGCAGTTCAGAACTTGCTTAGCTTCGGCATGACAACGTCGAATACCAACATCCAGCTGTTGGCGCGCGGCTCCAGCCTACCACCGGATTTTACGCTCGACATCGAAACCGACGTCAATGGCGTTCTGACCGGCGCGACCGTGAACGGCCAAGCTGGTCTGTTCACAGTTTCCGGCTCGCGCCTCGTTGGTGCCGCTGGCACGGCGTACGAAGGCATCTCTCTGGTTTACACCGGCAACTCTCCAGCTGCCGTTGACCTCTCCTTCAAGACTGGCATCGCAGAAAAGCTCTTCAACGCGGCCAATGGCGCCACCAGTGGCTCCGGCTCTTTGACATTGCTGATCAACAACTTATCATCTCAGAGCACCGAGATGACCAAGCGGAGCGATAACATTCGGTCGCAGGCAGAAGCCTATCGCACCACCATCTCTTTGCGCTATGCCCGATACCAAGCAGCCATTGCCCAGGCTGACTCCATGAAGGACTATCTGAGCACCCTGCTCGACACCTGGAACGCCAAGTCATGATGCAGCAAGCCATGGCGGTTAACGCCTATCGCCAAGCGGCGACCCAAGTTCATCCGATGGTCGCAGTGGTCAAGCTTTTTGATGAAGTGTTGCGCCGCATTCGACGGACGCAACTAGACCATCAGAATAAGCGGATGGAAGACGCGTATAATAATATATCACGCGCTTCCCTCATCTTGCGCGGACTCGCAGCCAACTTGCGCACTGAAAAAGGCGCAGATATGGCTGAAACACTAAAGCATACCTATATTGCGAACATGATCGCAATGAACACCGCATTCGGGAAACCTGATGCAGTTGAACGGTATGACAAGATCATTGAAGGTCTCAAAGAACTGCGCAATGCTTGGGCCGAAGTGGCCGGCATGCCAGCTATCTAAATAGATCCCCTCAGTGGTCTTGATTGTGAAAGCAATCGGCCACAACCAGGAGGGGACGTGGACGTCGAAGAGTTTGAGGCGCATCTCGCGCAGTTCGGCAGCCGGTTCGAAGATTGGCCATCCAATCTGCGATCATCTGCCTTTATCCTCAGCTCGCTCAACCCCACAGCCAAGTCGCTGCTCGACGAAGACAGTCGCCTCCGGGCCCTCTTTGCCGAACAGCCCAAGCTCCGAGCTCCTGCGGACCTCGTCGAGCGGATCATGCTAGCGGCACGTCAGTCCGACACCAATCCGCGCTAAAATAACTTTTTTTGATATTTTTTTGCCGCCCATTTTACATGGGTGCGCATAGTCATTCCGCTGCCCAAGCACGAATTCACCGTGCATGATCTTGAACAGCCCCGCCTGCTCCGGTGAATAGTTTGCCAAGAACTGCAGAAACCGTTTGGCTATATCGCGTTTGGCAGCGCTTGCATTACAACAGTACAGACCAACCACCCGGCAACTCCTGACGCTGCGCATTGGCTGTTACGGCAAAAATTGCCGACCCTATACAATCACATTACTTATTTTCTTCTATTCTCCCTGCAAATTTTGCAGCGCACCAACTTTATAATTCCAAGTTAAAAGCCTTAAACAACTTACTCGCAACAAAAAATCTGCGCCTGAATTCCTGACCTCGCCCGTTTCACTAATAGCGCCCTATGGCGTCCATTTTTGAAATCTGTCGACGGCTTGCTGCTCCCACCAGCGCCACCGACGCCTTGGGGTTCACCATGAGCATTTCAGCGCTTTCATCCGCAGCGGGCACCTCCAGCTCTTTAGCAACGTCTACCGCGCGAAAGGGTGGCCTCGATACCGACGCCTTCCTGCGCCTCATGGTCGAACAGCTCCAAAACCAGAACCCGCTCGATCCGACTGACTCCAATCAGTTGCTGAGCCAGATGGTTTCCTACGCCAGCTACAACGAACAGTCCGCGACCCGCGAAAGCATGGCCGAGCTGACCAAGCTCGTGAAGACCATCGCCACCTCCCTCGATATTCAAGTCTGAGTTATTAAATGAGCCTTTCAGCAGCACTGGGCGCAGCCGTCACCGCCTTGAACTCGCAGAGCTCCGCCCTGTCGATCATCTCGACCAACTTGGCCAACAGCTCGACCAACGGTTACAAGTCCATCGACGCGAGCTTCGCCAGCCTCCTGTCCGGCGGCACATCCAAGGCCAGCAATGGCACTGGTGGCGTATCGGTCGCTAGCCGTCAGAACGTCCTTTCGCAGGGCCTGCTCAGCCACTCGTCCAGCTCCACCAACATGGCGATCACCGGCAACGGTTTCTTCATCGTCTCGGGCGGGCAGGAATCGAAGGAACTTGGCTACACCCGTAACGGCGAATTCGGCGTCGACGAAGAAGGTTTCCTCGTCAACAATGGCCAGTATCTGATGGGCTGGGCAACCGACGCTTCTGGCGTCGTTACCGGCAGCGAAAGCGCTGATGCCCTCAGCTCGATCGACACAGACGCCATTGCAACCATTGCTTTGCCAACGTTGAACATGACGCTGATGGCCAACCTCCCAGCTGAAGCAGCTGACGGTTCGACCTTCACCTCCGCGCTCGAAATCTACGACAGCTTGGGCACTGCCGGCTCGATCGACGTCACCTGGACCAAGGTTGGCCCACGTGAATGGACGGCACAGTTCGCTGACCCAACCATGGCAGGCGGCGGCGCCGCAACAGGTACCGTAGCCAGCCCGGCTATTACCATCAACTTCAACGCTGACGGCACACTGGCCAGCACCAACCCGAACCCACCAGAACTGCTCGTCACTGGTTGGGCCACTGGCGCTGCGGACTCGACCATTTCGCTGAACCTCGGCTCGCCGGGCACGTCGTCTGGCCTGAGCCAGTATTCGAGCGGCGCGACAACCCCAGCGGTTGAAGTGAAAAGCTCGCACGATGGTGTAGGCCTGGGCGCTCTGAGCGGCATCGAAGTAACCGACGCTGGTATCGTAAAGGCGCTTTACGATAACGGTCTGTCCCGCGCGATTTACAAGGTTCCACTGGCAACCTTCTCGAACGCGAACGGCCTGACCGTTTCCGACGGTGGCGTTTATTACGCAACAACAACCTCGGGCAATGCAGCACTGCGCACCGCAGGTGAAGGCGGCGCCGGCACCATCTCTGGCAGCCGTCTCGAAGTATCGACCACCGATACCAACTCCGAGTTCTCCAAGATGATGGCTGCGCAGCAGGCCTACTCGGGAGCCGCCCAGGTGATGTCGGCGGCGAACTCGATGTTCGACACGCTCATCTCCGCCGTTAGATGAGTTCTTCAGAACAAAAGGAAGACGCGCATTTTGCGCGTCTTGCCGTTCTGAGAGCCCAAATCGAACAAGAGTTCGGCGCGGGTAAGGAACCGCCCCCTGCCGAACGCGAAGCGCGCCTAATCGCGCTTCTCGCCTCAGTACAGACCCTCATCGAAGACCTCTCGCACATGCGCGATGAAATCGGTGAGCAACTCCAGGGCTCCGCCAGTGGCCTTCTAGCCAATGCGGCGTACCGCTCTTCAGCCGGACTTGGAACGAACCGAAATGACCAGTGAACAGACCGAACTCGACACTCAATTTGGCGTCCTGATCACTCTGATGACCGAACTGACGGCATTGCTGGACCGTGAAAACCGCGCCCTTGAGGCCGGACTGCGCACTTCTCTGGCTTTCGCTGCAGAGCGAACCCACGAGCGCAAGACCGAACTCAGCGCCGAGTTGGAAACATGGGTTAGTCAGGTCCGCAGTGGTCAGATCAATCTCGGCTTGGCATCACCAGACGTCCGCGAGCAGGTCACCGCCAGCTCCGAAGCTCTTGACGCTGTCGTCAAAGAGAACATGGAGCGGCTGAAGGCGGGCATTGAAACCACCCGCACCCGCGTTGAGGCGATCATGAGCGCCATCCGCGAACAAGCAACTTCCGAAGGCGCCTATGATGCAACCGGCCGACGGGCCCGCATCTCCGACGCCCCATCAAGCCTATTGGTATAAGGTCTCGCGCAATGTCGTTTGCTGCAATCCGTAATACCGCAACCAGCGCACTCGCCTCGTCCCAGGTGAATATGCAGATTGCGGCGTCAAATATCGCCAACGCAGATACCGCTGGGTACACGCGGAAAACCGGCACCCAATTGATGACCGCCACAGGCGGTTTGGGAGCCGGTGTTGAAGTCGCCTCAGTCAGTGGCTCAGCCGATAAATATCTGCTCAAAAGCCTCAATGCAGCAACCAGCGAACTCGCTTCAGCATCCGCTCTGAAGCAGTTCGCTGATCGCGTTCAGGCCCTGTTCGGCACCATCTCTAGCGATGACTCGAGCAACACGCTCGCTAACCACGTATCGGCTTTTGAAACCGCACTGGCTCAGCTCTCTGGCACCCCGGAAAGCCAGACCTTGCAGGTTCAGCTTGTCGACACGCTCGACACTCTGGTCAGCAATCTGCGCGCCATCTCCACCGGCACCCAGAGCCTGCGCGCCAGCGCGGACGAAGGCATTGCCGACGGCGTTACCACGGTCAATCAGCGCCTCGAAGCCATCCACGCGCTGAACAAAGACATTAAGCAAGCTGCAGCCCGCGGCGACATGACGGCAGATCTCGAAGATCGCCGCGCCGTAGCGCTTCAGGACATTGCCGCTGAAATGAATGTTTCGGCCTATGTCAGCCCAGACAACACCATGAAGATATACACCGCCTCTGGTGCAGCCCTTCTCGATGGCACTGTCCATAAGCTGAACTACACCGGCTCGGCTTTCGTCACCACCGAAACGGTCTTCAGCCCGATCATGTTGGACGGCAAGAACGTCACCAGCGCGATCACCTCTGGCAAGATTGGCGCGCAGCTCTATCAGCGCGACGTCAACCTGCCCGCGACCCAGGCCGAGATTGATACCTTCGCGCAGTCGCTGATCGAAAGCGTCAACGCGGCCTACAATCAGGGCACCAGCCTGCCTGCCCCGTCCAGCGTCACCAGCAACGCCCAAGTTGTTGGCACGGACGCGCTCAACGGTAACGGCACTTTCCGCGTCGCCGAGATCAATCCTGACGGCACCCTGGTCGCCTACAGCGACTTCGACCTTGCGAATTACGCAACGTTCGACGACTTCGCAGCAGCGATCGATGCCGTACCAGGACTTGATGCCAGCATTGACGCGAGCGGCAAATTCTCCATCAGCTCGACCGCTGGCAATGGCATCTCCTTCGCCGACATTTCGAGCGACATTGGTGGCAAGGGCGTTTCCGCCGCTTTCGGGTTTAACGATCTGATCGTTGGAACCGATGGCCGCAACGTCGCCGTTCGGGCGGACATCCGCGCCGCGCCGACCGGGCTGTCGACAGCCTCACTCAGCACGGACGATCCGCTCGTCGTCGGCGCCAGCGCCGCTGGCGTCTCGCCTGCCCTCGCTAAGACCCTCCAAAAGAGCGTCACCGATAAGCATGATTTCCCCGCCGCTGGTGGCCTCGCCGCAGCCTCGTCAAGCTTTGCCTCATACGCTGGCCTGATCGCCTCGCGCTCAGCCATCAGCGCGAGCACAGCTGGCAACACGCTCGACAGCAAGCAGAACACCTACGAGACCCTCACCACCGCCATTTCCGCACAAAGCGGCGTAAACGTTGATGAAGAAATCGCCCGCGTTTCTGAGCTTGAGCAGCAATACACCACTGCAGCCCAACTGCTGCAGGTCCTCAATGACATGTTCGATGCCCTTCTGGGCGTTGTGAAGTAAGGGAGGCACTTCGCATGGCAATGCGCGTAGCGACGTTCGCTCTAAATGACCGGATGCTCGCAGCATCCCTACAAACCCAGTCCCGCATGGCGGAAATGCAGATGCAGCAAGCGAGTGGCATTAAGTCCAACGCGCTTGGTGAATATGGCGCCAGCGGCAAGGTCCTGATTGATCTCGAAATCTCTCTGGCCCGCTCGCAGACCTACACAGCATCAGCCCAGGAAGCGTCGAGCCGTGTTGCCGTCATGTACGGCATCATGGACACCGTCAACGAACTGCTGAGCAATTTCCGTGTGGCGTTGGCCGGCATCAAGAGCGTCAATTCCGATGCCGAGACGCGGGCATCTCTCGCCAACAATGCATCCTTCACGATGACCGAATTGGGCGCTCTGCTCAATTCCCAGTACGAGGGCCGCTATCTCTTCGGCGGTAGCGCAACGACCACTCTTCCGGTCGATTTGGCCAACTACACTCTTGCAGATCCTACCCAGCCCTATACCGACTACTACATGGGCAACGACGCCTTGGCGTCGGCTCAGGTCTCGGCAGAACAGTCGGTAAGCTACGGCGTTGCGGCGAGCGATCCAGCCTTTGAAAAGGCCTTCCGCGCGCTTTCCATTATCGCCGATACAAACGGCGTTTTTGGCGCGACCACCGTTGATGACTCGCTGAACCTGATTATGGACGCGATCAACAATGCAGCGGGCGTGCAAGGCACCCTCTCGCTCAATGCTGCAGCACTCGAACGCTCAGTTCGCCGCGAAGAAGATTTCCAGGAAATGTTCAAAGCGGACCT
Organism: Devosia sp. MC532; assembly: GCF_016461625.1. Lineage (NCBI taxonomy): Bacteria > Pseudomonadati > Pseudomonadota > Alphaproteobacteria > Hyphomicrobiales > Devosiaceae > Devosia > Devosia sp. MC532. The sequence continues at coordinate 35,061 of NZ_JAEMNZ010000008.1, read as the reverse complement.
GTCAGGCGTTCGCGACGTCGACGTCACCCAGGTGGCGGTACGCCTCACATCCTATGAGATGCAGTTGCAAGCGTCCTTCGCCACCATGGCAAAGGTCAGCAATCTGAGCCTACTCGACTACCTGCGGTAAGAACCATGTCCCTCAAGCTCACCCTCAAGCCCGGCGAAAGCGTTCTCATTGGCGACACGCGTGTAGAGATTGTCTCACGCGGATCATCTACGCTGTTGATCAGTGGGAGCGTGCCCGTGCTGCGGGGTGAGTTTGCTGTGGATGCTGATACCGCTCAGGATACGCCCTCTCAGTTGCGCTTGGTGCTGCAGAAAATGTATCTCGATGCCAATGTCGCCACCCATCACGACGCTTATTTCAAAGTGGTTGACGACATGTTGGCCGAGCACCCGAACTCGGTCCCCTTCATCACCGAGATCAATCGCTGTCTGATGACGGGCGACGTCTATCGCGCCATCAAAATCGCCAAGGAATACCTTGCCGATATGAACGCCCCTGCTGACAAGTGGATGCTGAGCGGCCCCGAGCCAAAACTCGCTCCTCAGCGCACCAACGCCGCTTAATCAATCGAGCGCAAACGCAGCAGATGGACGCGCATCGCGTCCTCTGCCTTATCGGGCTCTCGCGCTTCGATATGATCCAAAATCTCGGCATGATCACAATCAATGTCATGCCAGAGATGGGGACGACCCGGACTGCTCTTGGCGCAATGGGCAAAGATGCGCCACACGGGCGGCGCGATAACAGCCATCAAACGGTTACCCGCCGCCTCCATCACGGCCTGATGGAAATCCACACTGTGGTCGGTGCGCTCGCTCAACACCTTACCGCGCTCAACGCTTCGCGCCGCAAGCCGAATGCGCTCAAGGTCTTGCTCTGTCCGACGCTCCGCCGCCCAACGCGCTGCAGGCAGTTCTAATGCCAGACGCGTCTCCAGAATCTCGGCTTCCGAAATTTGCTCCCCGGCGGTCATGAGGCCCAGGCCGTTCTCAATATTGGCCTGCACAAAGCTCACATCGGGAATGACGACGAATGTGCCGCCGGTGATTCCCCGCGACGTCTGCACCAATCCCTGCGAACTCAACACCCGAAGCGCTTCTCTGGTGGTGTTCCGACTGACGCCAAAATTGGCAGACAGCTGAGCCTCCGAAGGCAGTTGCTCTCCCGGTTGCAGCGCGCCTTGCAGGATTAAGTCCCGCAATTGCTCAGCAATCTGCAAATAAGCACTCTGCACCTTGCGCACGGCCAAAGCCTTACCCTTGGTTGGTTTTTCTATCAAAGAAGCCCCCAAAATCAGCATTCCGGCCCTGCACGGCACAGCGCGCGATTAAATTTTAATCACAACGATTTCATGCTCATCATTTAAACTTTTTTTCGCCTCCCGGACAGCTTTTTTGTTGCCGGAGTGCGAGATAGCCCCTTAGCCTCTAATTGTTGGACATTTAGAGGCGAGCGATGCCACGCTATATTCTCACCCGTATTGCATGGGGTCTGTTGACCCTGCTGGCAATCCTTACCTTCGTGTTTTTTCTGGCGCGAATGACCGGCGACCCGGTCCGCTTGCTGCTGCCAGACCAAGCGACACAGGCCGATGTCGACGCCATGCGCGAGACGCTCGGGCTTAATCGTCCTGTTGTAGAACAATACTTCGACTTCATGGCGAAGGCCGTGACCGGCGATCTGGGTGACTCTCTGCGTCAGCAGCGTCCCGCCCTCGAAATCGTGCTGGAGCGCCTCCCCGCGACCTTAGAACTCGCGATCACATCCTTTGTCATCGGCTTTGCCGTTGCGCTGCTTCTGGCGGTCTTAGGCGAAGTGACGGGCAATCGTCGCCTGCGCAACGGCCTCCTGTGGGTCGCAACATTCCGCCAGTCGGTGCCGCCCTATCTTTTCGGCATCCTGCTCATTCTCATCCTCTCGGTGAATATGGGCGTCTTGCCCGCCATCGGCCGCAATTCCACCGCCAGCTATGTCATCCCAGTTCTGACCATGGCGACATTTGAAATCGCGCTCTACCTGCGCCTCTTCAACACCTTCTTTGATGAGATGCGGCGTAACGATTGGGTCCGCACGGCCATTGCCAAGGGCATCAGCCGCAACCGCCTCGTTTTCCGCCACATGCTGCCAAATGCCATTCTGCCGGTCATCACGGTCGCAGGCATCAATCTGGGCATCCTCATCGGCGGCACTGTGGTGCTGGAGATGGTGTTCAATTGGCCGGGCATGGGACGTCTCATCGTCCAGGGCGTCACCCAGCGTGATTACCCCATCGTGCAGGCCGGCGTAGTCGTCACCGCTGCTGTGTTCATCCTCATCAACATCGTTGTCGACATTCTCTATGCGGTCCTCGATCCGCGCGTGAGGCTCTCATGACCCCAACATCTGTCACGCCCGAAAAGACCACCAAAACGATCCGCCTGCCTCGCCTGCCCTTTTCTCTTTGGGTCGCCATCATCATGCTCGCCGGTGTTCTGGCGCTCATGGCCTTGGTGCCTCTGTGGTCAGGGTTTGATCCCAATAAGCAGAGCCTGTTCTTTGCGCTCGAACCCGCCTTCACCAATCCGGCTCACCCGCTGGGCACCGACGCTCTGGGCCGCGATATCTTGAGCCGCCTGTCGGTCGCGGCCAGTGTCTCTGTTCTAGTCGCTCTTGGTGCTGTGTGCATCTCGGCCGTCATCGGCATCGTCATCGGCCTCTTGGCCGGTTGGATGCGCGGCCCGGTCGACAGCCTCCTCATGGCGCTGGGCAATGTGCAATTGGCCATCCCAACTGTTCTTCTGCTCATCGTTCTGGTCGCCGCCCTCGGCTCAAGCCCTCTTTTGCTGGTGATCCTCCTCGGTTGCGTCAACTGGGTCGGTTATGGTCGCGTCGTCCGGGCTCAGGTCATCTCGCTGCGGGAGCGCGAATTCATCACCGCCGTCACTACGGCCGGTGGCTCCAGCTGGTGGATCATGCGCAAGCATCTCCTGCCCAATGTTCTGCCCGCTGTGCTCGTGCTCGCCGCCTTCGACGTCGGCGTCATCATCACCGTTGAATCCTCCCTCAGCTTCATTGGTCTGGGCATCCAGCCTCCGACCCCGAGCCTGGGTCTAATGATCAGCGAAGGTCAGCGTTATCTGCAGACAAATTTGCCGCTCACCCTCCTGCCGGCCTTGGTCATCTTCTTCCTCATCGGCGGCATTCAGTTCGCCTCCCAATCCCTCAATCGCGCCCCGTCTCGCGGTTGAACTTCCGCCCTTCCGTTTCCTCCACCTACCCAACACTGGAGAACACTATGATCCTCTCACGTCGCACTCTGCTGGCAACCACCACCGCCCTTCTCGCCATGACCGCGCTGTCGCCAGCCTTCGCTGCCGACAAAACCAGCGTCACCGCAGCACTGGTCGCCGAGCCTGTCAGCCTCAACCCGATCTACGACACCAGCCTGCCAGCCCTGAACGTTTTCTATAACGTCTTTGATCAGCTGACCGGCATTGACGCCTCGGGCGCTGTTGTTCCGCGCTTGGCTGACGCTTGGGCAGCCTCGGAAGACCTCAAGACTTGGACCTTCAACCTGCGTGAAGGCGCCACCTTCCACGACGGTTCGCCTGTCACCGCTGAAGACGTGCTCTTCACCTATGAAACAGCCATGACCGACAAGACCTCGCGTCTCGGTGGCTATCTCTCGACGGTCGAAAGCATCAGCGCTGAAGGCAATCGCATCATCTTCTCGCTGAAAATCCCATACGCACCGTTCGACCGTCAGGCGACGCTGATCCCGATCATTTCCAAGGCCGCATTTGAGACCATGGGCGTCGAAGCCTATGCCCGCAAGCCCATCGGCAGCGGCCCATACTCGGTCGAAAACTGGGCCAATAGCGACACCATCACTCTTCAGCGCTTTGACGCCTATTGGGGCAATAAGGGTACCTACGAAACCGTCATCTTCCAGCCGGTTCCCGATGAGACCACCCGCGCCAACTCGGTTCAGTCCGGCGATCTCGACATTGCCCTTCTTGGCCCATCCAGCGTGCCAGCCGTTGAAGGCTCGGGCAGCGCCAAGGTTGTCCACCAGCAGTCCAACCGCGTTGTCTATCTCGGCTTTAACGCCACCACGGCTCAGCTGAGCAATGCCAAGCTGCGTAAGGCCGCCGATCTGGCGCTGGATCGTCAGCTGCTGTCCTCGCGTCTGCTCAATGGCGCTGCCGAGCCAGCTTCCCAGCTCGTAGCCCCGGTGTCCTTCGGCTACAGCCCAGACATCGCCCCCACGACCTACAATCTCGATCAGGCCAAGGCTCTAGTTGCCGAAGCTGGCTATGACGGCACGGCCATCCCCCTGACCTACCCAAATACTGGTCTGCCGCAGATTGATCAGGTTGCACAGGCCATCGCCTTCTTCCTCGGCGAAGCGGGCATCACCGTGACCCTCGACCCGCAAGAAGCCAACACCTTCTCCAATTCGTGGTTCTCGGCCTCGCTTGGCGGCTTCTACCTCCACGCCTTTGCCCCATCGGTGATGGACGCAGACCTGCCCTTCAACATGCTGCTCCGCTCGGGCGGTCAGGGCTACGCCAACAATGCTGACATCGACGCTCTGCTCGACGTTCAGGTTGGCACTGCAGCGCAGAACGCACGCGCCGCAACACTGGCTCAGATCAGCACCATCGTTACCGAAAACACCTTCTACGCACCGCTGTTCGTGGACACCTATTCCTACGCTGTCACCCCAGACGTCGAGTGGTCCCCGCGTCCCGATGGCATGATCGTTTTCAACTAATTCACTGATTTCAGAGGGATATTAAAATGGCTGAACTCCACCCAATCCGCGAATACACCGGCGACGTTCCAAAGCACGAAACCGCAGTAATCGTTGTCGATATGCAGCGCGCCTTCTTCGACAATAACGATAGCCTCGGTCAGGCCGGTTTCGACGTCACCCCTTTGCGTGAGGCCATTCCGGGCACCATCGAGCTCGTCAACCTTGCCCGCGCCAATGGCGTGCCGGTGATCTTCACCCGCTACGTTTACTCCCCCGGCATGGTCGATTTCGGTCGCAAATACGGTGCAAACCCAGAAGCCCGTAAGTCCACCAATTCGCTTGGCTACGGCACTGCCGAAATCGAGATCATCCCAGAGCTGAACGTACAGCCCGATGAAGTTGTCATCGACAAGTCCCGTCCAAGCTCCTTCTACGGCACCCGCCTTGAGCCAGTGCTCACCGGCATGGGCGTCCGCAACGTCATCGTCTGCGGCGTCACCGCCAATATCTGCGTGGAAACCACCGTCCGCGACGCAGGCCAGCGCGACTATGGCACCTTCGTTGTTGCCGATGCTGTCGCCGAGTTCCTCCCAGAGCGTAAGCACTATGCCCTTTTCGGCATGGCTTGGTCCTTCGCCAACGTCGTCAACGTCGCCGACATCGCCCGCTCTTGGGCAGCGACTTCTGCAAGCGACGCTGCTTAGGAACACTTGTGTCTTCACTTTCACACTCAGCAGGGTCGGGCCAATCTTTGGCCCGGCCGGCAATCTTGGTGGCGCTTGGGTTTGCCGGGGTCATCGGTGCCCTGATGCAGACCCTTGTGCTGCCCCTGCTTCCGCTCTTTCCCTCGATGTTCAACGTCTCCATCGCCGCCGCTTCTTGGGTAGCGACATCGACCATGCTGGTCGGCGCCATCGGCGCCCCCTTGGTTGGTTGGCTGGGTGACCGTTTTGGACTCAAGTCGATGATCATGCTCTCGCTGGTCGCCTTGGCCATTGGCTCTTTCATCTCCGCCCTCGCCACCGATTTCACTACCATGATCATCGGGCGCGTCCTGCAGGGCTTTTCTGTCGGCATCGTCGGCCTCTCAATGGCCATGCTGCGCCGCCTCTGGCACGTCGAAGGCCTGCCCATGGCCGTCGGCATCATCGGCGGCACCATCGGCATTGGCACGAGTCTGGGCGTGCCTTTAGCGGGCTTCATCGTCTCCTTCGGCACCTGGCAAACCCTATTCTGGATCATGGGCGGCTCCGCCGTCCTCGCAACCCTTCTCATCTGGGTCGTCGTGCCCTCCGTCGCCCCCATCTCAAAGCAGCGCTTTGACCTCACCGGCGCGCTGGGCCTTGGTCTGATCCTTACCCTCATTCTTTTGCCGTTGAGCCTGGCTGCCGATGGCGAAATGTCCATTCCCATGAGCGCCACCCTGCTCATCATCGCCGCTGCGCTCCTCTGTGCTTGGGTCTGGCACCAGAACCGCACGCCACAACCTTTTGTGGATCTAAGCCTCCTGCGGGTTCCGGCCGTCTCGACCAGCCACCTCATCGCACTCTTCCTCGGTTTCGGCTTCTTCCTCAGCTTCACCGGCACCATCACCATCAGCCAAATGCCCATGCACAATGGCGTCGGCCTTGGCGGCACCGTCCTCACCACCGGCTTTGTGCAATTGCCCGCCAGCCTCATCGCCATTGTCTCGCCGCCCTTGGCCGGGCTCATGGTCGTCCGTTCAGGTGTCCGCGCCGCAATTGCCACCGGCATAGCCGTCTCCATCGCAGCCTTTTTGGCGCGCTGTTTTTATCTCGATAACTCCATCTACGTGGCGCTCTCGACCATGTTCCTCTCGGGCGGCATTTCCTTTGCCTTCGCAGCCCTGCCCGTGGCCCTGATGAGCGCGACCCCCACGGACAAGCTCGGCGCCAGCAATGGCTTCAATATGCTCAGCCGCCAGATGGGCGCAGCCGCCGCTAGCGTCGCCGGAGCCGTTATCGTTGCGCTCCACCTTGATTACGTCACCCGCTCTGGCCCTGAAGGTTTTTACTGGCTCTTCGGCCTTGGCGGCGTGTCCACGCTGATCGCGCTCATCCTCGCTCTCAGCACCAAAACCCTCAATTCCGCACCCCTTTCGCAGGAGACATTGTCATGACTGAAAGCTCGAACCCACTGCTCGTTCTTCGCGATGTGTCCATCGAATTTGAGACCTCGCGCGGCCCTGTGACCGCCGTCCGCAATTTCAATCTCACCCTGCCCGCAGGCCGAAAACTGGCCATCGTTGGCGAGTCCGGGTCCGGCAAATCCACCATTGCTGCCGCCATCAATGGCCTTCTGGCCGATAATGGCCGCGTCTCCACTGGCGAGATTTTCTTTGATGGTCAGGACGTCACCAAGCTTGACCAAAAGGGCCTCCGTGCCCTGCGCGGCAAGAGCATCGGGCTCGTCCCCCAGGACCCGATGACCAATCTCAACCCGCTTCAGCGCGTCGGCACCCAGATCGCCGAAGCGCTCGAAGTGCATGGTCAGGCCAATAGCACCCAAGCGTTCAAGCGCGCCGTCGAATTACTCGACATGGTCGGCATCAACGAGCCCGCCCGCCGCGCCCGCCAATATCCGCATGAGCTTTCCGGCGGCATGCGCCAGCGCGTCCTCATCGCCATGGGCCTTGCCTGCCGCCCGCGCCTCCTGATCGCCGACGAGCCCACCAGCGCGCTCGACGTCACGGTGCAAAAGGTCATTCTCGAAGAGCTCGAGAGCCTCACCCAGCAGTTGGGGACCGCCCTCATCCTCATCACCCACGATCTCGCCCTCGCCGCAGAGCGCTGTGACGATGTGGTGGTGATGTATCGTGGTGATGTCGTTGAAACCGGCACGGCCGCCGAAGTCATGGCCAATCCGCAGCACGAATACACCCGCCGCTTGATTGCCGCCGTGCCAACCATGGTCACCCCACCACTGGTCAGGCCCTTCCCCACGACCCAAGACACAAGCCGTCGACCCCTCGTTGAGCTTGTCGCCGTCCAGAAAGTCTATCCCGGCCGTCAGGGCATGTTCTCCAAGGGGGCCGATTTCACCGCAGTCCAGAACTCCTCCTTCACCATCCAGCGCGGCCAGACCGTCGCTGTGGTCGGGGAATCCGGCTCGGGAAAATCCACCACAGCCAAAATGCTGCTCAAGATCGAAGAGCCCACCTCGGGCGACATCGTCTTTGACAGCGGCACCATCACCCATTTGCGCGGCAAAGACCTGTTCGACTTCCGCCGCCGCGTTCAGCCCGTCTTCCAAAACCCCTTCGGCTCGCTTGATGCGCGTTACACGGTCCGCCAATCCGTCGAAGAGCCGATGATCCTGCATGGCATCGGCACCGCCGCCGAACGCCGCGATCGGGTCGATGAGCTTTTGCAGCAAGTCGCCCTGCCCGCAGCCCTTGCCGATCGTCGCCCTGCAGAAATTTCGGGCGGCCAGAGCCAGCGCGTCGGTATCGCCCGCGCCCTCGCCCTAAAACCCGAACTCGTCGTCCTCGACGAAGCGGTTTCCGCCCTCGACGTTCTGGTGCAGGAACAAATCCTCATTCTGCTGGCCAAGCTGCAGGAGGAGCTAGGCCTCTCCTATCTCTTCATCAGCCACAACCTCGCCGTCGTCCGCATGATCGCCCATCAGGTGCATGTGATGAAAGCGGGCGCTATCGTCGAGTCCGGTACGCCCGACGAAATTTTCCTAAATCCTCAGCACGCCTATACCCGCGAGTTGATCGCCTCCATTCCAGGTGCAGCGCCGCCGAGCCACGCGCTCAAAGCGGCAAGCTGATCACCCTCCACCACGGCTGCGCTCCGGCGCAGCCGTCGCGCGCGGCAACGAGATCTTCGCCAAAAAATATTCGCCCTACGACCGGCAAATATCTCTTTTTGCCATGCTGACTTAATCAGCGGATGCAATACGATACCGGCCATGCGGTCAGGGCAGTTTTTGCATCATGTCGTTCTACGCCTATTATTTTGCGCTCTATGCCCAAATCGCAATTGGCATAAGTTTCATGCCGCTGTGGCTGCAGTCTGAAGGCCTCAGCATCCAAGACATTGGAACCATGACTGCCGCCGGGGCCCTATTGGCAGTTTTGATCAATCCCATCGTTGGCGGATTGGCAGACAAAACCGGCCAAGCCAAGTTCATCCTCCTTGGCCTCATCGCTCTTGCCCTGTTCGCCAATGCCGGGCTGCAGCTGGCCTCAACGCCGGTTGCCATAGCCGGTATTTTCCTCTTCTCGCGCTTCGTCAGCGCCCCGTTCATTCCCCTGAGCGAGTCCATCCTGCTCGCCAACCTCGCCTCCACGCGGCTTGAGTTCGGCAAGGTGCGCGCTTGGGGCTCTGGCGCTGTTGTCGTCACCACGCTTCTGTGTGGCTATCTAGTCGATTGGCAGGGCACTGCGGCCGTCATCGTCTTGGTCAGCGTCGTGCTGGTGTGCCAAGCCGTTCTGGCCAGCGCCCTCCCGCGCAGAACCCGCACCCGCGATCAAGCGACCTCGCTGGCCACGATCAGCACCGCCATACGGAACCGCAGCTTCTTGCTGCTCGTTGGCAGCGCCGCAATCGCGCAATCCTGCCATGGCGTCTTCTACGCCTACAGCACGTTCCGCTGGATCGAGGCTGGTCACTCAACACTCGCCATTGGCGCGTTTTGGGCGCTTGGCGTTGGCGCTGAAGTGTTCGCCTTCGCGCTCTCTAGCCGCGTTTCCGCACGCCTCACTGCTGGCAAAATTATCGCCATTGGCACCATAGCGAGCGTTCTGCGCTGGGGCACCTTCGCCTATTCGGCAGATCTCTACCCCACGCTCTTCATGCAGCTCTTGCAAACTGGTTCGCTGGCCATGACCCAAATCGGTGTCGCCACCTATATGCGCCGCAACATCCCAGTCGAAGCACTCTCAAGTGCAACCGGCACCTATGCCGCTGGGACAGGGCTCATCTCGGCCCTCTTCATCCTCGTCGCCGGACAGCTTTACGCCCTCGACAGTGCTCTGGTATTCTTATGCACCAGCATAGCTTGCATCTTCGCGTCTATTGTCGCCCTCTTGTTAGTCCGTACAGAAAACAACAGCGCGACACCAACATCACCCTGATACGCCAAAGCGCCTTATCGCTGATGGCCTTTCTGCCAATACCAAGTCACTCAAAAAGTTAGAAGCTGGCCACAGTCCGTGGTCAGCTTCTCATCATGCGACAGATATTCAGGGTAAGTCGCCAGCGCCCACAGTGCGGCCGCTGGCAAAAAGCTTAAAAGCCCTGAGTGAACTTCTGGTTGATCTGATCGACCGACAGCTCGTCGATACCCAGCGCCACGGCCATGGTGTTTTTGGTGCGATAGTCGCGATCGCGCATGATTTGATACATGTCGATGACACGTGTCACATTTGGCGTCTGAATGCCCGCAATGCGGCCAAAACGTTCAAGCGTTACAAGGTTGTACGGTATCTCTTCCTCAACATAGCGGTGCTCGATCTTGCGCGGACCATTGCGGAAGGTGCGTTCGTAGGTCAGTGGGAACAGCACTTCACGAACAGTCGCGTCAGGACGCTGACCCTGGGTAAAAATCCCAGCAGCGCTTGGGCTATCGATGCCAAAGGCCTTGGCGACAGCGCGGCGGTCTTGGTCGAGCGCATTGATCAGGCGACTGATGGACTCGGTGACGTAGTAATAGCCGCACCATTCCTCACCCTCTTCCATGCGGGTGATATTGCCCATCACAAGGCCGGAGTGAACAATGCCGCCCATGGCCATCAGGCCAACTTCCAAGGCGCTGCCAAAGCCCTTGAAGCGGTCACCGAAGGCTTCAGAGACAACAGCGATAGCACGGTCGGTCTGGTCCGCTGGAATAGCTGAAATGCGCGCCATCTTCTTGGGCGGCACTTGCACAGCGTCATTTGGGCCAAGCTTACGCCCCATGGTCATTGGACCATTGAGCACAGCAATCAGGGTCTTCTTGCCCGCATCAGCCAAGAGCTTGGAGAGATAGAGATCGCCCAGACCCATTTGACCGCCGGTGATCAGCACGGTGTGCTCATCGGTCAAATAGGGCACCAGCTGATTGAAAATCGAGCGCTGACCATAGGCCGGAATAGCGATCAGGATCAGCTTGGCGGACTCGACCAGAAGCTTTGGATCTTCGACGAAATTCACATCGAACGTGCCGTTCACGCTGCCCGTCGTGGTGATTTTATTGTTCTCACGCAGGCCCATGGTCCCACGACCCGACGGCGACCAGAGCGTCACGTCATTGCCGAGGAGGCGGAGCAAACAGGCGGACGTAAAACCAACGGCACCAGCGCCTGCGATAGCGACTTTCGTCATGACAAAGTGTTCCTAGATTTGAATTTACGAATTGAGGCGCTTCGCCTTGGAGAGATCGCCATAGACCTCGCCTGCTTGGATGGATTTGAGCGCCATACGCAGCCGTCGCGGGTCGTCAGCACTCATCGCAAACACGATCACCCCATCGTCATTGAGATAAAGGACCGAGAACTTCCCGTCCGCACGGTCGCCTTCTTCAACCACCTGCGTGGCCAGAGCGGCATTGCCAGCCATCTGGAAATTGCGGCCGAACTGATCGGTCCAAAACCGTGTTGTCGGCGCATAGACTGTCGGCGTGCCAGACAGCGTTTTCGCCATGGCCGCAGCGTGGTCCATGGCGTTGTACCAGGTCTCAAGCATTGCGTGCGTTTTGGAGCCGTCATGGAAGAACTCGGCAACATCGCCCAGCGCATAGATCGCCGGATCGGACGTCTGACCGTAAGTATCAACAATGATCCCGCGACCGACCGCGAGCCCCGCCGCAGTGGCCAGTTCGGTATTGGGCGACATGCCGATGCCCGCGACGATTAGACCAGCCTCAAGCGCCTGCCCATCCGCCAAGACCAGCTGATAGCCCACCTCTTTTGCCTCAATCGCGGCAAGACCGGCGTTAAAGTGAAACGCGACGTCACGCTCGACATGGACCGCTTGGAAAAAGTCACGTTCAGGCGCTGGCAGCAATCGCCCCATAACGCTTGAGGTGGCTTCAACGACATGCACGTGCACCCCGAGGTCTCGCGCCACGGAAGCCAGTTCAAGACTAATCACCCCGGCGCCAATGCAGACCAGCGAAGACCCCGCCGTCAGCTTTTGGCGGATTGCCAGAGCATCCTCAAAACTGCGCAGATAGGCCACATGCTCCGAGCCCGGAACAGCAAGCCGCCTTGGGCTTCCGCCCGTTGCGAGGATCAACTGATCATAGGCCAGCGTCTGCCCCGATTGCAGCACCACCACACGCTCTGCGCGATTGATCTCGGCAACCCGGCTATCGAGTAGAAGCGCAATATTGCGCTCCGCCCAAGCCTCCGGAGGGAGCAGATAGGGCGGCGCAGGTTCATCGGCCAGCAGCACCGCCTTGCTCAGCGGCGGCCGATCGTAAGGCGCATACGCTTCCTCAGAAATCACCGTCAGAGCAATATCAGCCGAGGCTTTGCGGAGAGCGGTGGCCAGCGCATAGCCGGCCAAGCCACCCCCAATGATTACGATCGATTGTGTCATGCCAAGAGGCCGCTCTTTGTCAGTTGCCAAAATGGTCGCGCAATTGGCCCAGAATGATCTCGGCACGCAGCGGCAGCACTTCAACGCTTGAGCTGCCCTGATGTGGGCTCAGCAACACACGGTCGATCTGCATCAGCTCTGCCGGAACGCGCGGCTCATCGGCGAACACATCAAGTCCGGCCCGTTCAATCGTGCCGTTCTGCAACGCCGCAATCAGCGCTGCCTCATCGACCACAGACCCACGCGCCACATTGACCAACCATCCGCCCGGCCCCAAGGCTGCCAAGACGTCTGCGTTGATAATGTTCTGCGTCTCCGGGCCACCCGGGCACGACAACATCAAAGTGTCAGACCACTTTGCAAGCTCAAGCAGATCCGCTTCATAGCGGTAGTCGACGTCCTTAGGACGGGGGCCGTAGTAGGCGACCTCCATGCCAAACGCCGCGCAGCGATGCGCGATCTGAAGGCCAATGCCGCCGAGCCCAACAATACCCACCTTGCGCCCACGCAAGAGATTGCCCGGACGATAGCGACGCTCCGGCCACAGATTGGCCCGCACATGCGCATCGGCCCCGGTGATATCGCGGGCGATACCGAGCAACAGCGCCAGCGCCAAATCCGCAACCGTGTCGTTCAGCGCCGCAGAGTTGTTGAACAGCGCAATGCCGCGACGCTTAACCGCCTCCACGTCGATGGGATCAACACCGGCCGTGTAGCAGGCGATAATGTCCAGCGCGGGCAGTTGCTCCAGCAGCTCTTCGCGCACATAGCCGCGCGAGCCGGTCACGATCCCACGGATGCGCGGGCCCACTTCGGCCAGCATAGCGCTGCGCGCCTCACCCTCTTCGGGCAGCTGATGGACCGTGAAATGCTCAGCAATACGCTCAGCCGCAGGCGATGGAATTTTGATGAGCGCGAGAAGTTCGATCACTTAGCTTCTGCCGTGTTCATGAGAAGGGTATTTTGCGTGCTCCAGGCCATAACCACCTGATCACCAGCGGGAAAATTCTGCTCGGCTGACGCGGTGACAGCGAAGCGAACGCCATTGACCTCAACAGTGTAATGAACAGAGCTGCCGCGGAAGACGCGGTCTTCAATACGGCCGTTGAGCATATTGTCCTGCCCCACGCCTTGCTGGTTGGCATGCAGCGTGATCTTGTCCGGACGCACGCCGATGAGGTTCGAGCCAATCTTCACGTCCGCCGAAGCCGGCACAGCGCGCAAATCGAACTGCCCCCAGGCCACGTTGGCCAAACCATCGGCCAGCGTTTTGACTTGAACCGGCAGAAAGTTCATCTCGCCGATAAAGCGGGCAACGAACTCGGTCCGTGGAAAATTGTAGAGCTCTTCCGGCGAGCCCATCTGTTCGATGCGCCCTTCGTTCATCACCACAATCGTGTCGGACATGGTCAGCGCTTCTTCCTGATCATGGGTGACCAGAACGAAGGTTTTGCCGGTAGCGCGCTGCAAGCGACGCAGTTCGTCCTGCATTTCGCGGCGCAGCTTTGCGTCGAGCGCCCCCAGCGGTTCGTCGAGCAGCAGCAGTGGCGGGTTCGGCGCAAGCGCACGAGCCAAAGCCACGCGCTGACGCTGACCGCCAGACAATTCGCTCGGCATACGGCGATGCATGGTGTCGAGCTGAACCAGCTTAAGCAGTTCATCAACGCGCGCCGTAACCTCGGCTTCCGGCAGCCCCTTGAGCTGCAAGCCAAAGGCAACGTTCTGCCGAACGGTCAGGTGTGGGAACAGCGCATAGTCTTGAAACACCATGTTCACATTGCGCTTATGCGGCGGGATATTCGTTGAATCCACTCCCTCAATGTAAATCTTGCCGCTGGTCGGTTCTTCAAACCCACCCACCATACGCAGCGTCGTCGACTTCCCGCAGCCCGATGGTCCAAGCAGGGTGACAAACTCGCCAGACTTCAATTCGAGCGACAGCGACTTAACGGCGACGAAATCAGAAAACTCTTTGGTGACGGCGTCAACCTTGAGAACGTTAGCCATTGTTCATCCTTCTGCGAACCATGCGCTCGGTGTAGAGGCCAATACAAATCGTCACGACGAGGATCATGGTGGACATAGCCGCCAGACTAGGCGTGAGACCGGAGAAAATGCGGCCGTAAATCAGGACAGGAAGTGTCGGGTTGTAGCCGCCCAAGAAGAACGAGCGGACGAAGTCGTCAAAGCTCGACAGCATTGAGAACACCGTCCCGCCGATCAGCGCGGGCATGAGATAGGGCAGTGTCACGCGCACGAAGGTGACGAAGCTATCCGCCCCCAAATCGCGCGCTGCTTCGGTAATATTCTTCGGCATCCCATTGAGACGGGTCAGCGCCATCAGGGTCATGTAAGGCACACTATGGATCGCATGCGCCATGATGATGGCTGTCGTGCCAGGCGGAATACCCACTGACTGCGCAAAGATGCGCAGCGAAATGGCCGAAACGATGGACGGCACAACCAGCGGCATACAGGCCAGAGCGAAAATAATCGGGCGGCCCCAAAGCTTGGCGCGGGCCAACAGCACCGCCACCCAAACACCGACGATCAGCGCAATCAGCGTCGAAATCACCGCGATGTAGAGCGACAGGCCCAGCGCGCTGTGGAACTCGCGATCTTGCGCGACTTCGAGGAACCAACGCGTGGTCCACTTCTCAATCGGGAAGCCGAGGAAAACGCCATCCTTAAAGCTCATCATCACAACGATCATGAGCGGGCTGAGGAGGTAGAAGGCAAAGGCCGCATAAGCGAAGCCGAGCCAGCTCCAGTTTTGCGTCAGTTTGGTGAAGAACTTCATCGATCAGTACTTCTTCTTGGCGCGCAGAAGCGAATGCAGAACGCCGCTGATGATCAAGGCACTGACAAACAGGATGATCGCGAGCGCTGCGCCGCGTGGCCAGGTCAGGCTGGATTCATGGAAGTAGGAGGCGATGACCTGCGCAAACAGATTGCTATCTGTGCCAGCAAGGATCATCGGCACGGTGTAAACACCGGTGGTAATCAGGAAAACCAGCGTCACACCCGTCGCGATACCATCGCGCATGAGCGGCAGCGTCACCTTGAAAAAGCGGGTAATGCCGTTGGCGCCGAGGTCTGAAGCGGCTTCAAGCACATTGGTTGGGATCTTCTCAATGGCGGCATAAAGCGGCACGAGCATGAACAGCGCCACGACGTACAGCATCCCTGCCCCCAGCGAGAACCAGGTGTATAGAAAGGGGATCGGGCGCTCGATGAAATTGGCCCACATCAACACGAGATTGATCGCGCCGTTCGAGGCAAAAATCAGCACATAAGAGAACACGCGGATAAGCTCGCCCACCCACGATGGCACCATGGCCAAGAGCAACAACCGCACCTGCCAGTTCTTCGGCACTTTCTTGGCGATGAAATAGGCCAGCGGCGTCATCAGCACGAGCGCGACGAACGACACCACAACCGCAAAGCCCATTGTCCTCAAGAACGGCAGATAGACCGTGTAGTCGGTAAACAAGAGCAGGTAATGCTCAAAAGTCCGGACTTCAGACTGTCCCGCTGGCACAGGATATTGCTGGAGCAGGCTGATATTGAGCATCTGTCCTAGCGGAAAAATGTTCCACAGAACGAGCCAAGCAACAGGAAGCACCACCATCAGGATGGAGGCCAGCTTCAGGTTACGGTTGAGGAAACCGGAAAGCGCGCGGTAAGGCGCGTTGGACATGAGAAGGTACGACCAGTGGACCTTCCCTTCGCTGCGGCGCTTTGTGGCGACAACTGTTGAGCTCATAGGCTGCTCTATATCTTTCGCATATCAAAGACCGAGACATGCGTGGGGGCCGCAGGGACCCGCGCAGCGTTTCAGCTGCGCGGGTGTTTGCATCAAGCTTCGCGCAAGCCAGCGCCGTACTGATCGAGCAAGCCGTAACGGTTGTCGTCGGCGCCCTTCACGTCGAGCCAGGTAATGCGCTTGAGCTGTTCATCCGAGAATTGGATCGCCTGAGCTTCCGCTTCGGTCAGGCCCGATGTCGCATCAAGGAAGGTCGACAAGCTGCCGGACGAACGGGTCATCGACGAGCCAATGCTCTCCTGCTGCAGCAAGAAGTCGATGAACTTATAGGTGTTTTCCTGGTTCGCTGAATTCTTGAACAGCGAGTAGTTGTAGGTCCAGCCAGTGGTGCCTTCGACCGGAATTCCCGGCTGAACGCTGCTGTCTGCACCGGCAAGGAGCATTGCGGTTTCGGTAAAGCCCATGCCCGCGTCAATTTCATTGCCGAAATAGAGCTGCTGGAATTCAGCAGTGGTGTCATACCACTTGCGCAGAACATGCTTACGGGAAATGGCGTATTCGCGGCATTCCTTGAGCATGGCTTCGACGGCAGCAGAGTCACCGTTGTAACCGGTCCAGACATCCTGCAAACCAAGATGGAACATGGCTGCATAGAGCGCGCTGCCCGGACGCAGGGTGACGCGACCGGCATATTTGTCACCGAAAATGGTTTCCCAGGTTTCGGTGTCTTCCGGCGCAACCACGCCCTTGCGGCTTGCCATCATGGCAAAACCGGTCAGGACTGGGATACCGTAGCGCTTGCCCTGAATGAACTGAGCGTCCGCATCGCGGTAGACCGGGTTGATCTTGGACATGCCCGGAAGCTTGGACTCGTCGATTTCGGCCAGATAATCGGTGGCGATGTAAGCGAACATGCGGTGGCCCGCGATGATCGACATATCGGTCTGGCGCTGATCACCTTCGGCAGCCAGCAGATTGAAAATTTGCGACTGATCGGTTGTCGAGCGCAGATTGATGACGATGCCGGTTTCCTGCGTGAACTTCTCGCGCAGGTCCTTCGGCACGTAAGAGTCGTGACCAACAATGTTGACCACGCCTGCGGCGTGTGCGCGGCCGATCAGGGCTGGCATCGCCAAGCCTGTGGCGAGCGTCGCAGCACCAGCCTTCAAAAATCCACGGCGGTTCAGCTTGAAATTCATCTTATTATCCTCTCACCCTCTAATGCGTGTCGGAATTCCCCAATTCTGACACGCTAATACACGTCGGGTTATCGTACCAGTTGACGGACGACTAACCTTGGTGCGTTCCCTAGAATAGAAATCCAAGCCTTACCGCTGATTAGAAATTCTCTTTTCAATCAGCCAGTTCGACGTGAATCTCTTCTCCTTCAACCCGGACCTTATAGGCCCGAATTGCCACCTCGCAGGGCGCCAAAGTGGGCTCCCCAGTCAGCGTATCGAAACACCCACCATGCAATGGGCATTCAACATGGCCTTCATCGGTCAGCCAGCCGTCAGACAAGAAGGCTTGGCCGTGTGAGCAGAGGTCGTCAGTGGCGCGGAATTCGCCGCCGGGCATATGGTACAGGGCGATCTGACGATCCCCAACAAACACCTTGAGAATCTCCCCCTCGGAGACATCGGCGACAGCAGCAACACGAACACTAGACGACATACGCAAACAGCTCTTTAGACAGACACAACGATATAGTTATCATCGACCGAAACCTCAAAAGTCTCAGCCTTATAGGGGCCTTTAACAACTTCATTGCCGGAGGCAACTTCGCTGAAATAGGTCTTCACCTTGGTGTTCGCCGGGTCGAACCATGATTGCCCCGTGCGGATGTCAAACTCCCAACCGTGGTTGGGGCACATGACAATCTCACCCTGACGTTTCATGCACGGACGGCCCGGACCATCATGGCCCGCCAGACCAGAGCGCACACCCGAACTCAGCGGCGCACCTTGGTGCGGGCACTTGTCCAGCAGGGCGAAATATTCGCCATCGAGATTGTATACGACAATCGGACGACCACCCGCCTTGAATGCGAGCTGCGCGCCTGGAGCAATATCACCGACCTTGGCAACAACGTATTTCGCCATCAGAACCTCCTAGAGACGCAGGAACTTGCGGGCGTTATCGGAGAACACCTTACGGCGCTCCTCAGCCGAGAGCGGGAAGGTGAACACGTAACGCGGATCGTCAAAGTCCCAATGCGGGTAGTCCGATGCGAAGCACAGGTTGTCCCAACCAACCCATTCCATGATTTGACGCAGATCCGCCGGATTCTTGTATACGTCCATAGGCTGGGTCGAAACATAGACGTTCGAGGCGAAGTATTCCGAAGGCTTGCGCTTGAGGTTCGGCACTTCCGAACGCATGGTTTCCCAGAGCTTGTCCAAGCGCCACAGCGTCGACGGCACCCAGGTAAACGCCCCTTCCACCAGCAAAAGCTTGAGGTCAGGGAATTCCTCGAACACGCCTTCCATGATCATGCTCATAGCAAAGGCGGTGAAACCACCATGGGTCAGCTGGTGCTGCTGCACGTGGTAGGAGGCCCAGCCTGCATTGCCCATTGGCGGCGTGCCGCCATTGCCGCCCACATGCACACCAATCGGCAAGCCATGCTCAACAGCTGCCTTGTAAATCGGCCAATAGCGACGACGCCCAGCCGGTTCAGTATTGCGCTGCAACAGCCCAACCTGCGCCACCAGCGGGTTCTTGCCGAGGCGATTGATTTCCTCAACCGCTGCCTCTGTATGATCCTGCGTGACCGTGATCGAGGTGCGCAGGCGATTGTCTTCCTGCGACCAGCGTTCCAGCTGCCAATCGTTGACGGCCGAGGCCATGGCCACGCCCAGATCCAAATGGCGCTGCATGCCACCGGTCGGCGACAAAGGCTGCAAAAGGCCAATCTCGACATTATGCGGATTGAGATACTGCTCCTGCATAAACGCTAGATCAGTCCCCGGAATGCCACCGCCCGGCGGATACGCGTCGCGACGGGAAATGTTCGGCTCGATACCGGCATAGGGGTCGAGGCCAAAGAATGGCCCCTTCGACGCCCCGCGATAGAGGTCGTGCATTTCGTGCCACTTGGCGGGCAGGAAGGTCTTTAGCAATTCAGGCGGGCAGACAGGATGGATATCGCAGTCAACGATGCCGTTCTGAACAGGAGAGGTTGGAGAGCTCATCAGACCGCCTCAGACAAACGCGTATAAGTTGCGAGTGGGTTTATGCTTTTGAGGCGAGCGATCCGCTCGTCACTCAGGCCAGTTGGCAAGGCGTTGTCGCCGTTGAACTGGAAGTGCGGATAGTCCGTGGAGAACAACAGCATGTCCTCCGAACCCAGCATGTCGATGACCCGATTGACGATCTCGCCATTGTTCGGCGCATCAAACGGCTGGGTGGTGAAACGGAAGTGTTTGCGCGCGTAGTCCCATGGGGATTTATCAACCCACGGCACTTCACGGCGCAGCGCCATCCACTTGTTTTCCGCGTCGGTCAGATAGGACGGAACCCAGGTCACACCCGATTCCAGCATCACCACCTTGAGGTCCGGAAACTCCGAGAAAACGCCTTCGTAGATCAGGCTCAACATCTGGTGCGCCATGGTCGACGCCTGCAAAGCATAGTCTTCCAGATAAAGCGAGTGATTGCCGATATAGCTCTGCTGGTAGCGACCACCGCCACCCGGATGGATCGCGATTGGCAGGCCATGCTTGGCCGCAGCGCGATAAATCGGCCAATAATAGCGGCGCCCAAAGGGCATATCGCCAGCCACAGGCATCACCACCTGCACAAAGCGACGATCACCCGCCAGACGCTCAATTTCTTCTGCGGCGAGGTCTGGGTCTTGGATCGACACCATGATCGAGCCGCGCAGGCGCGCATCCTTGGCCAACCAATTCTCGATCAGCCAATCATTGCTGGCCTTACACGTCGCCGCTGCGAAGTAGGGATTGAAGAATGAGGACGCCCCGTTGAGCACGGTGCAAATGGCAATATCAACCTTAAACGGATCGAGCAGCTGCCCCTGCAGCACATCAAGGCTCGCCCCCGCACGCGGTTCAGTCCCCAGCCAATCTGGGCGAGCACTCAAAGGCAAAGATGGGCGGTAAATGCCCAGATCCATGCCGTTCAGCTCACGCATCGAGACGAAGTCACGCCAATAGTCATCGTAATAGGGCAGTAGATCCTGCAACCCGCTAATGGCCGGGTGAACATCACAGTCGATGGTGTTGTACGCCATTTTCATCTCCTGCACTTAAGCCGTCGCCTTGGCGAGCGACGCAGCGCGAATCTCCGACAGTCGCGCCCGAACAGACACGACATCAGGTTGTATGACCAGATGAAGCACAGTCGGAACATCGCTTGCCAAGGCCTGCTGCAGCGCAGGCGTGAATTCCTCGGTCTTTTTCACCGTTATTCCGAGTGCGCCGAACGAGCGGGCATAAGCGGCGAAATCTGGATTGGTCAATTCCGTCGCCACAACGCGCTCCGGATACTCCCGCTCCTGATGCATGCGGATGGTGCCGTAAATGCCGTTATCAAACACAATAAAGATCGGGTTGAGACCATAGTGCATGGCCGTCGCGATTTCCTGTGAGGTCATCATGAAGCAGCCGTCACCGGCAAAGCAGAAGACCTGACGATCGGGGAAAAGAGACTTCGCCGCGATAGCCGCTGGCACGCCATAGCCCATGGCCCCGCTCAGTGGCGCGATCTGGGTCGGATACTGGCGGAAGAGATAATGACGCTGCAACCAGGCCGTGTAGTTCCCGGCCCCATTGGTGAAGATCGCATCCTCATCGGCCAGAGCACTCAGCTGCTCCATCACCGCACCGAGTTCGAGTTCCGTGCCAAACGCACGCGCTACGCGACCCTTGTCAAATTCCGCACGCCCTGCCTCGGCCCATTCAGCCCAGTCGTTATGCTCAACCACGGGCGCTGCCGAAAGAACATCAAAGAACGCTGCAACATCGGCATTGATCGCTAGATCCGCATGGTGCACGCGACCAAGTTCTTCTGCGCCAGCATGGACATGCACAAGCTTCTGCGTCGGAACGGGTGACGCAATGATCGTGTAACCGGCCGTCGTCATTTCGCCGAGGCGATCCCCCACAACTAGCAGGAAATCAGCCTGGCTCACGCGCGCCTTAAGGTCCGGCGTCACCGATGTACCGAGCTCACCGACATAGAGAGGATGCGCGTTATCGAACCGATCCTGACACCGGAAACCCGCAACCACAGGCAAGCCATAAGCTTCCGCAAACCTCTGTGCCTGCACGCGTGCCTCATCATTCCAGCCAGAGCCCCCCACTACCATCAGTGGTCGCTCCGCTGCACTCAAATCGGCCAAAAGCTGATCAATTGCCCGCGAGGTCGGCGCTGCTGAAACGCGCGCTGGGCGCGGCACATCGGCCACGTCCACGCATTCGGTGAGCACATCTTCCGGCAGCACCACAACCACAGGGCCCTTGCGGCCACTCGTTGCGATTGCAAAGGCGCGCGCCACCACTTCAGGTATCCGCTTGGTGTCGTCGATCTGCTCCACGTGCTTAGCGACTTCGCCAAACATGCGTCTGTAGTCAATTTCCTGGAAAGCCTCACGGCCGATCTGCTCGCGCGAAACATGGCCAATGAACAAAACCATCGGCGTCGAATCTTGGCGCGCCGTATGCAGACCAATGGAGGCATTGGTCGCGCCAGGACCGCGCGTGACAAAGCAAATGCCCGGCTCGCCGGTCAGCTTGCCATACGCTTCAGCCATGTTCGCAGCGCCACCTTCGTGGCGGCAGGCGATGAGAGAGATCTGCTCAGCACTGTCGTAAAATGCGTCGAGCGCACCAAGAAAGCTTTCACCAGGAACGCAATAGCTCACCCTGGCACCGTAAGCGATGAGATGATCAACCAGAATACGGCCGCCAGTACGCACTACCATTCGTCCTGCCCTTCTTTAAAACACTGAGGCATTATCATTGGTTATATGGTTATCGTACAAATGACCCATGTCAAGGCCATGCCCGCCGCGCGTTGAAAACTCCGCTCATGCGCCCCGTGCGCGCAGCCGCTCCAAAATCAGCGAAACCGGGTGCCGCAGACGCGCATCGCTCTCTTTTTTCGCCTGGCAGCGGCACGAAAACCCGGTCGCTACCAGCTCGCCTGCCTCAAGAGAGGGCTCCTCAACGCGAGACCGCCAGCTGAGCCCATAAATCTGCTGCGACAGGCGCCGGTTCTTGGCCTCGTGCCCAAAGGTCCCAGCCATGCCGCAACAGCCCAGACTTTCAGTTTGCGTGGTAATCCCAGCCGCTGCCAACACCTCACCCCACTGCCGCGACGAGGCAGAGAGGTTCGTCGTAGCGGTACAATGATTGGCCAAACGTGCCTTCATCGCCCCCGCATCACGACGCGCATCCGCCAGACGATGAAGGTTCTGCGAGAGAAACTCTTCAATGGTTTTGACATTGACCGCGCCATTGACAATCGGCGCATATTCATCGCGATAGACCAAGGTCATCGCCGGATCGACACCGATCAGCGGCACACCGAGCGCATCGTAAGCGCGCAACCGCGCTGCGGTCCGACGCGCCACGGCGTCAAAACGCTTCAGCAACCCCTTGGCATGCAATGGCTTGCCGTTTTGCACCCGCACAATGAAGGGCCGGAAGCCCAAGCTCTGCAAGAGATCAACCAGATCCAACAACAGCGCTGGCTCAAAAATCGCCACAAAGGCATCGGGGACGATAGCAACGAGATCCTGCCTCTCACGCGGCGACAGGGCCTCGATGTCCGATGGAGCCAAGGCCCCGACCCCACGCTCGGCCAGCTCACTTTTCAGCGGTGTTCTAGGCAAAGAAGGCAGCGCCTCAAGCCCCAAGAGCCGCAAGCCAGATTGCCCCAGTTTGGTATTCGCCATGAGGCGATAAACCGGCGCAACGAGCGGCAGAAGAGGCAAGAACAATTCAATCTCAGCGATCAACCGATCAGCCGGCGTGCGCCAATAGCGCGTATGATATTGTTCGAGAAATCGCGATTTAAACGCGGGAACATCGACCTTAACCGGACAAGTGCCCTTACACGCCTTACACCCAAGGCAGGTGTCGAGCGCCGCCTTTACCTCGTGAGAAAAGTCAGCGCCTTTGCTCATCCGCGCAAACAGTCGCGGACGCCATGACCGAGACCGCGTACCGGATTGAGTGCCCTCCGCCGCCTGCACCAAGCGCAGCCACTCGCGCACCAAAGTCGCGCGACCCTTGGGCGATTGGCGGCGGTCCCGCGTCGCCTTCCAGCTCGGACACATGGGCGCGTCAAATTCGAAGTCGAAGCACGCGCCATTGCCATTGCACGTCAGCGCACGGCTATAGCCATCGCTATGCGCGTGGGCCAAGCCCGCTTCGCGCTCGCCGCGCATCGGCACATCCCCAACATCTGTCAGAGGGCCAAAATTGCTGGCAATCTTTCCCGGATTGAACTGCTCATGCGGATCAAACAGCGCCTTCACGCGCTGGATCGCAGGATAAAGCTCCCCAAAGAACGCGCGCGTATAGGCCCCGCGCACGCCCTTGCCATGCTCGCCCCACAGCACCCCGCCATACTTCTGCGTCAGCGCATAGACACTGTCAGAAATGGCCTGCACCTGCTCGCGCCGCTCGGGCACATAAAGGTCCATGTCCGGGCGGACGTGAATAACGCCACTATCCGCATGTCCAAACATGCCATAGCCAAGCCCGAAACTATCAAGCAGGGCCCGGAATTCCTGAATATAGTCCGCCAGTTGATCGGGCGGCACCGCCGTATCTTCGACAAAGGCAACCGGGGCGCTCGTGCCCGTCACATTGCCCAATATGCCCACTGCGCGTTTCCGCATCGCCCATATATCGGCAATATCGGCGCGCGAATTCGTGGTCGCCAATGACAAATACTGCCCATCGGCCTTAACCGCCTGAACAAGGCGCAACATCTGCTGCTCGAGCCCATCGGCGCTATCGGCGACAAATTCGACCATGCAGGCGCTGCCAAATCGCCCATCGGCACTTGGCCTAAAGAAATGCGCGACTTTCTCACCGGCCGCATCGGTTCGCGCCAGCCCAAGAACGCGCTCATCCACCACCTCGACCGACGCCGCACCAAAACCGAGAAACTTCTTTGTTTCCCGCAGCATGGACACAAAATCCGCATAGACGATGGTCACAAGACCCATATGGTCCGGAATAGGCGTCAACGCCAACTCGGCCTCGGCGATGAGCCCGAGCGTCCCCTCAGAACCGCAGATGACCGAGTTCAAGTCCAGCGAACCATCGGCTTTGCGCAGATGCCCCAGATCATAGCCGGTCACATTGCGATTAAGCTGAGGCACATCGCGCAGCCAGCGCTCAGCAACGTCTCTTTCCAGCGCGTCGAGTTCCTGCGCGAGGTCCAAATCGCCATGCGCGCCCGTATCGAGTACAGACCCATCGCTCAACACCAGTTTGACCGCGCGAACGTGATCTCTGGTTTTTCCATAGAGCACAGATCCCTGCCCCGAGGCGTCCGTGCTGATCATCCCGCCAATCGTCGCCCGATTAGAGGTTGAGAGTTCAGGTGGGAAAAACAGACCGTAAGGCTTGAGCGCCTTTTGCAGCTGATCCTTGACGACGCCGGGCTGAACAATGGCAACGCGACGAACCGGGTCAATCGCCAAGATCTTGTTCATATGCCGAGACATATCAACAATCACCCCATTGCCCAACGACTGACCATTGGTGCCGGTGCCGCCGCCACGAGGCCGCAGGATGATCGCGCGATGCTGTTCCTCGCGCGCAAGGCTGGCGATCAGTTGCAAATCAACAATGCTGCGCGGGTAAGCGACAGCGTCCGGAACGATTTGATAGATCGAGTTGTCCGTCGACTGGACAAGGCGATGGCCTAAGCCTGTTTCCAAATCACCCGAAAATCCCGCAACCCTGAGGTGATCGAGGAAGTTTTGATAGCTCACGGCCATCACATCGGGCGATTTTACAGCTGGTATCATGGGCCCAGCTTTACTTGTACGACGACCCGAGCTCAAGCCCCAGAAAGCAGTGTTTCAGCCTGCATCGTCGTCCGCCCGACGTTAGAGCGCCTGCTGCGCCAACCGCCCTAGCCGCGCCAAGCTCGCTTCGAGATGCTGGCGCATCGCATCACGCGCAGCATTGGCATTGCCATCGTTGATCGCATCAAAAATCTGCTGATGCTCGTTCTGAAGTCGGCTGAGATAGGATGCGTCTTTCACGCCACCAATATTGGTCGCTCGGCGTGGCACGCTATACTGGCCGAGGAAATCCAAGGTTCGAGGGAAATGTGGATTGCCAGATGCTTCCGCGACAGCTTGGTGGAACCGGAAATCTTCCTCAGCACCGTCTTCACCGCGATCAATTGCTGCAGAAATATCGTCCAGAGCCGTGCGCAGGCGTTCTATGCTTTCAGCGCTGGCCCGTGCCGCCGCACGCGCTGCCGCCTCGACCTCGATCGCCAGTCGCAGCTCATTCAAATTGATCAGGTCGCCCACGACTTTCATGTCATTGGGAGAAATCTGCAAAGTCCGGTGATGGGCACCGGCCGACACAAAGGCACCAAGCCCCTGACGCGTCGTCACCACGCCGCTCGCACGCAATTGCGCAACGGCTTCGCGGATCACTGTTCGTGACACGCCCAGTTGCTGCATCATTTCGCGTTCGGTTGGCAGGCGCGCGCCTGGCTGCAAGTTGCCAGTGCGAATATCGGCTAATAGTCGAGTGGTAACTTCCTCGACGAGCGTTGGACTCTTTTCAACACGGCGAGATAACTGACTCACACCACCGGCGCTTCCACCGTTATCTGCCATCCCCGCCCCCAAATTCTTTTGTCCAGCTCGCAAAATACGCGCTCTTGCCCAGCACAGCCAGCGAAAAGAAAACCATAACCCACTATATGGCAAGTTTTTATCAGGTGATATGACCACACGACCAATTTAGCGATTTTGGACTTCGAGCACATGCATGACCGCCGGCAGCCACAAGTCACTGCACGCACGCTCTTGGTCATGGCCGCCCCCGTCATGTTGGCGTCGATGTCGACGCCGCTCGTCGGTGCGGTTGACCTGGCAGTACTCGCGCCCCTTGGCGACACAGCATTGCTCGGCGGCGTCGCCGCCGCCAATATCCTCCTGAACTTCCTCTTTTTTAGCCTCAACTTTCTGCGCTCCTCCACCACAGGCATGACCGCTCAGGCCCTTGGCGCCGGAGACACCAGCGAAGCCCTGGCCGTTCCCCTCCGGGCCATTGTCATCGCCCTCACCTTGGGCCTTCTCGCCATCGGACTGCAGGTTCCCGCTGAGCATCTCGGGCTGGGCCTGATGGGTCTCAGCGACGAGATCCGCGCAGCCGCAGCGACCTATTTCAGCATTCGTGTTTGGTCAGCGCCCATGCTGCTCCTCACCTATTGCTTCACCGGCTGGGTGCTCGGGCGAGGCGAGATGCACAAGGGGTTCGCTCTGCAACTCGTGCTCAACCTGAGCAATATCGCCCTCTCGATCTTTTTCGTCTGGCATCTGGATTGGGGGCTACAAGGCGCGGCCTTTGCCACTGTTTGCGCGGAAACGCTCACCGCACTCTTCGGAGCCGCCCTGCTCACCGCTCAGCTGCGACCAAACTGGCGACGCGCCTTTGCCGCCGTGCCGAACTGGACAGCGGTCCGTCGCATGCTGCTCGTCAATGGCGATATGGTTCTGCGCTCGCTCGCGCTCATTATCGTCTTGGCCTCGTTCACCAGCATCGGCGCCAGTTTCGGGCCCGACGTCATGGCCGCCAATGCCGTGTTGATGACGGTCTTTTATATGTCCGGCGCGGTCATGGATGGCTTGGCGACAGCAACCCAGCAGCTTTCGGGCCGCTTTGTCGGCGGGCGCGATGCGGCGGGCTTTAAAGCCGCCATTGCTCTGGCCGCCAAATTCAGCGCCATAGCGACGGCAATTTATGTCGCTGTTCTGCTCCTTGGCAAAGATGTCCTCATCTCCACCATGTCGCCGAACGAAACGGTGTCCGAGCTTATCTCAACCTATTATTGGTGGACCTTGCTCATCCCGATTGCAGGCCTCCTCGCCTTCCTCATGGATGGTGTTTTTATCGGCGCCAGTTGGTCGCGCGATCTGCGTAATATGATGTTCGCGTCGGCCCTGATCTTCTTCGGCCTCACCGCCACGATCATCCCGCTCTGGCATAACCACGGCCTTTGGATCGCACTCGTCAGCTTTATGGCGTCCCGCGGCCTGCTTCTCGCCATGCGCCTACGCCACCAAATGCAGACCCATTTCTAGGCGCAAAGCCGCACAAACGCCAAAACCGGCATCGCTGGAAACGTTTTGAATTTTGTGAAGGAAAAAATGGTGCCCGGAACCGGAATCGAACCAGTGACACGCGGATTTTCAATCCGCGTAATCCTTAGGATTTCTGCTGCTTACCGAGCTTTTGTTGCACCCATGTTGCACAGAAACCAAATTAACCCCAGCTACCTGCGTCACATTCGCTGGGTCCCCAGCAGAACGCGCTCAGCATGTTCGAGCTCCTCGGGATCATGCTCAACTGGAAACAGATGCGAATAGGTATCGAGCGTAATCCCGATAGTCGCATGCCCCATGCGTTTTTGCAGAAGTTTTGGATTTACACCGAGGCCGCCATCTTCCTTGCGGTTTATGCAGAACGATGCATAGAAATGCCTAAGGGTATGCAGTCCGGTGTATTTCGCACGCCCATCTCTGGCCGCTACAATTTCCGCCTTGAGCATAAGTGGCACCAGCCCCCTATTGATGAGATTGGCTAGGCTCTCAACATTGCCAGCGCCGTTTGGAAAAACGAGGCCCAATCCATCTTCCGTCATCGTTGGTGCTGCTGGACGAGGGCACACCAGCTTCCATCGAGCCAACTCCCGAGCCAACTCTGACGATAAAGGCAAAGTCCTCAAACAGGCAGCAGACTTTGGCACACCAATCACACCATACCGATCAGCGCGCTGACGAACGTGGAGTTGCTGTTTCTTCAGGTCGACGTCTCGCCAAGATAAGCCTCGCAATTCTGATGCCCGAAGGCCCGTAAAAATTGCGGTCATAAAGAATGGCCGCCACTTTTGGTCCGAAACGGCGATAAAGCGTCTAATCTCGTCTGGAGTCGGCACGTCCTTGCCGACTATCAGATTAGGTTTGTTGCGCCTGGCCAGTCGGGAAGCAGCTCCTGAACGATCTCTCTTCACATCGAGAACCACGTTCTGTTGGACTTTCCCTCGTTCCTTAGCATCAGCAATAATTGAACTGAGGCTCGTCAGCACCTTAACGGTGAGGGCACCTGAACGCCCCGCATTTATAAGGGTGTCTTCAAATTCGCGGACTGTTCGGCTGGTTAGTGACGTTAGTCTGCGACTGCCAATGAATGGGGCAATATGAAACTCAAGGTGCTGCCGGTACTGCGCGATTGTACTGAGCTCAAGCCCCTTGCTTTTACTCTTTTCAAGCCACGCAGCGCCGGCTTGAGCGACGGTCTCGGTATTATTGTTCGAGATGAACGTTCCCTCACGGATCATAACTGACGCCTTTTGCAGAAACTCATCCGCATCCCGTTTCAGCTTAAAACTTTGCTGACGCCGTTTACCCTGTTCGTCCTTATAGTCCGCAATCCAAGCAGTTTGCGGCGCCTTGGGGTCTCCCCATGTTCTTTTCCGTACACTCATCTGCTGCCCATTCGACCTTGCTTCGAGCCACACGCGCGTCATGCGATGTGCCTTCAAAAAGTTCGCCAGAAGCAACAACCGAACTGCCACTTGCCAGAACTTCATTATGTGATAATATAATATCATTAGATTAGATTCGCAATGGCAGAGTTGTATACAAGTTGATGTGTTGGAATTCGAAATTTCATGACGAGCGGATACGGGCAGGCCGATGATCTAGATTGATTAGACCAGGGACTTGCTTGCGGCTCATTTCAAGCAAAGGCGTTCAAATGTCCCAAGAAGAGAATTTAGCAACAGATATTGTCTGGAGCATCGATGACATCGCAGCGACGATCAATCGAACCCCGCGGCAAACCAAGCACCTGCTCACCAAGGGACAAATCCCCGGTAAAAAGGTTGGCCACCTATGGACAGCGCGCAAAAGTGAGCTGAACCAATTCTTTCAAAGCGAAAGTATACGCGCTGAAAACCTGCGATAAATCAAAGTTATGCCAAACCACAGAAAACAAAGTGGAACAGGCTCAATCATCTGCGAAGCGCAGCAACAAACTGGTGGCGGAGGACAAGTGTTCTGCTCCGCCGTCAAAGAAACGTAACGCCCATAAGTATCAATCTTTGGTGCAGGGTGCCCTACGGTTAGCCATATCAGCGTGTTTCTAGGTGAAACCAGTATGACGTAGGTTTTGTGGCCTTGCCCCTTCTTGGCTACAAGCAGAGCGACAACCCGCCTCTGCGCCTCGTTATGAAATCTGAGGCAACCGTCACAACGAAAACATAGCTACCCGCTCCACGACAAACACCAACAACACACACGCGCAGACCCGACATTACTAACAAAATCCACAAAAACACAATTTAGTTAAAAAGCAAAACAAGAAATACTGGCTCAGTTCGAAGTATTTCGAACCGAATTAAGTTGAAATTAACAATTATCATTTACACATAGCAAGTATCAGCAATTCCGCTGACAGTGATGCCAAGGTGGTCCTTGTGTAATGCAGGGGTTGGTGGTGGCCCATAAAAGGGCGGCTGCCATAGGTGCTAGAACACCTACAGCAGCCTAGGCATCATTCAATGTCGATGAAGGACATGAAAAATGCATAATAGCAGTTTGAACGGCCGCACCGCGGCCCGCAAGGCCTATTCGTCAGCATCTACAGCACAGACGAATACTCTTCCCCATTTCGAAAATGGCTTCGTGATCCACCAGACGTTATCGCCATCCGATCAAGTGAGAATTCTTGCCGTTGTCGACGAGACCGGTTCAGCTCCCCTCGGGGACATTCTTGCCGTGCTCGAAGGACATCCAGAACCGGTTGAGGCCGTCACCGCCCTTGTTCATGCAGGGACTCTCGAGTTCGGGCAACACCAACTCGTCGACGTAAATACACTCGTCTTTCGTCGTTGTGAGAACCCCAATCCAATTGGCCAGCGCACCCACCACGGAACGCCGACTGCCCCTGTCGCGAACGGACCTGTCGCTGACATCGAGCAAGAGAATGCCAAGTGTTCCTTCTTCGCGCTCGACACACTTGAACTTCGTGCCCAGGTTCATGTCACCACCGATCGGCGCCTCAGGGGAGTGGGGGTCAATCGTCAACTTGAGCAGGCGGGGGTCTATATCAAGATCTTTGGCGACATCGCTTATGTTGGCTGCGGTAGTCGCGTTAAGTCGCGCCTCAATGTGGCACCCAATGGTCTCAACAGGAAACCAGACGAGATCTTTGTCATCACGGACGCCAACAACAGGCTCACCGTCGATGACGCTTATATTCTTGAACGCATTTTGTGGGACCGGATGAAGGCTGCCGGGCACAATCTCATGACCCAAGACACTCCAGATGCCGGCATGTTGGCGACGATCGCTATGAGCAGATCACGCTCTTTGCCATTGAGGCCCTCTTAATCCTGAGACAAGCTGGCATCGCCTTTACGCAAAGCACATTGCGCAAGATGTTCGCTGGCCCTGTTTTCGAGCAAGAAATGCTCGGCAAACGGAGGGACTGGTCTGAGTTGCCACCCGGTGTTGTCTACGAGAGCACCTACAACGAAATGACCGCTTTGGCAGCGGAGCAGAACAACGGAACCTCGCTTCTGTTGCGTGGGTCTGAAATTGCGCTAACCGCCTGCTCTAAATCACCTGCCGCGATCTCATTCCTAAGAGCTTATGGCAACTATAGTGGCATACTCGAGAAGGCCGAGGACGGAAGAAGCTACATCGTCATGCGCGATCTTGTCTTCAAATCCCACCGTCAGCTAGCGCAGTTCTTCTCGGGCCGAAGCAATATCAGCAAGCTCGAATGGACAAGACTGAGCACTCCCGCGGAAGAGCTCGAAGCGCCGGTGCGCTAAACCCCTTCCAGTCGCCAACATCCACAGCACATTAAGGGCGCGGCGAAAGCCGCGGCCCGGGAGTACTCTCATGTCCTTAAGGTCCCTCAACCGCAGTGCGCGGCTACCAAACTTTCACCAATTCGATGACGTCGATTTTCCAGACAATCTGCTCACACCTCTAGGCCGGCGACCAGTTTTAGCCAAAGAGGTGATGGCACGGCTCATGCTTGAGAAGGCTTTGCGCAAAACGAATGCTGACGCATTGAATGCACCTGCGGCATTGATCGTTCTGAGAACTTGCGATGAAGCAGTGGAAAGGGTCATCTGCGAGCACGTCACCGCGATGTATCCTGCAATGCTGGTTGTGCAATGTCACAGCCTGACCCAAGAGGCAGACCGAGCACGCCAAGAAAAGCAAATCTTTGCAGCGCTGCAAACAGGTCAGAGCGTTTGCTGCGTGAGCATAGGTGCAACAAGCGCTGTTCCGGAAAGCCTTTCAACTTTGGCGGATCTGCAGCTCACCATTGAACCCGCAGACTGGCCCATCGTCCGGCAATGCATCCAAGAAGTCACCAGTGAGAAGCTCCCTCAGCTGACCAAACGGGACATTACTGGCTTAGACACCCAAGATCTTTTGAATGCCATCCGGCTAGGTGTTTCGCAAACAGCCGTGATTGCCACGCTTCGCCGTATCCAAGCGAGCAAGAGGCGGCTAACGGCGGCTCCTCAGCGCGGTCCAAAGCTCTCAAACCTTGTTCTGGACCGAAACGTAGAAGCGTGGGCAGAGCAAACAGTGGCAAAACTGAAAGCTTCGAACACGCCCTACCTGCCCTATGCACTGCTCTCTGGTGTGCCTGGAACTGGAAAGACCACCTTAGCTGCAGCACTGGCGACCACGGCCAACTGTACCATTGTCGTCACCTCTGTTGCACAATGGCTGAGCATCGGGAAAGGCAATCTCGGCGACGCCATTCGCGGCGCGCAATCCTTCTTTTCATCGCTTGATATAAACAGCGGGAAAATTGTCGGGCTCATTGACGAGATTGATGCACTCCCCAACCGCATGGCACTCGATGCCAAGGAGGCAAGTTGGTGGGCGCCGCTGGTTACCTTTGTGCTCACGGAAATTGATCGCACCCGTAAGACGTGCCCCGACGTCCTCTTGCTTGGGGCGACCAATCACCCAGAGCGACTCGATCCTGCATTGGTCCGAGCCGGGAGATTGGAACAGCATATCGTTCTTCAACCACCCAATGAGGACACACGCCAACGCCTGTTTCGAGCTTACCTTGGCAGCGGTCTGACAGAGTCAGAACTCTCCACGCTTGCTCGACTGACACCACACGCCAACCAAGCCCAGATCGAAGCTTGGTGCCAACAGGTGCGGCCGGATGCCGAACGCAAACGCTCCAAGCTCAAACTCGCTGATGTACTTGGCGTTGTTTGCTCGCCGAGCCAACGCACAGCTCAGGCTGATCGGGCTATTGCCATCCACGAGGCAGGCCACGCCGTGGTGGCAGCCCATCTCGGCATCCCGGTTTTGGAAGTCTCAGTTTTAGATCTCAACGACAACGGCGGTTGGGTCAAAACCACATTCCGCGACAAGGACCTACTCTCTCGGGAAGGCATCGAAGACCATGTGACCATGCTTTTGGCTGGCAGAGCCGCAGACGAACTGCTTGGCGCCAGGCCAAACGCCGGAGCACGACGGGACCTAGCGCTCGCCACCAAAATGCTCCACTCCGCCCACACAGAACTCGGCTTCTACCGGTCTCTCAAAACTGGGCTCCTCGGTTCAACGGCGGAGGAGCAGCTTGCTCTGTCCATAGAGCTTCAACTGCAGCAACTGAAAGACCGAGCGACCGAGATTTTACGAACCCGCAGCCCGCAGGCTGAGGCACTCGCAGACAAATTGCAGTCACATCGCGTACTTACTGGGTCCGTATTACATGGTGCTCTAGCTTCTGCCGCCCATTCCACGCACCACTCGCTATAAAAATGATAGCGCAAACCTAGCGTGTGGGGGCAGGTAAGACCTTGTCCCCACGGCCATCAGCTAAGCACAACACTCTTTGCCTGGAGGAGAAGCTGGGCGCTCATTTCGAACACTGAAGTAGTCTTCGGCTACCTGCAGTTCGCCAAGCGCCATCCGCTCGAGTGCAAACACATTGGGCACCTGACGCAATAATCTGCTGAACTACTGCCGACCACCTTTGCGTTTTAGGTAGTCATGGAGCCCCTTTGAGAGCTCAAACACACCAAGACGCCCGTCAGCTTTAAAGCCTTGATCGATGTAGCGTGAAACGAGCGCATTGACGGTCAACCCCTCAGCCTGCGCTTGGGCCTTTAAAGCCTGCACCACCGCAGGAGGAAGGCGTAGCCGCAACTCTCGGACTTCGAACTTACCATTGTGCGGTGAAGCAAAGTCGTCAGGACCATCCTCAAAACCATCACTCATGATCGTTCCGCCTTCTACTGGTTAATTGAGTCCAGAATTTCATTCAACAACGTCTGAACTTCGACGTCACAATCTCCATCATCGTGGTACTCAGTCACCCCTAGCCCACGTGCAATAGCGTCAGCATAATCAACGCGCCTCCGGATGGTGGTTTGAAACACGGTCGCCATCGCGCTGTATTTTTGGCGGTAGCGCTGGGTGCGTCGATGATTTTCCTGCAGAACCTGAGTCAGCACAATACCTGTTCGCACATCCGAAGCCCGAGCTTGCCGAAGAATTGCTTCGACAGCCTCGGCGTCCAAGATTGTTGCTTGCGAAGGAATGAGGATGAAATCCGCAAAGCCCCCCGCTGACTTAAAGTCAGGCGTACTGCGCCCCGCAGTATCAACGATGACCACTTTGTACCTAGCCACCCACGCCTTGGAAATTAGTACTGCCAGGTTGTTAAGATTGCCCCCTTTTACGAAAGGCATCGGTTTCTCCCGACGAGACTTCCACTTCAAGCACGACCCTTGTCCACTATCCCCTTCAATATCAGTATCAATAATGACGGTCTTCATACCGCGACTCTGGGCTGCAACGGCGAGATTTATCGCTAGCGTCCTTTTCACGGTTCCACCTTTGGTCGCAGCAACTATAATTACTTTAGGTTTTGAATAGACATGAGTCCCTGAATCTAAGCCATCTACCTCCATCACAACGACCTCCTTCAATATTATGTTATAGTATAATATCAGGGGGGATGTATTCACATGTCAAGAGGAAGTAATGTTTTTCTTTTTCCTAGGCGCTAGGGAGCCGCACGAAAGTCAAGAATTAGAACGATTTTCAGCCGCTCTAGACATAGTGCAGACTCGATATCCAAATATGACTCTTGGGCAATTATCTACACTGTTGCGCGTCGGCATGACCCCTCAAAACGCAGGTGAAAACACCTCCGTTTCGGACATTGTTGCTAAAACAAATGGGCAAAAATACCCAACAGTTGCTCGTCAGCTCGATTTGCTAGGTGAAGGCACCGGTCAGGTCCCAGGCATGGGCCTTATTGAAAAAGAAACCGACCCAAACGACCGGCGTAATCGCTGGGTTGGTATTTCTGAGAAAGGTAAGACGCTGATCTACGAATTGGACTTGATCTTAGCGCCACAAATTCTCGAAAAGTCCGATAGCAATACACAGAGTTATACTTAGGGCCACCGACGCTTCACCCGAGAAAGCTCTCAGACGCTACCGACCCTTGGACCCTTGGACCCTTGGACCCTTGGACACTTGGACCTGACGTGCCCCCAGATCTTGGACCACCCGCCTGGGGCTTTTCTGGGGGTATGCGTTCAGGGATGGCCGGATGCCCCTGACATATTCATGAGCGATATCGGCGGTTTGTTGCCGATGGCGCTGTGTGGGCGGACCTCGTTGTAGTCCTTACGCCATTCCTCCATCTTTGCCCGTGCGTCGTCAAGGCTCAGGAACCAGTGCGCGTTCAGG